>DATIHM010000031.1:0-10294 GCA_035480695.1 Candidatus Saccharimonadia bacterium
TCCTTAGAGATTCTTTGGCAGCTTGGCCGAAAGCACTTTGCAGCCGGTTTTTGTGATTAGCACGTCATCTTCGATGCGCACGCCGACAGCCTCTTCTTTGATGTAGATGCCCGGTTCGACAGTCAGCACCATGCCCGGCTCGAGCGGTCGCTCATAATCGCCGATATCGTGCACGTTCAGGCCCAAAAAATGTGAGGTGGCATGCGGGTAAAAACGGCGGACGCTTTCGTGGTCAATCAGCTTTATAAGCCCGAGCTCGCGCAGCTTCTCACCCATGAAATTCTCAATTTTCTGCTCGTAATCTTTCATGGAAACACCTGGCTTCAAGAGTCCGAGTGCGAAATTCTGGACATCCTGCACCGCCTGGTGGACGGCCTGCTGGCGCCGCGACGGCTGGCCGAGGCTGACGGTACGCGAGATGTCGGCCGCATAATGTTCAACCTCGGCACCGACATCGATGATAATCAATTCCCCGCTGGCCAGCCGGCCGTCGTTCGCCACGTTGTGCAGCGTACAGGCCCTTTCGCCGGACGCGACTATCGGCTCGAAGGCATCTGTAGAGCCGCGCCGGCGAAAACCGCGCGAAATCTCGGCCTCCAGCTCATATTCGTAGGCGTATTTGCCAAGCTTGGCCGGCCGCGTCGCCTCCTTTATGGCTGCTTCGGTAATCGAGATGGCTGATTTCATTGCCGCCAGCTCCTCCAGCTGCTTGACCATACGCATCCTGATAAGATGGGGCGAGATATCCAGCAGCTCCAGCCCTTCCCTAAAACTCAGTAACTTCTCTACCAGAACCGCCCGGGCCGGGTTTGTGTAGAGTCCGAAATGCTCCACGTAAGCCGGGGGCGGCGACAGCGTCGCCACGTGCTTGACCTTTTTCAGGCGGCCGCCCAAGCGCTCCCAGCCTTCCTTGTCATCGTAAACCTGTTTGATGCCCGACCGGTTGGAAAGCGCTTCCGTGTCGACATTGCCGTCGAACGCCTCGCGCACGGCTGAGCGGCCAGGCACGATCAGATATTCGTTGTCGCGGTCAATTACCAGCACGATATCCGGGTCGTCAATGCCTGTCAGATACCAGAAGTTGGCATCCTGCGAAAAGGCATAGGTACTGTCACCGCCACGTTGCAGCAAGCCGTTGGCCGACATGACGATGGGCGCCGTTCCGGTGAACAACTGCCTGAGGCGCTGGCGGTTGCCAGCAAAAAAATCGCTCGAAAAGCGTGATTCCATAATTAATCTCACATTATAGCAAACCAGGCGCTGCTATAATCGGCTTATGATCACGTGTGAATTCGAAGATGGCAACCAGGCATCGCTGCGGCACGCAGTCGTTGATACTTTGGTTTTGAAAGACGACAAAATCCTGATGGTCAAACGGACTGCTAAACTGCTGGAAGGTGGCAAGTGGGGAATTGTCGGCGGTTTCGTCGACCGCGACGAGACGGTGGCCGAAGCGGCGGCCCGCGAAGTTTTCGAAGAGACAGGCTGGAAAATCAAAGATTTGACATTGCTAACCTACATCGACAACCCGAACCGGCCTAACGAAGACCGGCAGAACATCTCGTTCGTATTTTTCTGCGAAGCCGTCGAGCAAACTGGCCAGCCGGACTGGGAATCAGATGAAGTACGTTGGTATCCGCTAAACGAGTTGCCGGCACGCGCCAAAACGGCTTTCGACCATATCGACAGCATCGACTTATACAAAAAATACCTGGCCGAAAACCTGGCTCTACCCATCCTTCACTAAGTATTTGGCAAGTACCTTGGCTTTGGGCCTGCCTAAGACCTGGGCCAGCTCATCTTCGCCGGCTTCTGAAATGCCCCGCATCGAACCGAAAGCTTTGAGCAGCTTTTTGCGGGTGGCCGGGCCGATTCCGGGCACATCGTCGAGCAGGCTGGCCGTCTGGCGCTTAACTTTCAGTACCGAGTGGTAGCTGACCGCGAAGCGGTGCGACTCATCGCGGATCCTTTGCAGCAATTTGACCAGATTGGTGTTGTGCGGCAGGTTCACCAGAATAAAGTCTTCGCTTTCAGAGGTAAAACCGCCTAGGCCTTGCAAAGTTGACTCGTTAAGTGTCACGTTCGACTTACCTTTTTGGATGACGACCTGTTCTTCCCGCTTGGCCAGTCCTATGAACGGGATCTGCTGGTACCCCGAGGCGTCGCGCGCTTTTATAGCAGCATCGAGCTGACCTTTGCCCCCGTCAATCAGGACAAGGCTTGGCAAACCCCAGGCTTTTCGGTTACGCTCGGCGAGGCGCCGCTTGAGAGTCTCGTTCATATTATAAAAGTCATTATTATGGTCGAACTTGGTCTTGAACTTGCGGTATTCGGCTTTGTTGCTCACCCCATTCGTGAACACCACCATGCTGGCCACGACGTCGCTGCCCTGTTGGTGGCTGATGTCGTAACCTTCAATCCTATAGGGGAAATTGTCTAAGCTTAACAGGTTAACTAACTCATTCAAGGCGTGGTCTTTACTTATGTCAAGGAATTCCTTGTCGCTGAAAATAACCTGCGTGTCCAAGCCTCGCAACCAGAAAAGCTGGTTGCGTAGTCTGGCGGCCTGCTCAAAATTCTGGGCTTTAGCAGCACGCTTCATATCACGCTCCAGCTCGTTGATGATGTTTTTTCGCTTGCCCTGGATTATCGCGATGAGCTTGCGTAAATTCGCTCTGTAATCTTCCAGGCTGGTGCGGCCTTCTTCAAGGCCCGGGTCAAGCCCTAAATGGTAATGAAGTGTCGCCCGTTTCTGGCCGGGAATCTTGCGGGTCGCAAACGGAAAAATCCTCCGCAATAATTTAAGGGATTGGCGCACCGCCAGGGTGCTGAAGTACGGCCCGAAGTAGCGGGCACCGTCGTCGAGCGGACGGCGCGTGGTCGTGACTGTCGGATAATCGCTGTCGTAGTCGATGCGGATGTAGCTCATGGCTTTGTCGTCACGCAGGTCGATGTTATAGCGCGGCATGTAACGACGGATCATTTCGGCTTCCAAAAAGAGCGCCTCGATTTCGCTGTCGACGCACATCCAATCCAGGTCGGCGATTTCGACGACCAGCGCTTCAGTCTTGGGGTCTCGCCCGCGTGATTTTTGAAAATACTGCCGCACGCGGTTGCGCAGCACCGCTGCCTTCCCCACATAAATAATCTCGCCTTTAGCGTCTTTATGGAAATAGACGCCCGGCGTTTTAGGCAACTCTTCTAACTTTTTCTCCAATATCTTGTTCACTACTTCTATTTTACCGCTTGACTGTTCACATGGCAGGTATATTATTTGAATATCGTGCTTATTCCAAAAGGTATAGGTGATATTCCAGTTCAGGGCCTCTTGGCTGAGGAGTCTGAAGATTCGTCAAAGGCAGAAAGATTTGGCGACAGAAGATTTGATCCTCTCTTATGCAGCCTCATCACCCACGAGCAACGCTATGCCTCCAAGGCAGGTAAGAGCCTAGTGATGCTAGTCAAGAATCTCGATAAGCCAGACATGGAAGACGTTGAGGGAATGGCCGCGCTAGCCAATTTTGCTAGAGCAGAGGCACGTTCAATTTTCCGCCAAACCTACCAAATGATGCTTACTACAACGGTTCTGGCTCCTGGTGCAAACCCGGCAGAGCAAGAATAGGTCGTTACAGCTTTTGTCGGCACAGTTTTCGTAATTGCTGGTATTGGCACTGCAGTGCACGCAAGCGCCAATGTCTTTGGCCGAATCGGAAAATTTAGTGCCCATGCGGCCGTCAAAGACATAAAGCGAGCCTTCCCACAAACCGTCGTCGCCGAACTCCTCGCCATACTTAACGATGCCGCCATCGATCTGATAGACCTCTTCGAAGCCTTTTTCTTTCATTAACATGCTGAGTACTTCGCAGCGGATTCCGCCGGTGCAGTAAGTGACGACCGGTTTGGTCTTGATTCCGTCGTATTTGGGGTCTTCGAGCTCTTGCGCGAAATCGCGGGTGTGGCGTACTTGCGGCACGACCGCGTCCTTGAACTGGCCGACTTCGGCTTCGTAAGAGTTCCGCCCGTCAAAAAACACGACATCTTGGCCACGTTTACCGATCAGCTCGTGGACTTGTTCAGGCTTGAGGTGTTTGCCGCCGCCGACGATTCCCTTTCCGTCAACTTTTATTTTTCCAGGCACACCGAAGGTGACGATTTCCGGGCGGACTTTGACGCTCAGCTTCGGGAAGTCATCGCGGCGGCCCTCACTCCACTTAAAAGCAGTCTCTTTGAAAGGTTCGTAGGTCTTGAATTCCTTCACATAGGCTTTAAGGTCTTTGAGGTTGCCGCCGAGAGTGCCGTTGATGCCGTGCTCGGCGATTATCAGCCTGCCTTTCAGGTTGAGCTTTTCACAAAGCGCGCGTTGCCAAAGCCGCAAAGCCTCCGTATCTTGGACTGGCGCAAACTTATAGAACAAGATAATTTTTTGCATCTGTCTATTATATCAGTGGCGCATCACGTAAAGGATGAGGATAACAGCGACCAGTGCGGTGATGACAATGCCGAAGCCGACGTCGACCAAGCGCCGGTGGTCAGATTGCTCTTGCTGCTCCTGGGCTTCATAAGCTGCGCGCGCCTTGTAATAGGCTAGGGCATCGGTTTCGCCGCCTAAGCCGGCCGAGGCTTGCTCGAAGAGCTGGTTCAGGGTCTGTTTGCTGGCAGTCGCGCTTGCCGACGGCTTTGCCTGGGAACTGTCGGCCGGTAGGTCGCGCAAGACCGGGTCGCGTTCGAAGTCGATTTCGTGCTCGACGATTTCGCGGCGCAGGATTTTCTTGACGTCGCCGCCGCGCAGGTGTTCGACAATCAGGCGGCGCAGGCCGCGCTCGCCGATGAGATGCGTTTCGTAAATCTGACGCAGAGACGTCCCATCAACGATAATCCGCTCACTTAGAGCCAACAAGTCCGTGCGGTTGAGCGTTTCAACATTACGTGTGCGAAGGTGTTCCGGGATGTGCTCGAGGCGGTTGGTTTCATTTTTAGATGTGCGGATTTGTTCCGGCTGCTTCGGTCGTTTCTGGCGGGCAGCTTCGGCCGTAACGAGCATGTGGCCCAGATGTTCGTGGGTCGTGTCACTATGGAGTAGGCTGGCTTCCGGCGCGGCGCGGCGGCTTGACTGTGCCCGCTCAGCCGGTACGGACTTGGCCTTCTCGGCCGCCCGCGCCGCGCGCGACGACGCAACTTTCTCAATCACCAAGGCGCCATCATTCCGCGATTTCTCGGCGGCGACTTTGCGTATGGCTTTCTCTTTGCTCTTGATCTGCCAGTGCAAATCGTCGACCTGTTTCTCAAGTTTTTTCTGAATCGGTATCAGCCGCTTTTCGGCCTTGATCCGACCGCGGCGACGCCCGATCATGTAGCCGATGATTCCGCCAATCAGCGCGGTAACAGCCGGATTTCCTTGGTCGTAGCGTTCGGCGTAAGATGACGCCGGGGTAATCGGTGCATTGTAGATATTGCCTGAAGACGTCGGGATTGGCGCCGAGAAACCGGCCGGCGAGCCTGGGCCTAATGGTGGTTGCGGCCCATGCGGCGGAACGCCACCGGCACCATGGCCACCATGAGCTACCGGCGGCTGGACTGGCGGGACTGTGCCGCCGCCCGCACCGCCTGGCGCTTCTTCGTCGGTTTCATCTTGACCGGCCTCCGCGGCCCGGTCGAACACGATCTCTTCGGGCGCAGCCTCAGCAGTCTCTTTAGCTTCGGCTTCCGCCTCGTCCTCAGGCTCAGTCTCGCCTGGTGGTTCGTCAGACGCTTTCATGACCTCTTTCACTTCTTCAGGAGTCGCATCAATCTCAGCCAGCGTGTCCGCGGCAGCTGCCTCTATGTCTCCGGTCTCGGCCACCCGCTCGAGGAATTCCTTGGCGACCACGTCTTCATCGGTGTTTTCAGGAGCCGCCCGGGCTTCCTCTTCGGCCAGAGCGCTAGTGGCCATCTGTTTTTCGTTATCTGAGACGACTCCCTCCACCGGGACCTCGGCCTTTGATGCGGTTGCAACCGTTTTGGGCGGCTTGTTGAAAAATTCCCATGGCGTTTTCGGCCTATCTTCATCTTCCCGCTCACGCTTCTTATCTGAACGGGATTCAACTAAACGGAGAATCGAACCTTTCGAATCTTCCTCATCATCGTCATCTTCATGACGTTTGTCTGCTTTCAGCGCTGCGTTTTCTTGGCCCATGTCGTTGGCGAAATCGTTGTAAATTCTTGCATTCTTTAACTCTTTAGTATAAGATGGAAAATACTTTTTAGCAATTTCATCTGTACAGGTGATTTAACGGAGGCGGCCAAAAATGCTTACTACACAAACGACCCGGATTGTAGCCGCCTTCGCCGGTTGCTAACTCTCGACTCTGCAAATCTTAAATATTTAATCCAAAAACTAACACGCCGCAGGAGGCGGTGTCATGCCAAACAACTACCCTAAAACTTCTGCTCTAACTCTACGCATTTATGCCCGTTACGTGCGCCGTTATCCGCTGTTATTCTTGGCCGGTGCAGCCGGTGCAGCCTTGGCTGTGATTACGCAAGGCCTGGTGCCGCCGTTCATAGTGGCCAAAATCTTCAGTAAACTGCAGATCGCCTACGCCCATCACCAGCAGCTCGATTTAAGCGATTACCTACCTTACTTTTTAGCCTACTTGTCGTTCATGCTGGCCGGCGTGATTTGTTGGCGTGGGCAGGCGTTTGCTATTTGGCGGCTGGAAGAGAATATCCAGCGCGACGTGGCCAACGACGTCTACGACCACCTGCAGGCCCAGAGCGAAAGTTTCCACGCCAACCATTTCGGAGGCGCGCTGGTGTCGCAGACCAACAAGTTTATCGGCTCATACGTACGGCTAATGGATAGCTTCATCTGGAATATCGTGCCGAGCATTGTCACCGTAATCGTGGCAATCAGCGTGCTGTTTTTCGTAGCTTGGCCGTTGGCACTAGTCATGCTTGGCATTGTCGTTGTTTATCTGGCGACTATGACATGGCGTATCACCCGCCAATTGCCTTACAACGTTGAAGTCGCTGAGGCCGAAAGCGAACAGACGGCCGCGCTGGCCGACGCCATTACCAACATCTCGACCATCCGCGCCTTTGCCGGCGAACATTATGAGTCGGCAAGGTTCCGTAAAGTCAGCGGCCGAGTGCACCGACGATTCCACGTACTAACTATCGAGGTGTTGAAAACAGAGGCCTTGAGCCATTTCCAGACCAACAGCTTCCAGATTGTCGCTTTGTTCATCGGTTTGGTAGCGGTGACTCAAGGCGGCACTAACGTCAGCGTGCTCTACCTGGCAATCAACTATTCCGGACGGATAGTCGACCAGCTATGGCAATTCGGACGCACCGTGCGCGAAATCAACCGCGGTCTGGGCGACGCCAAAGAGATGACGGAAATCCTGCAGATTGAGCCGGCCGTTAAAGACCCGGCCAAGCCACAGAAAGTTAAGATACGCCGTGGCGAAGTGCAGTTTAGGGATGTCGGTTTTGCCTATCCGGAAAACCGTGACGACCCACTGTTCAAAAAGCTCCAGCTGAAAATCAAGCCGGGCGAAAAGGTCGGTTTGGTCGGCCCGAGCGGTGGCGGTAAGACGACAATTACGCGTCTGCTGCTGCGCTTCATGGATATCCAAAACGGCGAGATTGCGATTGATGGACAGAATATCGCCGATGTCAAGCTGGCGGATTTGCGCTCACACATTTCGTACGTGGCGCAAGAACCGATACTGTTCCACCGTACGCTGGCCGAGAACATCGGTTACGGCGACCAGTCAGCTTCGCAGCAAGTCATCGAAGGCGTCGCCAAGATGGCCAATGCCCACGAGTTCATCAGCCAGCTCCCGAAAGGCTACGAAACGCTTGTCGGTGAGCGCGGCATCAAGTTGAGTGGCGGCCAGCGGCAACGCGTCGCCATCGCCCGCGCCATGCTCAAGAACTCGCCGATCCTGGTGCTTGACGAGGCCACGTCGGCGCTCGACAGTGAAAGTGAGGTCCTGATCCAGGACGCTCTTTGGAGGTTGATGGAAAACCGCACCGCCATCGTAATCGCTCACCGCCTGAGCACCATCCAGAAAATGGACCGCATCATCGTGCTCGACGAAGGCAAAGTGGTTGAAGAGGGCTCGCACAAAGAACTGCTGGCCAAGAACGGTACTTACGCCCGTTTGTGGGCGCACCAATCCGGTGGTTTCCTGGAAGAAAATTAGGCTTTGGCGGCGGGTTCGGGCTTGGAGCGCACCTTCTGCCATTCCCGCCAGACCAGCCAGATGATGATAGCGTCCAAAATGCTGAGGAACGCCATGCTGAACGTCGGCTGGGTCACCAATAGATAAACCTGGTAGACCAGAAACAGCCCGAGTGCACCTAGCGCCCACGGATAGGCCCAAAGCTTGTTGAGCAGCAGGCAGGTCACGAGCACGACTTTGACAAGCCCGTGCGTCAGCAAAAAGGCGGCCGCGAACAGATGCTCGCCGGCTGCCAGGTGGTGGCCGGCTGCTTGCACTCGTAAGACCACAAAATTATGTGGGTTTTCCTGCAACGCGTCCTGGGTCAGAAATTCGGTTATACCTTTGATGGTCGTCGGGCTGAGAAACAGAATCAGCAGGCCGCCGACCAGCTCGAGCACACCATCGATACCTTTGATGATGATACCGATTTCGTAGGTCTTGTCGAGGAGCGTCTGCGGCTTGAACAGTGGCATAAGCCAACTATAGCACTATTCTTTGTCTTCTTTGGCTGCTTCGACTGAGGATGGTTTGGGCTCTTTTTGCTCGTGGCCGCCCGGCTGGTTTTCGGCGGCCTGGGTGCCTTCTTCGGTAGAGCTTTCGTGCTCGGATTCGACAGATTCGGCGTCTTCGGCTTCGGCTTCGCCGCCGGCGTCTTCGTTGGCGGCAGCCAGGGCGCTCGGTTCGTAAACGGTCGCCACAGCGTGCTCGGCTTCGGTTTCAACTTCGACACCTTCCGGAATAATCAGGTCGGCCACTGTCACATGGTCACCGATTTCGACCAGCTTTTCGGCGTCATATTCCAAAAAGTCAGGCAGCTTAGTAGGAATGGCTTTGACTTGCACATTGTCGAGTTGTGTCAGTACGATAAGGCTGTTCCGCTCGGCTGGGCTGGATTCATTGCCTTCGTCGTAGCGCGGCCTGACCGGGATTTCGGCGTCGACCTTCTGGTTCGCATCGACGGCGTTGAAGACGACATGGCGCAACTGGTGCTTCTTCGGGTCGAACTCGGCATCTTTGATAAGTGCCACATAGCTTTGCTCACCGGCGGTCAGCTCGACCGGATGGTGCTTGCCGGCCTTGTGCCAGACCTTGAGCATTTCCAGTGCCTCGCCCTGGACATGCAACGACGGCTTGCCGTGGTCGTGGATGACGGCCGGTATCTGACCTTCGCGCCGCAGGTGTTTCACAGCCTTGCCGGTCACTTTACGGGTTTCAAGTTTCAAACTGATAGAATCCTTCGACATACAACCTCTTAATTCTTTCGCCCTATTATAACAGATAGCGCTGGACGGCGGAAGCAAAAGCGGCTAGGCTAAAGGCAGTGTTTAATGTCGATCATATCATCCAGGCCGGCGGGCTGCTTCTGATAGCAGCCCTAATTTTTGGCGAGTCGGGCATGTTCATCGGCTTTTTCTTTCCGGGCGACACGCTGCTGTTGGCAGCCGGTATTTTCGCGGCCCAGGGCAAGCTGCCGATCGTTCTGACGATTGCGGTCATCGCTCTGGCAGCTATCGCCGGCGACAACGTCGGTTACCACATCGGCAAGCGCTATGGCCGGCGGCTGTTCAGCAAGCCCGACAGCCCGGTTTTCAAGCAGGAATACGTTCACCAGGCGGAAGCATTCTACGAAAAGTATGGCTCGAAGACGATGCTTATCGCCCACTTCCTGCCCATCATCCGCACCTTCGCTCCCGCCGTGGCCGGCGTCGCCCGCATGGACTACCGCAGGTTTTTCATCTTCGACGCCATCGGCGACATCGCCTGGGCAACCGTTGTGACGCTAATCGGCTACTGGTTCGGCAGCAAAATCCCGAACGTCGACCACTACATCATGCTGGCCGTGGCGGCCGTCGTGCTGATTACGCTCGGCCCGACCGTCTACCACCTCATCAAAGCCTACATCGAAAAACGCCGCGGGAACTAAGAAGGTTTTTTCTTGCCCAAAATTTCGTCACGCGAGCGCTGATTGAAGTCGAACCGATAATACTGGCCACCTATTAGTGGCACTAGCAAGCTTGCAGCGTCGATTGCAGCCACCCTCTGGCATTGCGGCAGAATAATCCGCTTGTCTGCCACCTTGCCCG
>DATIHM010000032.1:0-3323 GCA_035480695.1 Candidatus Saccharimonadia bacterium
TAGACAAAGGCTGAATCGCTTGGCCGCCGGCTTGTTTACCGGCTTGCCGTTTGCTTTTGCCTTGACCGCCGTCGCCTGGCGGCTGTTTTGGGGCTACGGGGCTAGCTGGCTCGACCTGTCGTTGCTGGCTGGTTTCTACCTGCTATCCATTGTCGGCGTGTCGGACGGCTTCCATCGGCTGTTTACACACGAGACCTACCAAGCCAAACCGTGGGTCGAAGTCGGACTAGCCGTGGCCGGCTCGATGGCGATCGAGGGCAGTTTGTTTGCCTGGGTGGCCGATCACCGGCGCCATCACCAGTACGCCGACAAAATTGGCGACCCGCACTCGCCGCACCTGGCCCAGGGCGCACTAGCCGGCCTGTGGCACGCCCACACTGGCTGGCTGTTTGCGCCGGAGCGCACCGACATCGAGCACTACGCCAGGCATCTGACTGGTCGTCGGTCGTTGCGCATCGTCAGTGATTTGTTTCCGCTGTGGGTGGTGCTATCGTTGGCGCTACCCGGCCTGATTGGCCTAGCGGTAACGCGCAGTTGGCTGGGCGGCATGCAGGCCTTGTTGTGGGGCGGCCTAGCGCGCACCGCGTTGGTGCACCAGTCAACCTGGAGCATCAACTCGATTTGCCACTTCTTTGGCCGGCGGCCGTTTCGAACGGCCGACCGAAGCACCAACCACTGGTTCATGGGCATCATTGGCGGTGGTGAAGGCTGGCACAACAACCATCATGCTTTTCAGACGTCGGCCCGGCTAGGCCTATGCTGGTGGCAGGTCGATATAGGCTGGTACTTCATCAAGCTGATGAGCTGGCTCCACCAAGTACGCCAGATCAACGTGCCCAGCGCGCAAGCATTGCGAAAACGGCTGACATCAGCCAACGCCCCGGTCGAAGTTTGACCGGGGCTACTCGTTTATTTGTATAAGAATTCTCTGGTCAGCGGCCAGTCGTTACGAGTGCCCTTACTAAAAACCCACTGCGACAAGTTGATGTCACCCTGCCTAAAAGAGGCGATAGAGGCGGCCAAATAAAACCGCCACATGCGGTAGAACCTCTCGTCATACATTTTGATAATTTCGTCCTTATGCTTTTCGAATCGCTCCCACCAACCGTACAAAGTCGGGATGTAGTGTGGTCCAATATTTTCATAATCTTTGAGTTGAAAATTGTATTCCGGCAAAAGTGCCGTAACTTCGCGAATGCTCGGCAAGTAGGTGCCAGGGAAGATGTACTTATCCATCCACGGATCCATAGGCGCTTCTAGTGGCTGGCTAATGCAATGCAGCACCGACACGCCGCCGTCCTTTAGCACTTTGTTGACGACGTCAAAGTAAGTACGCTGATTGCCTTGACCAACATGTTCAAAAAAACCGACGCTGACCACCCGGTCGAACTGAGTTTTTAAGTCTGGCAGATCTTGGTAGTTCATTAATTTAAAGTCGATTAGTTTTTCGACGCCGTGTTTTTTAGCTAGTTGCTGGGCGAACTTGAGCTGTTCTTTGCTGAGTGAAACACCGGTGCCTTTGACGCCAAACCGTTCAGCGGCGCGCACCAGCAAATATCCCCAACCAAAGCCAATATCGAGCAAGGTTTTATTCTTATCCAGCTGCAGCTTGTTTAAAACGTGGTCGAATTTTTGGATCTGGCTGACCTCGAGCGAGTCGGTCGGCTTTTTGTAGTAGCCGCAGGTATAGCCCAATGTTTCTTTGTCGAGCCACAACTCGTAAAAGTCGTTACCTAAATCGTAATGGTAGGAAATTAACTTGGGCTGGTTGGCTTTAATGTTACGCGCCAGCTTTTTATATAGCTTGTTGCCGCCGGCGATGTCAAAGGCTTCCTGATTGCGGTAGCCAAACTCGATTAAATCTTCCAATGGTCCGGTGATCTCCATCGACCCGTCCATGTAGGATTCGCCAACGCCCAGGCTAACGTTTTTACCAATGGCCCGAACCACTGCTGGGTCATTGATTTTAATACCTAGCTTTGGCGTGGCTTCTAGGCCGTAATTTTTGGTAGTTCCGTCCCAAAAGGTGACGGTTAATCCGCCGCTTTTAAGGCGGGATAATAGCTTATCTAAAAGTAGTTTTTCGACCATACGATTAGCTTAAGCAAGCTACTAGCTAACGGCAAGCTTAAGTGCAAACATGACTGACCCCCCGATGTGTTCGGGGGGTCTTGTTGGGTAGGACCCCTAGATCCACTGCAGAGGCAGAGTGGCCATGGGGTCGTTCTTGACGTCGGCGAAGATTGTTTCCGGGCTCAGGCCGTCCAGAGCGGCAACGAAGCACACGATCTCTTCTTGGTGCCTGGTCGTCGGTTCGAATATCGGCAGGATGCAGTGGTCGGCGTTGTACTGGCTGACTACGAAGGTGGGCGCCCGGAGATCGGGCATCACCTTGCACTCGGCCGCGAACGCTCGCTCGTACTGCTCACCGCTGGGCCAGAAGAAGTGACTGCCGCCGCAACCACACCTGACGCGAAAGTGGTTGTACACCGGCTGCTGGCTGTAGCGGTGAATGTCGGTGTTGCTTGGCATCAGCTCGAGCTTGTTCCGACACTTGGGACACAACAGGAAAGCGATTGCTTCGGGCATGTCACCTCTCTCCTCTCTCAATGAGCTTGTGCTTAACATACTCCTCGCTCGCCTTAGCTTCAAGAGCAATTGACGCACCAGGTTAACTATGCCTATAATTCCAAGTCAGGTAGTTTCCAAGCTTCGAGTATCTCATAGTGAATAATCCGGAGTAGCTCAGCGGTAGAGCAGTTGACTGTTAATCAATTGGTCGCCGGTTCGAATCCGGCCTCCGGAGCCATAGAAAGCGTCGGGCGATATGCCCGGCGTTTTCTATGGAATTCGCGTGACGCGAATCTCGAACCGCAGGTTCGGTGTAGCGAAATCTGCGCGCAGAAATGCATTTTCGAGCACAGATGAGCGGAGGTGGCGTAGCCACCATCCGGCCTCCGGAGCCAAAAGTCGCTTGTCATCCTTGTGATGGCAGGCGACTTTTGGCGGCACACAAAGTATTGACCAAATGGATTAATAACGCTTATGCTTAACTAAAGCAAATAATAGGTTTACATGCGCAACAGACTCATATTCATAGTCGTAGGAATAATGGCAGCAATGCAATTGCCTGCGAGTATTGCACAAGCGGCTCAGCAGAGTGGTACATTCAACAATTACGAAGACACCACCTGGACAGGAAAGATTTGTGTAATGGTCAAAGCTTCTGGGCAAGTATCTAAGGCCGAATTTATTCTGGACGGCAATGTAAAAGAGACCCAAACCGATACCAGCAAATATAGCAGCGAATGCGGAAACCTCTC
>DATIHM010000033.1:0-2614 GCA_035480695.1 Candidatus Saccharimonadia bacterium
TGTTTCATCTGGCCCTCTTCAGGTAAGTGAATTCCTCTCGAACACAGTATACCCTATTCCCGCCAAGCTAATTGGTGACCTTGGCCTCGCGTATTTCCCAATTCTGGACGTTGGCGAAACGGTCAGTCGGGCTGTTAAGCGCATTGTCGCCGAGGCCGGCCACCGGGCCGTTCGTCAGGTAGAGCAAGCGGGGTTGGTAGAGTGCCAGAGCGGGCGCATCCTGTTGCCAGGTTTGCAGGAAAGCCTTGAGCTTGACGGCGCGGATCGCCGGGTCGATGCGGCTGCGGGCGGCCTCCAGGCTGGCGTCGGCTGCCGAACTCTTATATTCGGAAAGGTTCAGGCGGTTCGGCGAGCGTATGTCGGCCTGCGAACTGTCCCAGTAAACGAAAACGTCGGGGTCTTCGCCGATTGTGATGCCGTCGAGCACCGCGTCATAACTGTGGGCCGAGATAGCGTTTTGGAAATCGACCGGGTCAAGGTAATCGACATCCAGTTTCACACCAAGCTGCCGCCACTGTTTCTGCAGTTCGCTGCCGACGACGTGACCCTCGTGTGTGTTGGCGGCGCTCAGCGAAAACTCCAGTTGTTGGCCAGCCTTGGAGCGCATGCCATTTGCGGCGGCTTGCCAGCCGCCGGCGTCGAGGCCGGCTTTGGCGGCCGTCAGATTAAACTTCGGCTGAGCCAGCGCCGGGTCATAGCCTGCCTGCCCTATCAGCAACGGCTCATTCACGGCCCTCGTCGGATAGCCCAGCTCCTTGATAATTTTTGACACCTCGGTACCCTGCACCAAGGCATGACGCACCGATTGGTCCGCCAACACGCCGCTGGTCGTCTTAAAGAACACCATGTTGGCCGCCCGCAGCGGCAGGTTATGTTGTACGACCGATGCCTTGTGCATGACTTGCGGCGGCGTCTCATTCAAGCCTTCAACGGCAGTGAGCTGGCCACTGGCAAAGGCCTGGATCAGCTGCGGCTCAGAGGCGAAGACCTGTACCACGAATTTCTGTAGCTTAGGCTGGCCGCCGGCGTAATCTTTGAAAGGCGTCAGCTCTATCTGCTCTTGGGCCGTATCAGGGTCGCCGTTGCCTGCCACTTGGATGGCCTGCCAGCTGAACGGACCGGCTCCGACCGGATGCACGGTATTGAAATCAGCTGAACGTAGGTCGGACGGCGGGATATTAGTCAGCAAGTGTTGCGGTACGATGCCGCTCGTCAAGTTGTTCGGGAATGATGCCAGGGCACCAGGCAGCTTGAAAACCACGGTGTGCGCGTCGGGCGTCGTCACGGCGATTCCCTGCCAACTGCTTTGCAAGGGCGATTGGGCGTCCGGGTTCTGTATCAGGTGATAAGTGAAAAGCACGTCTGCGCTGGTCAGTGGTTGACCGTCCTGCCAGGTCAGGTTCGGCCTCAGGTGCACCGTGTAAACGACACCGTGGTCATCGGTCGAATAGCTACTTGCCAAGTCACCGACCAGCTTGCCGTGGCTGTCGTACTTGAGCAAGCCGGCGAAAACCAGCCGCGATACCGTGGCGTCGGCATCGCTGGTGGCGTAAAGCGGACTGGCGTTAGTGAAGCGGCCGCGCACACCCTCGTTGTAGATGCCGCCGGCCACTGGTTCCAGAGTCTGGAAATAGCCGCTCAAGAGTTGGTTCTGGATAAGCAGCCCGATAAGTAGAAGCAGCACCAGCCCCAGCCAACCGATGACGAAGCGACGGATTTGCCCAAGCCGTTCGAAGCGTTTGAGCAGGTGCGTCTCGATACTCTGCTCGGCCTGCGAACTGAGGTCTTCAACCTGGCGCTGGCCTTTACGCAGGCGGCGGCGGAAGCGCAGTCTTAAAAGTCGGATCTGCATCGTTGAGGCTTACTTGACGATGACGCCGAGAATAAGCGACAGGCTAAAAATAAGGGCGCAGATGATGGTCAGCTGGAATATGGTTTTGTCTGTGCCACGGCGTGTGGTGTTGACTTCGCCGGCGCCACCCAGACCGGCCCCCAGGCTGGCGCCTCGGGTCTGAATCAGAATCAAAAAGGTCATCAGCACCATCGAGCCAATCGTCAGGTAGTTGAAAATGCTCATTTACGCGAATCCTCCAAAATGTGCGTCACTAAATAGTTTACCAGCCCGATGACCATCCCGGCAAACACCGCCGCCCAGAAATTGGTGACGTGCAGCGGATGGTAGAGTTTGCTGGCGATGAAAACCGTCAGTCCGTTGATGATAATCATGAACAGCCCGAGCGTCAGCAATATGGCTGGCAGCGAAAAGATAATCAGCACCGGCTTGATGATGATGTTGATGATGGCCAGCACCAGGCCGGCGATGATAATGCTACGCAACTCGTTGCCGTAACTGATGCTGTTGCTCAAAAAGCCGGCGGCAATCCAAAGCCCCAGTGAACAGACCAGCCAACGCAC
Organism: Candidatus Saccharimonadia bacterium; assembly: GCA_035480695.1. Lineage (GTDB taxonomy): Bacteria > Patescibacteriota > Saccharimonadia > Saccharimonadales > UBA4665 > DATBED01. Next base: position 2,416 of record DATIHM010000033.1, read on the forward strand.
AAGGAAATTGTAAAGCGGGCGGTGTTTAGGCATTAGCAATATTGTAGCAGTGTTCCTCAGAGATTCCTGGGTAGTTTGGCCGACAGCACCTTGTGGCCGGTTTTGGTGATGAGCACGTCTTCTTCGATGCGTACGCCTGTTCCCTCTTCTTTGATGTAGATTCCCGGTTCGACAGTCAGCACCATGCCCGGCTCGAGCG
>DATIHM010000034.1:0-9091 GCA_035480695.1 Candidatus Saccharimonadia bacterium
AACATATCGTCCAGGCGTTTGAGCTGGCTGACATCCAGCGCTTCGACAGTGAAGACGCCAGGATCAAACAAGGCTACACGGTCCTGGGTCTCGACAAGCAGACATGAGTGGACGAATTTGGTAATTTTCATAGGCTGGGCCTCCTCAGGGTTAGCGATATTCGGGGTTGGTGAAGTCGAAGCGGGCGCCGGCATCCCACTCGGAGCGTTGGTTGCCGTAGGCCGGGATGCCGCCGGCGTCTTTGAGCATCTTGGCTAGATGCATCAGGTTCCAGGTCATGAAGGTGGTGTTTCGGTTGGTAAAATCGTTCTCGAAGCCATAGTGGCCGCCTTCGCCGTCGTCGTCACCGTAGCTCGGCCCGGGCCCGACTTCGCCGATCCAGCCGGCATCGGCCTGGGGCGGAATCACGCAGCCAAGGTGTTGCAAGCTGTAAAGCGTGTTCATGGTGCAATGCTTGATGCCGTCTTCGTTGCCGGTAATCAGGCTACCGCCAACCTTTCCGTAATAGGCGTATTGCCCCTCCTTGTTCAGCAGATGGCTGCAGGCGTAAAGCCGCTCGATTATTTTCTTGGTCTGCGAGGAATTGTCGCCCAGCCAGATGGGTCCGGCCAGCACCAGGATGTCCGCCTTCTCGACACGTTTGTAGATTTCGGGCCACTCATCGGTCTTGTAGCCGTGTTTGCGCATGTCCGGCCAGACACCGGTGGCGATGTCGCGGTCGATGGTGCGGATGACCTCCACGTCGACACTATGCTTTTCCATGATGCCGCGGCTGATGTTGATGAGCAGCTCGGTGTGGCTAGGTTCGGGCGATTTGGTCAGAGTACCGTTGAAGAAAATCGCCTTCAGGCCGGAAAAATCCCATTTCTTGTCTGCCATCAGCCAACCTGGTTGACGATGTTCAAGATGTTGCCGTCGGGATCTTTGAACCAGGCGGCTCGCATGTCGCCCATGACGTGCACATCACCCTCGAGTTTGACATCGGGCATATCCGGATATTGCTCAAAGCTGACGCCCTTGCCTTTAAGTTCATTGACTGCCGCGTCAACATCTTTGATATTCCAAGCCGCTGCTGTTGCCTGGTTGCTGCCGGCAAATTGTGACGGATAAACGAACACGCCGCCATTGCCCGATTTATACAGTGTGCCGCCGGGCGTTTCCATGCCTGCAGTCAATCCCAATTTACCTTCGTAAAAATCTTTGGCTGTTGCCATATCCTTGACGGCCAGACAGGCCACTACGTCATTGTCTCCTAACATAACTCCCCCTTCCTTTAAATGTGGCTATAGTATACGCTTTTTATCGCCGCCAGCCAGTGGGAATTACTTCTTTTTGCGGTCGTGGTAGGAGAGCTGTCTGCGCAGCTGGTCGAGACGGATGATCTTTTGCTCGAACGGCTTCAGCAGGCTAGAGTATTGCCAGTTCGGCGCCATGATGCTGGCCAGTTTGCCCTGCTCGTCGAGGTATTCGGCCAGGCTGAAAAAGTCGCCATCGCCGCTGACTATGATGGCTCGCTCGTAGTTCGGCAGCTCCTTCATGGCGTAGAGCACCAGCTCGGCATCGACGTTTCCCTTCACCGTCGGCTTCTCTTTGTCGTCTTTCTCATTATTCTCGACAGCCGAAGCGACATCCTTAGGGATGTTCACGTCGACGGTCGGCTTCAGCACCACCAGGAATCCCAGCTCGTGCATGTATTCGTAGAGCGATTCGTTCTCGCTCATGTAGCCGATAAACATGTAGGCCTTGGTGACGCCGTGCTTGTCTTTGAGGAATTGGCGGAACTTGCGCCAGTCGACCTTCCAGCCGACGCGTTGCGTGCCGAGATTGAGGTTCTGGCTATCTATAAAAGCATAGGTATTCGGCTTCGATTTCTTCCTTAGCATGGTTATAGTCTAGCATTCTTCAGGCGTTTGAAGTCCCATGTGCCCTGACGGAGCTTGTAAGTGCCGACGGTTTGGCGCTCGAAAACGACGTGCTCGGTCTGGAACTTTCGGCCGTAAATGTCCTGGTATTTGATACGCATGCGCACCGTGGCCGGCTTAAGCGTCAGCGCTTCACGCACGGCCTGGCGGAACGTGGCGTCGAGCCTGAGCGGCTCCTGCTCGCCGGCGGCCAGGCTCAGGTTAAGCGCCACGTTGACGCTGCCGAGGTAGGCTTCGACGTATTTGGCCGGCCCGCGGCCGAGGTTCCGTATCTGCAAGTTCTGCAGCTGGCCGTTCTTGATGAGCGCGCCGCGGCCGGTGGCGACCGGTTCCAGAATAGGTAGGAACTCGTTAAGCATAATCTCTTCCTGCAGGTCAACTTGGTCGGCCGTGCTCTGCTTGAGCTGGTAGGTTTCGTAGGCGTACCAGAAGATGGCCAGCGACGTCAGCCACAGGACGGTGGCGTTGACGCGGTCGCCATCGCTCAGATGGATCCAGCCGTAACCGTTGCCCAGCCAGATGAAGCCGGCGCCCAACAAAAAGCAAAAAAGCAGGAACCCAATGATATCCTGCTTAACGGCCTCTTTAAAGCGCCTCATCTACCCCTTAAGTTTACTACACTCAGGCGAGATTGAGGACTATTATGCCCGTCACGGCCACGACGGCACCCAGCCGCTTCAGCCAACCGAGCTGCTCGTGGTCCACCACCGCGCCCAGCCCCGACGAAATAAGTGGCGACAGCGATGACAAGACCGTCGGCACGATGACGCTGCCGGCGTGGCTGGCGCCGAGGTAAAGTGCCAGGGCTCCTGTTGCTAGCAAAATCCCAGCCACGGCTATGATTTTGTCCGTGACAGCCCGCTTCACAACGGCGTATGTTTCCGACCTATAAACCGCCACAGCTACTACGGCTGAGAATATGAAGCCGACCACCTCCGTTATAATCAGGATTACCTGCCACTGCAACTTCGGCACCAACGGGTTGATGATGAAAAATCCGACACCCCAGAGCACCACGGCGACAAAAGTCAGAATCGTCGCCTTATGCAGCTGCCGCAGCGGCATCTTCTGGTGGTTCTTCTCGTAAGCCAACAGTACCGAGCCGACGACAATCAAGCCCATCGCCAGAATCTGTAGGTATTTGAAATCCTGGCTAAGAAACACGACGGATAACAACAGCGTCACTAGCGGATAGACGCCGCTCAACGGCACCACGATGCCGACAGCGCCTTCGGTCAAGGCTTTGACAAAAACCACGTATCCAATCGATATCAGGAGCGAAGCCCCTATCAATTGCAGGCTCTGCCCGACGGCGGGCCAGTGTGGCGAAAACCCTAGGAACAGCAAAGAATACATCAGCATGCCTATCAGGTAGACAGCAAAACTTATCTCATATGGCGCCAGCTTGCGCTTGCTGCGCGGCGTCAGCCAGTCACCCGCCCCGAAACAGAAAGCGGTCACCAGGCCGGCAAAAGTAGCAATCAGCGTGCCGTTCATCTAAACAATCATACCATTTCAGTGTCACTGGAAGGTGTCGTAGATTTGCAAATTATTCAAATATGATGTATAATAAATAATTATGCGCCTCTCTCGCGAAAGAGTCGACCCTTACCCAAGAAACACCAGACACCGGACGAATTACGGCTCCCCGGCAAAATATCCGGCCGATGAAAGCCCGAACTGGAGTGTCGAAGAAAAAGAACTGATCAGACAGCGTCGCAACCTAGCCCGTCACGCTATAGCCGTCGAGACAATCAAACAGAATGCCGATGATCCCGAAGCCGCCGGCATCACCGGCGACGTCGACCTATCCAAATACTGATTATGCTAGGTGTGGCACTGACGGAGAACACCTAGGCGGCGCTATCGGCGGCTTTCGGAAGCACAGCCTCCTCATCCAGAGCCATGGTCTTGGCAGTGACCTTCTGGGCGATGACAAGATTGCTTTCAAGCCGCCTTTTAGAGGGAACATCAAAGACATGCGCGGTAATCAAATAAGGATCCGCGTACTGGCTGGCGACGAGCTCGTTGTGCAACTTCAATTCGAGCGCTTTTATCAGTCCTAGGACGCCAGTCGCCCTGATGTCCGTGTCACCGAAACCCGCTTCGTGCAGCTCCTGCACTAACTCAGCGTACCGCTTAGGGTAAAGGGCCAGCAGCTCTTCTTCGTCTTCCATCGGCTTAAAGTCTGCAACGTTTTCGTCTATTTTATCGCCGACCAATACACCCCTGATGGCCAGATTGGGTAAATCGGGGAAGATATAGCTTTCGAGCTTATAGATGTCCTGGTCCATGTATCCGATGAGGCCGTCCACTTTGAGGCTTGAGCTATCAATCGTAGCTCCGACAGACAGCCGGCCCGGGTTAAAGAAAACTATGGCGTCGGGTTGCTCAGGCGGCTTGAAGGTCGTGGCGTCTTCGTAAAAAGCCTCCCTGTGCAACCTTTTATGTGCCTTTATGGCGGTCTCGTGAAACATGTCTACGTAAAGCGTGGAGCCCGCGTAATGGGTCGTGTGCTCCGGGCTTTCATCGTCGCCGCAGCCAGGATAATAAAGCACCGGCTCGGATGTGCCGGCGTATTCGGCCATGGCGTTCAGCATCTGGACGTGCGATTCGTATGCCCTCAGGTTGCTCATAATAATTTGATGATAGCACAACAGATTGTATTGAAGCCTTTTGAATTCTTACAGAAGCGTCGGCCGGACAAGCGAACGCATAATCTCGATTGACGGTATCAAAAGCGCGCCGGCAAAGAACCCGTATTCTTCATCACTCGCCTGGCTGATAGATATGTTCTCTTTCTCGGGCAACCCGAAAATTATGGCCTTCGGGACGACGAATACGTTAGCAGTTTCGCTCCTGGCGGCACCGAACACCATGAATGCCGCCAGTAACCTTGAGCCGGTTTCCCGTACCAAATTGACCGACCTGCGCCTTATATCCGTTAAGTAATCCTCCCCTTCCACTTCCATTTTGCTGTATTCGTCAGCCGTGTCTTCGTAATCCCGGAAAACATCAGCATAACACTCGAGGTAATATTCAGATGCCCAGTCCAGCTGCTCGGTCATAGGGTTCACGGCGAAGCCGTCATCTTGCCAGTCGTCAGCATCGAGGTATGCAGCGCCAACGCCGACGAGCGTGTCGGTGTTCATCAAGACCTTTTCACCGTAAGTTTTCGTTTTGAAGTCGCCCGGCCTGAGGAAGAACTCGCTTACGGCTTCGGCGAACGGCTGGTTGACGAAGTTACTGAAGGCTGGCTCGATATTCCCAGGCATAAAGTAAGATACAATATAACGTTTCGCCACCGTTTTGCAAGCATTAGCAATTTTTTATTTCTGGGTTACGTTGTATAACAACTAGGTTCGGGCGCGGATGGGTGGACGCGGAATAATGTAGGGTTCTTTGATGACTTCGGGGTCTAACTCCCCGACCGGCACCTGCACGACTGCCCTCTCGGTCATCACCTTGCTTAAGTCGACTACCAAGTCGAACGCCGTTTGCCTTCTCATGTCTCTCTCTGGAAATCTGTTCATACCCTAAGCATAGCACGTTTGATTTTCTCGAAGTCGGCTTCTGGGATCGCGAACAGGCCGAAGCGGAACATGTAACCCCAGTGCGTCTTATCCTTGATGAAACCCAGCTCGCCGAGCAGCGGCCGGATCGGCGTCTCGACGCAGTCATAAAAATCGACATTGCGCCGCCACGGCACAAAATCCTCCGACATCTTAAACTGATACAACTCCTCATCCCTCACCTGCCCGATGGCCGTAAAGGCCTGCAGCGACTCGCCATCTTTGTAACTGGTCTGCGGCGCATAGAACACCAGCCAGTCGCCGGCCTTCAGCCGCTTGAGCCCGGACGCCTTGCCGTGGTTGGCTTGCGTGAAACCGCCCGCCACACCGAGCCGCACATGGTCCCGACTGATAACGTTAACCCAGCAGTTCACATTCTCTTTTTTTTATTTAGAAGCATTGACGGCTTAGTCCCTTCACCTCTATACCCTCTTCCCTTTTCAGGTATGTACTCATTAATGTCTTTTATTTTTAGCCTTATTACATCAAGCCAGCTTTCTGTTTCCAACCACTTCACATGACCTAAATCCTTCCTTACTTGGACGACGAGCTCGCCGTACAGCTTATATTGAAACAGATTTGTCTGGTCCGTCTTAAAGTCTCTTGACTCATCGTATTCAGTATAGAAAAACTGCATATAGTCACCCAGAGCCTTCAGCACACCCGGCGAACCATAATACAATATTTGTTTAAAATATTTTTTTAATTCTGTCGCCACCTGATCTTGATCTGCGGAGGCGGCATTATCTTCAAGTTCACTTAGAAATTCTAGGAGTGCAATGTAAGTTTTTTGCTTTTCCTTATTTAAGCCCTCTCTCAACTTTATATTCTGTTGATTCACATATGTTAGACGTGCACCAATAATCACGGCTAACAAACCGAATGCACCGGCTAAGAAATTAGACCAGTTCATTCCTCAAAGAATTAATTTTGACGCGTTCTTGTTCAGTGGTGTCGCGGTTGCGGACGGTGACGGTGTCGTCTTCGAGGGTGTCGAAGTCGATGGTGACGCAGTACGGAGTGCCGATTTCGTCCTGGCGGCGGTAGCGCTTACCTATGTTCCCATTATCATCAAACATGACGTTGCCGAATTTTTGCTTGAGTTGGTCGTAGACTTCGCGCGCCTTTTTGACCAGCTCGGGCTTGTTCTTGAGCAGCGGGCTGACGGCGACGCGGTACGGTGCCAGCTCCGGCTTAAGCTTGAGCACAATGCGGGTTTCGCCGTTAATCTCTTCTTCGACGTAGGCGTTGGTTAGAACGGCCATCAGCATGCGGCCGACGCCGACCGAGCTTTCGATGACGTATGGGATGAACTTTTCGCGGGTCTCTTCGTCGAAGTATTCCAGGTTCTGGCCGCTGAACCGCTGGTGGTTGCCCAGGTCGAAATCGGTGCGGTTGTGGGTGCCCCACAGCTCCTTGAAGCCCTGTGGGAACTTGAAGTAGATGTCATGGGCGGCTTTGGCGTAGTGGGCGCGCTCATTCTCGTCGTGCTCGTGCCATTGCAGGTTCTGCTCGTCGATGCCGAGCCGTTCAGTCAGGAATTTGTAGGCGAAATCGCGCCAATCTTCGTAAGTTTTGTCCTGGTCGCTGGGTTTGATGAAGTACTGCATTTCCATCTGTTCCAGCTCGCGGACGCGGAAAATGAAATCGCGTGGCGAAATCTCATTGCGGAAGGCTTTGCCGACCTGGGCGATGCCGAACGGCAGCTTGGCGCGCATCGTTTCGCGAACGTTTTCGTAGTTGGTGAAGATGGAGCCGGCCGTTTCGGGGCGCAGATAGGCTGTGCTCTCGCTCTCTTCGACCGGGCCGATGTAGGTCTTCATCATCATGTTGAAGGTGCGGACCGGGCCGAGCGGGTTGCCGTCGGGCGACTTCTTGTCTTTGAGCAGCTTGGTCAGTTCTTCGATGTTATTGGAGTCGGTGTCGGCCAGATGGTCGGCGCGGTAACGCTTGTGGGTGACGGTGTCTTCGACCAACGGATCGGTGAAGCCGGCGACGTGGCCGCTAGCCTCCCACAGCTTGGGGTTCTGGATGATGGCCGTGTCGACGCCAAAGATATTGTCGTGCTCGCGCACCATGGCCTTCCACCACTCGGCCTTGAGGTTGTTGACCAGCTCGACGCCGAGCGGGCCGTAATCATAAAAACCGGCCAGGCCGCCGTAAATTTCGCTGGCCTGGAACACGAAGCCGCGGCGTTTGCACAGGCTGACAATGTCTTCGAGTTTCACATCTGCCATAATTGCTTCGATTATAACAGTTCGGCGCCGGAGTTACAGCCCTAGCTGTAGTTGTCGTCGTAACGCTTTCGGGTTTTTTCGCGCTTGCGTAGTTCTCTTTCGGTTGGGAAGCCTATTCTCTCGTGAGCGCTTCTTTCGTCTCGCTGACGCCTGTGACGTATGATGCCTCCGCTGACGGCGAGGGTTATAGCAAGTGCTTCAGCACCTACCACCAAAGGGTTCTTCTCTGTAATATCAGCGGCTGGCCTTTCGGAGTGCCGGTTAGTTTCAACGGTACTAGCGTGGGCGGCTGGTGCCAGCGCAGCAAAGACAGCCAAGGCAGCAACCGCTCTCTGGGCGATTTCCGCCCCTGTGATTCTCTCAAATCTACTCATCTGCATACCATACCACCATACTTAAATTAAATCAAGGTACGCGGTCTACTCCGGGCGCCGGTACTGGTCGGTCAAAGCATAAATCGACAGAAACGACAGCGAGCCAAGGCCGACCATGCCCAACGCGACTATAAGCGATTGTTTTTCGGCCAAATATTTAAGCTCGGCGTCGTCGTAATAAAAATCGTAATAAACACGGAACTGCTCGGCGCTAACCGGCGGCGTGAAGTCATCGTTTCTGGTCGGCCAAAGTTTGCTGTCACCATGGCAAACAGCTGGCAGCTGGTCGCGGTACAGATAGCGGTTATTGACGGCACGCAGGCAGGTGGCGGCCTCGCTGCTGCCTGGGCCTGGCGGATGGTACTTTTCTTTGGTCGCACCGTAGATACCAAGCCCGAAAACGGCAGTCATTGCTCCAGTCGCTAGCGCGTTGTATGTGTGCCGCCTTGCTTCTCGGAAATTTATCTCCACAGGCTAAGTCCTGAGGTGGTTCTGCTGCATGGTGCGGACCAGCGGCGCGGTTTTGGCGAGTGTGGCTTCGAGGCCATCGACTTTGGCCAAGGCGGCGATGTCCTGGCTGAACAACAGGCGCAAAGCCTTGATAGGCTCGGCCTTGAAGTTCCCCTTTTCCTGCGGCGTGAATGCCATGTTATCGATGTCGAAGATGTAGGATTGGTCTGGCGCCAGCTTCTGGCCGGCGGTGTCGGTGTTCAGGTTGGGCGAATGGCCGGCCAGCTTGAGCAGTTGCGCCTGGAACCAGGTGTGGATGAGCTCGCCGCCGATGCCGGCGTTGTCGAGGGCTTCGAAAGCCTGTTCGAGCAGCCCGAAATATTCCGGCTCGGGCTCATCCTCAGTCGCCTTATTCAGCTGCTTGATGAGTTCGTAGCCGAGCTGGACGCGGTCGATGTCCTTCACGATGTTACCGTAGTGCTGCTTCAGCCGGCTGGAAATGAGCGTGCCGATTTCGCCCCTGCCCTGGATGAAAG
>DATIHM010000035.1:0-3992 GCA_035480695.1 Candidatus Saccharimonadia bacterium
TGAGAGCTCGCCACGCCAGATAAGGTAATCCGGCAGTCCACAAGCTGCAGACGGTAATGAAAAGATGCTGCGAAACCGCACTGGAGCGCGCTTCTAAAATAAGCGCTAGCGTGACGAGCCCGAAAGCGAACCACACGAACATCGTGCCGTGAAGCAGCCACCGCAAACTGCGGCCGGCCTGGCGGTCGCGCATAAGTAGCCACCAGACGCTCATGATGCTGATCGTCAGCCCGACAATCGAACCGATACTGACTATGCCATGCAGCACGATGGCCGGGTCTTTTAAGACCGAACCGCACCTGTTCAAGACATCGACGCAGTCCAGCGGCAGGAGCGCGTCGATAGTCGTCAGCAAGCCGAAGGCCCCGAAGCCGATGACCGAGTATTTCAGCAGAGGCACGTTGGAACGTTTGGTCAGTTTGAACAGCCACCAGCTGGCGACGCAAATCAGCACACCGCTGGCGACGTCCATGACAATGAAGACCCAGTTGTATGGCTGATGGGCCGCTTCCAAATCGCTAGCCAGCCCCCGATTAACACTTGGGTTCAACCAATAGCCAAGCGGCCAGGAACTATAAAGTGCAGCCGCTAACAGTGTCATTATAAGCAGTCGAAGCGATGGCCGTCGTGGCAAGCTTAAGCGAGACATCCGTTATATTATAACGTTAGGATCGGTGCCTGTAACGGCGATAGAGCAGGTTATGTACCTCTTGCCGCTCGCCCAAGAGATAGCTGACGGCCATCAAACTGACGACACCGTATGTCGGCCAGATTATCCAGAGCCAATTTTTTGCTCTCTCAAAGAAGTTGATACCGCCTGATGTGTTAGTACTGTTTGTCAAAGACGGCGTGCCGGCGCCGAAACCGCCAGCACCCCTTATCAGCGCTGCAACCTGCAAATCGGTTTGTTGCCCATGAGCATCGACCGCATGGATCCTTACAGGGAAGTAGCCGGCCTTCTTATATGTGTGGCTGATCGTGAATGTCGGGTCAGTGTAAAGCTTCAACAGCGAATGCTGGCCATCACCCCAGTCAATCTGCAGGACGTAGGGAGTCGTTCCCCCTTCTAAATCGAATGTCCAGGTAAAATCACTCCCGGTGGCGAAAGTCTTGAACGTGTAGTTAGTTGTCAGCAGCAATGGCAGGCTGGTGGCAACCGGTCTGAAATTCGGAGCGGTAATCGTCTTGCTGACAAGCGACTGCAACTTCTTCACCTGTGCGGGAGGGACAATCGGTGGTGCCGGCGTCGAATAAGTGATTGTCACCGAAGGGCTGGCCGGACCAGGCTGGTCGGTAATGTTATAGTCCTGGGCGGATAAGACGTTCGTGCCCGGCGACAGTGCCATCTGAATAGTGAAGAGCTGGCTGGCCGAACAGAAAGCCGAGCCGCTGAAAATAGAGTTACGGGTCAGGTTTACGTAAGAGTTCGGCGGACAGGTACCCTGCACATCCACAGTCTGGGTCTTAATAACGGCGCCGTCAGACGGATAAGTGATTATGGCGCCCTGTGTCAGCGGTTGGGCCGGTACGATGGCGGTAACTTCGACAGTATCAGCCTGCGACAGGTGAGTCCAACCGGCAATCAAAACCCCTACGCATAAGAGCGTGAAGATTGTCGCCGGATGCGCCAGAAAGCGACGGTGGGTGGGCAGTTTACGGCGCACCTGTTTCCGAACGGTGCGCTGAACCTGCCTCGAAGGCCTTTTAGCCGAGGCAACAGCCCGTCTGACTGGCTTTTTGTTTTTCATTTGGTGTGGTTACGCCTCTATCAATATATCATAAAAAGAGCTTTTTTTCACCGGTTGGGCACCGGTGTGCGATAAGGCTTACTTTAGCATCATAAACCATGTAAAATTAAGCCTGTTATCAGCAAAAAGTTTTGGGAAATAACCAGCATTGTCTTGTTGTGCACGACCATTTTGCTCGGCGCCATCTACACATATGACCAACTCAGCGAGCGGCAGCAGCACAAATTTCCCCTGTTAGCCAGCCGTCTTTTCCAAGATAAAGCGGCGTTTAACGATGTCAATTTCCAGCCTCTAAGAAGCCAGGTTAAGTCCTATCTGGCCAACACCCACGTCGACCACAGCTTTTACTTCGAGTACCTCTTCACGGGCTCGACCATCCGCGATGGTGACAGCAATCAGCTGGTCGGCGCCTCGTTGATGAAAATTCCGATTGTCATGGACCTCTATAAAGCCGTCGAGGAGAACAAGGTGTCGCTCGATAAGCAGGTCACCGTGCCTGATAACATCATTAATTCCAACGACTCGCAGTACGGCAACGTCAGCCACCTGAAATCCGGCGACAAAATTAAGCTGGGCGACGCCGCCAAAATAGCCTTAAGCGAGTCCGACAACACCGCCGCCTACACTATTTTCAATGCCACCCAGGGCATGCTGCCCAGCCAAGACCAATCGCTGAATAACCTCGATATCGAAACCCAGTCAGGCGACAGCAGCAAAGGTCCGCTGGTTCTCATAAGCTCCCGGTCGTACAGCTCAATTCTGCAGTGCCTCTACTTTTCATGCTTCTTGAACGAGAAAGATTCGCAGTCCATCCTGAATTACTTGACTATGGACAGTACCGATAACACGCGCATCCGGGCTGGCGTACCTAACAATGTTCAGGTGGCCCGCAAGCTAGGGTCATTTGGCAATATTACCCAGAGCGATTGCGGCATTGTTTATGTACCTAATAAGGATTACTTGCTTTGCGTATTGATGAACGAAAATGGGCAGAGCGCCGACCACCACATCAAAGACCTCTCAGCCATGGTCTACAAATACGTCAACGGCCTGAACTAAGGGCTGGTGGTGGGAGCTGTTCCCGGATTAAGCGGAGCAACAGCGATGATTTTGTTGATGCTCGGGCGGTATAAGATAGCCTCTCGCGCCTGGGCGTAAACTAATAGCCGGTCACCGTTCTGGGCGTTTTTGAAGAAGGCAACATTCTTGTATTTGCTGGCGTCGTTGATGACGGCCAGGGTCGGCTGTTCACCCTGTGGCACCAGGAACAGCTTACTGACCTTGGCGACCGTATCGTCAATCTGCTTCTGACCAGCCCCGCCCTTAGTGCCTGAGCCATGATTGATCAGCAATACGACCAGAACCACCAGGATTAGCACAGCGGCGCCCGCCACTAACCTGGCATTCTGGCTCACGAACTTTTTCAGCTGCTTAGAATAGTCCGGCTTTTGAGCTCCGGGACGTAGGTCGGTGATCAGGGTCGGTTTCGTATTTTTGGCGGCCATCAATAAACTCTCACGATCTTAGCTTTAGTCTACAGATTAAGAAGGATGCGAGCAAGATTACGGCCCGGATGTTGTTGGTTGCGACGTAGTATCGGTAGCCGAAGCAGCTGAGCTTGAACTCGAATTCGAGGACTGGGTCTGGCCTGAAGTGAAGGTGTTGGCGTTACTGATAGCCACGGCCGACCAGTTGAACTGGATATCCTCCGTTGCCTTCTTGCTCAGTACTATTGTAAAGCCTTTGGTCGTCACATTCGAAACCAGGTAATTGTAGCCGGCGTCAAACAGGCGTTGCTCCTTGAGTTGTGGATTCTCGATGGTGCCGTCGCTCAGGCGTACCTGGTCGGCTACCAGTGAAGTGGTGATAATAGGCTGGTTGGCATATTCTTTGTTGAACTTGACGTCGACCCGTGTGGCACCATCCTTGATTATGGCGATTCCGCCCGCGTCATTGTTGAAGGTCACACGCCCATTGGCACTGATATCACCGTTAAACGTCGTATCACCAAGGAACTGCGCCATCTTGGCGAAGGTGGCATTGCCGCCGAACAGCGAGTCGCCGTTGATGGTCAGGTCGCCGCCGACTTCCATCTTGCCCAGCACATTCAGGTCGAGCCCGAACTGGGCGTTGCCGGCAGCATCGATGCTGAAGCTATTATCGCCGTTCTTGTTCTTGATGAGGACACTGCCGCTTTGGCCAGGGTCAATGGTTATGTTGCCACTGGTTGACGGGGTGATAGTA
>DATIHM010000036.1:0-2752 GCA_035480695.1 Candidatus Saccharimonadia bacterium
ATCCGACGATAATGGTGCGCAGTTCCAAGCCGGGCGAGAAAGTCAAACTGCTAAACGGCAAAGAAATCGAGCCACGGCCCGCAGCCATCATGATAGCCACCGATAAGCAGCCGATCGGCGTCGGTGGTGTGATGGGCGGCAGCGAGACTGAAGTCGACGAGAATACGCGCGACATCATCTTGGAATGTGCCAACTTTGACATGTATTCGGTGCGTCGCACCGTCATGGAGCATGGGCTGTTCACTGATGCAGCAACTCGATTCACCAAAGGCCAATCGCCGCTGCAAAACCTGGCCACCTTGGCCAAAATAGTCGATGAGATCCGAGGACACGCCGGTGGTCAGGTCGCCAGCCCGGTTATTGACGACAACCATGTCGACAAAGCCGCTTTGGCGCGTGACTCGGTCCATCCGCCGGTCGAGCTGGACGCCGCTTTCGTCAACCAGCGTCTCGGCCTGAAGCTTACCGCCGATGAAATGGCCAAAATCCTCCGGAATGTGGAGTTCGAGGTTGACGTAAAGGGCGAAAACCTGACCGTCAAGGCGCCGTTCTGGCGCACCGACATCGAGCTGCGCGAAGACGTGGTCGAAGAGATCGGCCGTCTTTACGGTTACGACCATCTGCCGCTGGAGTTGCCAAGGCGCGACCTGACACCGGCCAAAAAAGACCAGCTGCTGACCCTGAAAGAAGAAATCCGCGACTACCTTGCTAGCAGTGGCGCCAATGAAGTCCTGACTTACAGCTTCGCGCACGGCGACCTGCTCAACAAAGTCGGCCAGGATTCGGCCAAGGCCTTCCAAATCGCCAATGCCCTGAGCCCCGACCTTCAGTATTACCGCCTTAGCCTCTTGCCTAGCCTGCTCGAAAAGGTCCACCCTAATATCAAAGCCGGCCACGATGAATTTGCCCTCTTCGAGCTTGGCAAGGCTCACATCGCCGACCAATTAAATGACGAAGGCCTGCCGCGCGAAGACGAGCTGACCGCATTGGTAATAGCAGCCGATGACAAGCTCAAAAAGACCGGCTCAGCCTTTTACCAAGCCAAGCTGTTTTTATACGGCCTGATTAAAAACGAGCCGACTTTCAAACCGGTTCCGGAAGATATGCGGTCCTACGACATCACGAAGCCGTACGACATGAACCGCGCCGCTTTCGTATATGTCGGCGAGACTTTCATAGGCATCATCGGCGAATTCAAGCCAAGCGTGACAAGGGCGCTGAAGTTACCGAAATATTGCGCCGGGTTCGAGCTTGATACCACTGCTATCCAGAAAGTCCTGGGCCAGACCCGATACACGGCCTTGCCAAATTTCCCGAAGGTCGTACAAGACATTACCCTCAAAGTACCGGCAGACGTCAGCTATCAGGATTTGTTTGGCTTCGTCCAGGGCGAAATCGACAAAGCGAAGCCAGCTGATTCCTTGACGTGCGTGACGCCAGTCGACATCTATCAGAAGGAAGCGGACAGCAAAAACATTACGCTGCGCCTGCAGGTCGCCACCCACGAGCGGACGCTGACCGATGCCGAAGTCAACAAGCTGCTCGACGCCGTGGCGGCCGCCGCCAAAGACAAGCTGAAGGCCGAGCGGGTATGAGCAAGCTGAAGCTCCTGCTGGCAGCCTCAAAGCTTTTTACTGTAAGTCTTGTTTTCCAGCATCACTGACTCTGCCGTATCGGTAGGTTCATAAGTGTTATCTGGTCTTAGCGCCAACCAGCCGCCCGGATCTTTCATAACCCGTAACGCTGCCGCAACTTGTTCAGCTTTTCGCTGGCTCTTTTTGGCAAGGGCATTATTCAGGACCCGGGTAACCCACTCAAGCTGCGCCTCTTCAGGACTTTTAGGCCTGAAACCCTCCAGATAGGTGAGCGTCACGGTTTCCATCATGTAATTGTGACTGGCGATCGCGAAAGCAATTTGTAACGGTAAGGGTGTATTGGCCAGATCCTTGGTTGTAACATGCTTTTTATATTTTTTGCCTCTAAGTTTAAAGTCAAAATTGATAGCCTTGACGCCCTTTCCCTTGGCTCTAAAAAACTCAGGCGCTTTGCCATTTGTGTCTGATTCGCTCTCAGAAGTGGCTTCTACAGCGTCAACAACCAATGCGCTCAATGCCTCGAGCCCCATTCCCCTGACCACTTCGGGGTCAGCCGGTCCTTCGGGCCTGCTGGACGGTGGTGATTCGTTGTTTTCGCCAGGTATATTAATAGAGTTTATCCCGTATTACACTCATTTTGCAGTGCGCGCAATTAGTTGCTATCCGTTAATCAACAATATACGCCGCTCGACAGGCCAACACAAGCGGCTTTGACAAGAGCTGGCGGCTCGCGATAGAATAGTATATGGACATTTCAAACACTCCCGCACTTACCTTCGACGATGTGCTTCTCAAGCCCGGCTACGCCGGGTTTTCTCGTTCTGAGATAGACTTGTCGACCCAGTTGACCAAGAATATCAAGCTGAAGGCGCCTCTGGTTTCGGCGCCGATGGATACGGTTACTGAAAGCCGTTTGGCCATTGCGCTCGGCAAGGCAGGCGGCATCGGCATTATCCACCGTAACCTGACTATCAAAGACCAGGCTGCCGAAGTGGCCAAGGTCAAGGAAGCCGGCCAGCTGGTGGGCGCGGCTGTCGGCTCCAGCCCTGGCTACGAAAATCGCGTCAAGGCGTTGGTAGATGCCGGCGTCGACGTCATCGTCGTCGATTCCGCCCACGGCTATTCCAAATTCGTCATCGAAGCTACCGAAAATATCA
>DATIHM010000037.1:0-7023 GCA_035480695.1 Candidatus Saccharimonadia bacterium
CACCAGCCACAACGTCAGCGACAAGTTGACATTAAAAAGGGCAGGAATCATCGGAGTCGCCCAAATCGGCGCCTTGTTCGCCGGTATCAGCCGTTCAGGCATAACTATGGTCAGCGGGTTGATGAGCGGCCTGAACCACGAAGATGCCGCGCGGTTCTCATTCCTGTTGGCAACGCCTATCATTCTGGGCGCCGGACTGTACAAACTGCCCGATTTCTTCAGTAACCTGGACGCAGGTGTGCGCAGCCAGATTCTGGCCGGCAGCATCGCGGCAGGTATAGCGGCCTACCTGACCGTGCGTTTCCTCGACAAGTACTTCCAAAATAAGACTTTGAAGCCGTTCGCCATTTATTGTATCTGTGCCAGCCTAGCCCTGTTCGCGCTCGGGTTGGTGCGGGGACACTTTTAGATGCTCGTAGATATCCTGATAGTAGTTTTAGCAATTGCGGCGCTCTACCGTGGCCTGGCCAGCGGTTTTGCACGCCAATTGGCGGCGGCCGCCGGTTTTTTCGGTGGCTTGTTCTTCGGTAGCTGGTTGCAGCCACACACAGTGCATCTGGCATCGACGGCCGAAGGCAAGGCGTTCATCTTGATCGTGACGACGATGGGCTGCGCGCTGGTCGGCCTGACCATCGGCGAATATGTCGGCCTGCACTTGAAGTCGCGTTTTATCGGCAAGCATCATGTAAATAAAGTAGATAATGGTTTCGGCGGCGTGCTCAATGTCATCACCGTGCTGCTTGGCGTATGGTTGCTGGCTTCGATAATAGTCGGACTGCCGTTCGGTGGACTTAAGACGGCAGTGCGTGATTCGCGCATCATCAATACGCTCGACCGCGTCTTGCCGCCGGCGCCAGATGTCGTAGCCAGCATCGGCCATCTGATCGACCCGAATGGCTTCCCGGATGTGTTCATAGGCAACGAGCCGACGCCGCCATCGCAGGTCAACCTGCCTGCATTGGGACAGCTGGCGTCGGCCGTTAACGCCGACAAGGCTTCAGTTCTGCGGATAAAAGGGCAAGGCTGCGGCGGCATAGTTTCCGGTTCAGGATTCGTCGTCGGAAAGGGACTGGTGGCTACCAACGCGCACGTCGTGGCCGGCATCGCCCATCCATTCGTGCAAGACTCGAATGGCTCGCACGCCGCAACTGTCGTGCGGTTCGACCCGAACCTCGACTTCGCCGTTTTGCGCGTTAACGGCATCAACGAACCTAGCCTGAGCCTGGCCAGTTCGACTGTGGGTCGCGGCACGCCGGCGGCGGTCCTCGGCTACCCAGGCGGCGGCGCTTTCGACGCCAGCCCGGCCGCCGTCATCGACGAATTCAACGCCGTCGGCCACAACATTTACGGTTCAGGCCGGACTTTCCGCGCCGTTTATGAGCTGAGGGCCAACATCATACCTGGCAATTCCGGTGGACCTTTGGTTGCAGGCAACGGCCAAGTCATCGGCGTGGTTTTCGCAGAATCGACCACGTACAACCACGTCGGTTATGCGCTGACGACCTCACAGGTCAGCAGTGAGCTGAAGCAAGCCTCACCACGCACCCAGCCGGTCAGCACGGGCAGCTGCGCCGAGTAGCTATTCGCTGCGCAAGGCCTGGATGGGGTCTTTGCGGGCGGCTTTGGCGGCTGGAATCGTACCGAAGAGCACGCCGACGGCTAACGAGACACCCGTCGCCAGCGCGATTATCTGCCAGCTCATTTCAGGTGTCAGGTCGCTGACAGCCCGGATGCCCAAATCAATCAGGATAGCTATGGCGATGCCGATGATACCGCCGAGCACGCTGAGTGCGGTGGCCTCCACCATGAACTGGCTCATGATTTGGCGGTTGGTCGCGCCGACGGCTTTGCGGATACCGATTTCATGCATGCGTTCCGATACGGAAACCATCATGACGTTCATGATTCCCAGGCCGCCTACCAGCAGGGAGATGGCAGCGATGCCGGCTATCAGCCGGGTGAGCAGGTTCAAGATGGAGTCGCTGGCTTCAACGTTCTGGTTGCCGGCCAGAACCTGGAAGCCGGCATCGCTGCCATGGGCGCGCGTCAGCGCTCCTTGCACGCTGGCGGCAACCTGCGACACATCCTGGTCGCTGCTGCCGCGCGCCAAGATAGCATAGGTCGGCGCTGTCGCATTCGTGACGTTTTCGGCGACGTCATTCGGTATGAAAATCGCATCGTTGAAATCCACCTGCTGGCTGAGCGGCGCCGTCACGAACTGGTTGAAAATTCCTTGCACGATGAACTGCCGCCCATGGAACGTAAAGCTGTGTCCGATCGGTACGTCGACATTGAAGAGCACCTGGGCAACATGCTGCCCGACCACAGCGACGTTCGAGTCCTCATCGGATTCACCCCAGAAATTGCCGTACGCCAGCGACTGGTTGGTCAGGCCTGGCATATCGTGCGTCGTACCGATGACGAAGCCATCGTTATACGTGCCGGTCTCGCCTTTGACCGTGCCTGGCGTTATCGTCAGCGGGGCGCTGGCATCTACGCCATGGGCGCTCCGAACGGTTTGGATATCGCGGTTGGTAAGCGGCGTGCTAAGGCTTATGCCGGACACGATGTTCGAGGTTTTGCTGTTCCCACCGGAGGTCTGCAACTGGGCAGGGCGGACGGTGATGATATTCTTGCCCAGATGATGGATTTGGCCGCCGACCTGGTCTTTGATACCCTGGCCGATGGAAACCACCGTGATAACCGAAGCGACGCCGATGACGACGCCCATCATCGTCCACATGCTGCGCATCTTGGCGCCGCGGATAGAATCCAGGCCAGCTCGCACATGCCCGCGGGTCAGCGTCTTCATTTGCGGGCCCCCTTAGGTTTCTTGGTACGCTTGGTCTTCTTTGCCGGCTTGCGCTTTGACTTGTCATCTTTGCCGGGCAGGGCTTTCATAAGAGCAGAAACGCCGGCCAGGTCGTCTTCTTCGCTGCGGGCAGGCAGGGTATAGAGCACTTTGCGGGCCCGCGAAGCCACCTGGCCGAGCGAAGTCTTCTCATCGTGGATAATCTGGCCGTCGTGCATGTAGACGACACGCGTGGCGTAGCGGGTCAGTTCGGGATTGTGGGTGACGAAAATGATGGTGTTGCCCATCTTGTGGATGTCGGCCAGCAGCTCCATGACCAGCCGCGAGCCGGCGCTGTCGAGGTTGCCTGTCGGCTCGTCGGCGATAATGAGTTTGGGATTGTTGACCAGCGCGCGGGCAATCGCCACACATTGCGCCTGGCCGCCGCTCAGCTGAGCCGGCTGGAAATACTCGCGCGACTGAACGCCGACGCGTTCCAGCATCTGGCTGGCGATTTTGAGGCGGCGGGTCAGCGGAATACCTTTGTACGCCAGCGGCAGTGCTACGTTCTCGAGCGCCGTCAGCCGCGGCAACAGGTTGAAGAACTGGAAGATAAATCCGATCGTGTCGCGCCGGATTTTAGCTGCCTGGTTCGGCCGCAGCCGGGCAACCTTCTTGCCGTCGAGCCATTGCTGGCCATGGCTCGGCCGGTCCAGCAGGCCGATGACGTTCATGAGCGTACTCTTGCCGCAACCGCTCGGACCCATCACGGCCACGAATTCGCCCTTCTCAATAGATAAATTGACCTCGTCGAGCGCCAGGGTAGTGGCGTCGCCGAAGCCGTACAGTTTACTGACGTCTTTCAGTTCTATCAGGGCCATAGGGTAGAATCTAGTTTAAACCTCATCTTGCTTGGGGTGCAAGCCATCTTTGTAGTAATTTTGCCGGCATCTTCAAGTCCGCCGCCAGAGACGATGTACCGATTATGTACATAATGAGTACATCGCGAATGTATAATGTTGGAACGCGGAGGGGTCGCCTAGTGGTCTATGGCGCCGCCTTGGAAAGGCGGTTTACTCGCAAGGGTATCGAGGGTTCGAATCCCTCTCCCTCCGCCAGTATCATAAGTGTTACAATGTGGTTATGCTTGTGACAGCTTTTTTTTCGTGGTGGTACGGCGCTGGCTGGGAAAAGGTCATGGCCAGTTTCGGCACCCGCCAGACTGCTGTCATGGAACTTTTCTCGGTGACACAATTGCTGCGCACGTTGTTCGCACCGTGGCGGCGCATCATCACTTATCCTGGCGCCAGTTTGGCTGAAAGAATGCACGCCTGGGGCGACAACACCTTCAGCCGCATGATTGGATTTGTAGTTCGACTGTTCGTGCTCTTCGCGGCCGGTTGCACTATGCTGGTGGTGGCCGCCATTACGGTGGCGCAAATAGTTGTCTGGCCGCTGTTGCCGTTCGCCGTGCCAGGCTGCCTGATTGCGGGGTTGGCCATATGAGCGCCTTGATTGAGCTCAATTCCAGCCGGGCCAAGCAGGCCAGGTTGGCCAAATCCATAGGCAAAACCGGCTACGAAATCCTGTCTTTCGGTGGAGTCATCCTGCTGGTCGCTGCGGCCGCAGCATGGTTTTTGAAAGGGGCGCGCTTCGGCCTGATTCTGCTATCGCCAGCTCTGGCGCTGATTATGCCGGCACTCTGGTGGAAGGACCAGCTCAAGCCGCTGCCGCCCAGTGGCAACGACCTGAACGGCAAAATGTCGGGCGATGTCTTATCCAGGCTGAAACCGGGCATGGTCTTGAACCCGCGCTCCGTGTGGAACGCTCTGAGCGGCCATTGGCAGGCGCGCTTCTTCACACACCATCTGCTTTTGAGTGACGACCTGATTGCCCAATATCTGAGTGAAAACGAGGCCGACTTGGCGCAGGCGCTGCAGATTGCCGAGCACCTCGCCACCGAGAATAAAAGCCCTAACGTCGAGCTTGGATTCGTGGTCGCCGGCCTGATGCTGGCCTCGCCACACATCCAGCAGATGCTCATAAGCATCAAGGCGCGGCCGGAAGACGTGCAATCGATCGCCGGCTGGCTGGGCCGCAACCTTGAGAGCCACGCCACTACCAACTACGGTGGCATCGGCCGCGACTGGGCGTTTGGTTTCACGCCACAGCTCGACCGCTTCGGCCACAACCTGAGCCGCTCAGTCATGCAGCACGGTTCGCACTTCGGTTGGCTGACCAAGTCGCCGGGCGTGAAGGCGATTGAATCGGCCTTTGCCAACCATGCTTCGGCCGTGATTCTGCTTGGGCCGGACGGCATCGGCAAGACACAGAGCGTTTATGCCCTGGCGCAGAAGCTCATCGAAGGTGAAAGCGTGCGCGAGCTGGCCTACCACCAGATAATCGAGCTGAACGCCACCGACATAACCTCGCGGGCGCGCGGCCCTGGTGACCTCGAAAACATCATGATTACGCTGGCCAATGAGGCGTCGCTGGCCGGGCACGTCATTTTGTTCCTGGATGACGCGCAGCTGTTCCTGGCCAACGCGCCGGGCGCGTTCGACGCCACCCAGATCCTGCTATCGATTGTTCAGGCCAGGGCCACGCCGATTATCATGGCCATGACGCCGCAGGATTTCCAGCGCCTGAAAACCAACAACCAAAGCCTGGCCAGCCTGCTGACGCCGGTCGTTTTGCAGGAACTGCCTGAGGCTGACATCATGAGCATCCTGGAGGACATTTCGGTCGGGTTGGAAAACCGCAACCATGTGTTGGTGGCTTACGAGGCGCTGCGCGAAGCCTATCGCTTGAGCGGCCGCTATTCGCCCGAGGAAGCCTACCCGGGCAAGGCCATCAAGCTTTTGGAGCGCTCGGTGACACATTCCCAGAACTCTCTGGTCAACGCCTTAAGCGTGCAGCAGGCGATTGAGCAGACCCATGGCGTCAAGGTGTCGAGCGCGGCGCCGGCCGAGGCTGACCAGCTGCTGCACCTCGAAGACGAGATCCACCAGCGCATGATTAACCAGAGTCACGCCGTTAAGGTGGTGGCCAATGCGCTGCGCCGCGCCCGCGCCGGTGTCACCAACCCGAAGCGGCCGATCGGCAGCTTCCTGTTCTTGGGCCCGACCGGTGTCGGCAAGACGGAGCTGGCCCGCTCGGTGGCGGCGACGTATTTCGGCGCCGAGACCTCGATGGTACGCCTCGACATGAGCGAATACCAGCAACCCGACGACGTGCAGCGCCTGCTGTCGACCGGCGCCGAGGACACTTCCAGCCTGCTGATGTCGGTGCGCCAGCAGCCGTTTTCGGTGGTGCTGCTCGACGAGATTGAAAAGGCGCATCCGAACATCCTGAACCTGCTTCTGCAGCTGCTCGACGAGGGCCAGCTGACCGACATGTCCGGCCGGCCGGCGTCGTTCAAGGACTGCATCATTATCGCCACCAGTAACGCCGGCTCCCAGACAATCCGCGAGCGGGTCGGCCGCGGCGAAAGCCTGGAAAGCTTCTCGAGCGAGTTCACCGACGAGCTCATCAATAGCGGCCAGTTCAAGCCGGAATTGCTGAACCGTTTCGACGAGATGGTGCTGTTTAGACCACTGAACCCTGATGAGCTGGCGCAGGTCGTGCAACTCATGGTCGCCGAAGTCAACCAGACCCTGACCACGCAGAACATCTCCATCGAGCTGACGCCGGCCGCCGTCCAGAAAATAGTGGCCGAGGGCAACGACCCGCGCCTCGGCGCCCGCCCGATGCGCCGCGTGCTGCAGCGCGTCGTCGAGAACACCATCGCCCAGAAAATCCTCAAGGGCGAGGCCAAACCGGGCAACCACATCCTGCTCGACGAGCCCGACCTGGCAAGCGACTAGTTAACCCTAGTTAATCATCGTGCCGACGTCTTGGCCCTCAACGACGTGGGCGAAATTGTCGGGCTTCATGGCATCGAAAACGACGATCGGCTTGTGGTGCTCGAGCGCCAGGCCCATGGCGGCCTTGTCCATGACCTTGATGTCGTTATTCTCAACGGCTTGTTGGAAACTGACTTTCTCGAGCTTGTGCGCATCTGGGAATTGCGCCGGGTCTTTGTCGTAAACGCCGTCGACTTTGGAAGCCTTCAGTACCAGCTCACAGTCGAGCTCGAGTGCGAAACTGACAGCCGCCGTGTCGTGGGTGACGTACGGCCGGGCGGTGCCGCCGGCGATAATCAGCACGCGGCCTTTCTGCAAATGCTTCTC
>DATIHM010000038.1:0-2699 GCA_035480695.1 Candidatus Saccharimonadia bacterium
CCAAGGGTCCGGCTGTTCGCCGGTTAAAGAGGTACGTGAGCTGGGTTCAGAACGTCGTGAGACAGTTCGGTTTATATCCGCTGTGGACGCAAGGAAATTTGAGGAGATTTGACCCTAGTACGAGAGGACCGGGTTGAACGCACCGCTGGTGTATGGGTTGTTGTACCAACAGCATTGCCCAGTAGCTATCGTGCGGAATAGATAAGCGCTGAAAGCATATTAAGCGCGAAACTAACTTCAAGATTAGATTTCCCTATGACCTCCCTGAAAGACTATCAGGTTGATAGGCGCAAGGTGTAAGCATGGCAACATGTTCAGCCGAAGCGTACTAATAGAGGCATTGACTTTTTACGAACCATGAAACGAAGCTTTACGGCTGCGTTTCATGGTCGCAGTTGACTAGTTATTGGTGCACATCAGCACCGGTTTGTCGCTTTTCTAGCCTAGACGCACCGAGAATGGACGCCGATGTGGCGTTTCTGCGACGAGCGGAGACGGGCCTCATTGGTGCCCATAGCCCGAGGGCAACACCTGTTCCCATGCCGAACACAGCAGTTAAGCCTCGGAGCGGTTACAATACTTGGGGTCCACCCCTGGGAAAATAGCACGGTGCCAAATTATACGAAGGGCCTCCGAAAGGGGGTCTTTTGTTTTTATGGGGGATTTTTAACAGACGGTTGCCGCCGGCCGGATTAACATAAGAGTATTCCATAAATTCATAACCCAAGGAGGTTCTCATGGCAGGCACTGCAAGAGGCGGCCGTTTGGCAGCAGAAAAGAACAAGAAGAAGTACGGTAAAGACTTCTATAAGAAAATCGGCCAACGCGGCGGCCAGCGCAGCCACAACGGTGGTTTCGCAGCCGGCGAAGAGGGCCGCAAGCGCGCCAGCTACTGGGGTGCGATCGGCGGTTCCATCTCCCGGCGCCGCTCCTAAGCGTTAGATGTATTGACACGCAAGCAATAGCGTGTTATCATTGAGTTAATTTCGAGAGGAATTAGAGGGTTTCCCATCAGGGGAGCCCTTTTTCTTTCTATCGAGAGACTAAATAAGCAAGGAGTAACCTCATGGCAGGTACCAAAGCTGGCGGCCGCGCTGCAGCCGCAACCAACAAATCTAAGTACGGAGCTGATTTCTATGCGAAAATCGGTGCTAAGGGCGGCAAAGTCGGCCGCACTGGCGGTTTTTTTGCTAACCGTGAGCTAGCCCGCGCCGCTGGCGCCAAGGGTGGCCGCATCAGCCGCCGCATTAAAAAGACCGCCTAATTATTTAGCGGTTTTTGCCTCGGAAAACCTTCGCCGGAGCGGAGGTTTCTGATATCAAGTAATATAAATAACTTGGCGTTGCCGAGGTTTGCAATAAGCTTATCTGTATGTTTATTCAATCAGGCCAACCTTTATCTGTTACGCGGCGAGTGGAAAATATCGCAGCATCAGGTGACGAATCGCTCCAGGCGCAGCTGCTTTTTTGGTCCCGTCTCAACCATCCCGACGAATTAAGCCGGCACGGTTTTCATTGGGATTTAGACCGGAACGACAATTTGGGGGCAGCTCTCATATCATTCAGCGAATCCCAAAAAATAAAGCGATTCGTCGGTCCTGACCGGTTTAGGCAGGGCACGCCGGAATTCGTGTTCAAGCTCGGCGAGCTGCTCGTGGATGCTACGGAAACAGTTGAGTTAGCTGACCTGCGTGCCGAGATTCAACCAGCCCGTGACAGGCGTTACGGCAGCAGCCTGGTCCTGCATTTCAGTCGCCAGCAGGTTGAAGAACGCCGTCTGGCGAAAGTGGCCGCTGCCAAGGCCTATGCACCGGAAACCGGTATACCTAAGAAGACTTGGCGGGACAAACGCGACGCCAGACAATTTACAGTCGCTTATGGCAGCGGTGTCAGGGGTGAGCAGCTGCTGGATATCGCCAAAACACTTATATCTACGCCAACATTAGCCGGTTGCGAGACCATGCTCGGACGGATTGTTATTCCCCAAATGCGGGAGCAAGATTGGCAGTTTATTGAACGACAGTCCCAGACGACTGCTGCACGTTCTTAGTGCTGCGGTAGGCGCGGCAGAAGCGGCTTGAGCTGACGCGCCAGACCTTGTGGCAATTGAAGCAGCGGTAGTGCGTGGAATCGTCCTGTTGCAGGCATTTGGCGGAGCAGTCCGGGCAGATGCTGCGTTTATAGAGCCAGTCGCGGTAGGTGTCGAGGCAGTCCTGGATGTGGTCTTCGTCGATTCTGATGCCGAATTTGGTCGCTAGCTCCTGGGCCTTCTGCCAGGCGGCGACCTCGAGCCGGAGCAATTCCACATCGGCCCGGTAATTGTGGTGGTCGAGCAGGGCGTGGCCGGTCTCGTGCAGCAGAGACCAGCCGGCCTCGTCACTGGCAGAACCGGTTTTATAGATGATTTCGGCGGTTTCGGGCGACCAGCTGAACTGCGGGCCGGCCTTGAATTTCAGTTTTGGAAAGGTCTTTTTCAGTTGCTGGATGAGTTCAACCATGGCCGTAAACCTGCCTAGCCAAGTCGTAACAGCCGAAAATGACGGCCTCTTCGGGACGCTGCGCACCCATCAACACGGGCAGTTTTACCGTCGGCAAGTCGTACTTTTCAAGCTCGGTCTTAAGCGTTTTGTCATAGCGGTCGAAGTAGGCGCCGACAGAACCACCGATGACGATGACATCCGGCTGTTGCATGATTGCAAT
>DATIHM010000039.1:0-7169 GCA_035480695.1 Candidatus Saccharimonadia bacterium
GTCACTTCACTGGGATCAGGCTTCGCGCTGGGGAATCGACTGGCTAGGCAGACTAGCCGCTTACGCTCCAGCGGTGGCTGGCAATCAAATCTGGATGGCCGATGCTACGTCCGGCCCGACTGACCCCGATGCTATTCAGAAAGCTGCTTTGTCCCTCTTTTGTCAAAGGCTAGGCAACGAAGTTCTCACTATATCCATAGGCAGCACCAAGGGTTTCAGGGATATGACTTCTGAAAGGCCGCCTGATCGTGTGGTTTTGGCCGGTAAAGAAGCTGGCTGGCCAGCAATTTCGCAGTGGGCCTTCAGTTTCAGATCAGAAACTGATTTAAGGGTGCAGGACACCTTTCTGGCCGGAGGCCTGAGTAAGGAGGGAGAGCCTACGCCCACGCGTACATTGTCTTCGGAGCCCTTGACCGCCGCCCGCCAAATCATAGACATGCTTTAGTATCTGGCAAAGATAAGCGTTAGCGTCTATACTGGCGCTATGCAACCGAGTTTGGACGACATCCAGAAGAGCTGCGCGCAGGCGCGGCAGCGTATGGCGCAGGCGCGTTCCGACCACTGGGCGTTCGGCGCTTTTAATCTAGACGACGAGGCCACGCTTTGGTCGGTCGTGCAGGCTGCCACCAAGAAGCAGGCGCCGGTGCTGGTCGAAGTCAGCCAGGGCGAGGTCGACACCATCGGCCTGCTCAACGTGCGCAATATGGTTGACAACTTCAAGCGCGAGTTCGGCGTCGAAGTCTATGTCAACCTCGACCACAGCCCGAGCGTCGAAGCCGCCAAGCTGGGAATCGACGCCGGCTTCGAGTTCATCCACATCGACGTTTCCCAGGCCAACCATGACGCCACCGATGACGAAATCATCGCCGCCACCCGGGAAGTCGTCGAATACGCCAAGAAAACCGGCGCGCTGGTCGAGAGCGAGCCGCACTACTTCGGCGGCAGTTCGAGCCTCCACAACGAACAGATTGACTACGACGAAATCAAGAAGACATTCAGCACGCCGGAGGGCGCGCGGGCTTTCGTGGAAGCGACCGGCATCGACACCTTCGCCGCCGCCGTCGGCAACCTGCACGGAAAATACCCGGTGCCCAAAGTATTGGACCTTGAGCTCTTGCAACGCGTGCGCGAGGCCATAGACTGCAACATCAGCCTGCACGGCGGCAGCGACACACCAGGCCATTACTTCCGCGACTCGGTCAAGATCGGCGTCACCAAAGTGAACATCAATAGCGACATGCGTTTCGCCTACCGGGAAGCGCTTGAGAAAGTGCTGGCCGACAACCCGAACGAAATCTCGGTGGCCAAGCTTGTCGCCAAAGAAGTCGTGCCGGCCGTCCAGGCCGTCGTAGAATCCAAGCTCGACGATTTCAACTCCGCCGGCAAAGCCGTGGTACACTAAAAACATAAGCGAATCAGGAGGGTGGGGCGTGCCGAAACAACCGGATGTAGTCAGCATAGGCGATGTGGTGACAGATGCCTTCATTAAGCTGCTTGAAGACCAGGCCGTAACTTATGAGAATGACCAGGGGAAATGGCTGGCCATGCCGTTCGGCACCAAACTGCCGTTCGACCACGCAGAAGTCATCGAAGCCGTCGGCAACGCCGCCAACGCCGCCGTGGCGTTCTCGCGGCTCGAGCTCGAAAGCTCCTTCGTCACCAACGTCGGAGCCGACGCCCACGGCCGCGACATGATAAAGGCGCTCGACAAGAACGGCGTCGCCACGCACTTCGTGCGCATCAATCCCGGCAAAAAAAGCAACTACCACTACGTGCTCTGGTACAAAGACGAGCGCACGATTCTTATCAAGCATGAGGAATACGACTACCATTGGCCGCATCTCACTCCACCCGAAACGCCGAAGTGGGTCTATTTCAGCTCTATAAGCGAGCACGCCATCGAGTACCACGACCAGGTTTCGGATTGGCTCGACCAGAACCCCGACGTCAAGATGGCCTTCCAGCCGGGCACTTTCCAAATGGAGGCCGGCACCGAGCGGCTGAAGCGCATCTACCAACATAGCGAGGTGCTGATTCTGAACCGCGAAGAGGCTGTCACGGTCGGCGCCGGCAACCACGAGGATATCCATGACCTGTTCAACCACCTCCACGCGCTAGGGCCGAAAATCGTCGTCATCACCGATGGGCCCGACGGGGCATATGCTTCGGACGGGCAGAACCGTTTCTCGATGCCGCTTTATCCGGATCCGGGTCCGCCGGTCGACCGCACCGGCGCCGGCGACGCTTTCGCCTCGACTTTCGTGGCGGCGCTCATCAAGGGCAATAACATCGAAGGGGCGCTGCAATGGGCGCCGATCAACTCCATGAGCGTGGTGCAGAAAGTCGGCGCCCAGGCCGGCCTGCTGACTGAAAAAGAGCTCGACGCTTTTCTGCGCAAATCGCCGGATTGGTACCGACCGAAACGCATGGCATAGCCTTCCCAAAAAAGAGCGCTTATGGTAATCTATAGCCAGTAGGAATCCGCTACACAAACAGGGGTAAAACAGAGATGACACGGTTCTTATCAGAATCACTTCAGGCGCCAGAGCCGTTCTTTAGGGGTGCCTTGCAGAAGCTGGAGGCTGCCAGCGGCCACCCGAACGCCGACATCCGCGTTTCGACCGAAGTCATGCAGGCCACGCAGACCAAATTGCGCCAGCTCGGCCTCGACCCCAAAGACACGACCGCCGAAGAGCTTTACCATGCCTTGCAAGAGCGCATCAAGGCCGACGACGCCCGGCTGACCAAAAAGTTGCGTACCCTTGCCGCGACACATGTTTCGGCAGAGGGGCAGGTGGTCGACGGCATGGTCCACGCGCTGAGCGCCCTGCCCGAAAGCCGACGCGCCTTCGCCCTTAAATCCAGCAGCCTGAAAAGCCTCATCAAACAGCAGCCGCCTAAAAAAGCCATGAAGCAGCTCGGCTACCGTTCGCTCAGCTCATTCTTGAAGCACGAATCGCCGGCCAGCATATTGGCTGCCGCCCGTTTGGTCGAGAATTCCGCCTGGCAGAAGCGGTTTATCGACCAGTACAAAAAGCTGAAGCCTTCCGATTTCGAAGACCGCAAGATTACGATTTTGCAGCCGGATTCCAAAAAGTGGCGCGAACTGGCTGCCAGCGTCGTCGACGAAAAACGCCACAACCTTATCGGATTGCGTGAACTCGGTGCGCTGCTCTTCTTGCCGCTGCCGCACGATGCGCCTGCCGGAACGGTCACCGCCAGCCTGAGCCTGGCGCTGCATGAGCTCAACGAAATCCGTGCCAGCGGTACGTATCTCAAGATGTGCCAGGTCCGGCCGGATTTCGGAAAACTTGTCCAAACGGTCGCCGCCGACCAACCGCGATTGAACGCCCAGCTGCTCGATACATCCGTGCCCTGGAGCCTCCTCCATCGCTATTACGCCCGCCTCAAGCAAGTCGGTGCCGAGCTGAGCGAGCCGCACCTGCAGCTTGAAGACATCGCCTGGCATCCTATAGAGAAGACGCTCAGCCAGATTGAGCCCAGTCTCGATTTCTGGCACGACAGCGCCCATCTTGGCCTGGTGCAGGGCCGCCGACCGGTTTCGTTGAACATCGTCGACGCCGCCCTGAACAGCTGTAACCATTTGCCGTTTGAGCGGCGCTTGCTGGATTACTTCCAACACTCGCTTTGGCACGAAGTCTTGCTGCGCTATCTCCAGCCTGAGGCTGTGGAACAGACAGTCCTCAGCGAATTGCAGCCCCAGCTGGCCGAGGAGGCTGTGCTAGCATGAGCGCGATTAGGGTGGGATTATGACGGCCGTCCAAAAGCCGAAGCACAAGGTGTTGCGCTATTCGATTTGCGTTTCCGGCGCGGCCGCCGGCGACACCGTGCGCACCGCCGCAGAACTGGCCCGGGCGACCGGGGCCGCCGTCGCCAAAAGCGGCCACATATTGACCACCGGCGCCACCGTCGGCCTGCCGTATTACGCCGCGCTCGGTGCCAAACAAGAAGGCGGCATGAGCGTCGGCTTTTCGCCGGCCGTCTCTTTACGCGAGCATATGCGCAAGTACCGCCTGCCCAGCAATTGCTTCGATTTCATCAACTTCACCGGCCTGCACTACGTCGGGCGTGACCTCTATCTGGTGCAGTCGAGTGACGCCGTTATCACCGTCGGCGGACGCTTCGGCAGCTTGCACGAGTTCACTTCGGCCATCGAGGCCCACAAGCCCTGCGGCATCCTGGTGGGCAGCGGCGGAACGGCCGACCAGATTCCCAAATTGATGGAAGCGCTCGAACCGCCGGCCAACGACCTGGTGATTTACGACAGCGACCCCGAGCGCCTGGTGCAGAAAATCATCAAAGTGCTCGATGAGAAATACGCCGATATCCGCGAGCAGCTCGAACATTACGACGACGACTGGTTCCTGCAGCTCGACCCGCCCAAACCCCACGCCGGCTAGCCCTTGACTAAATCCGCCGAGAGTTCCAATATATTGGAATGCCTAAACGTGGCGAGATTGCCGAAGTCGAGCGTATTGCCGTGCCCATCCCCAACAGGGGCAATACCGCATATGTTGCCTTGGCGCGTCGCGTAAACCTTATCAGCAATCAAGGCGACACAGTACTGTCGCACACCCGTAAGCGCCGCTTCATGCACACCCTATATAATGTCGAGCAAGATCGTTCTTATAATCCAAGCTTGCACTTCGCGATGCGCGGCACGGTAGGTGCACTGCGGTGGCGATATGGATTTGTGCCTGTCTCGGGCGACTTTGTATCCCAAAAACAACTTGAAGCCCAGGATTATCCCTTAAAAGTTGTCGGTTTGCCCGGCGGTCCGATTGAGAATTACGTTGTCGCGCAAAAAGTAACCGATGCGATGCTGGCCACGGGGAATGGCCATGTAACTGTGAAGGTCGATACCGATGTACAGCCAATCTACGGCAACTGGGCTAAGCCGCTGGCAATCTTCCCTGACCACGAGCCCGAAGGATTAATAGGATTGTTTAAGTACGAAAACGACAATGCTGTCGGTGTGTTCGGCCGAGCCCATATGGAAGGCGCAACTATAGATGAGGCACTGGCCACAGTTGAGGCTGATATGGGATTCAAGCCTAGCGAACTGTGGACGCCGCCGGCTTTGGATTGACATTTACGCTAAGCATAAGCACAATAATGCTTAAGCTTAAATTTAATTAAGGAAACCAAAATGCCTATCAAACTTAATTCCAAAGGCTTCGCCGCTGTCGAAGCTGCCCTGATTGTCCTGATTGTCGCCATCGTGGCTGGCACCGGCTACTATGTCTGGCACGCCCAGAATAAATCGACCGACGACCTCAACCAGGCGAACTCCGAATCCGACAGCACCGCCGTCTTCAAGAAGAAAAGTGGCAAAAAAACAGCTCCGGTTCAAGAACAACTAAGCAGCTATAGCTCTAAAGTAGGGAACTTGACACTTAAATATCCAAGCAGTTGGATGGTGAGCGGATTCTTAAACGACGAGCCTGTTACTAACCTGACAGGAAGTGAAACTCAAGTTCGTGTTCAGGAACATGACGACGCAACAAAAAATAATAATTTTGGCGGAGACTTTATTTTTAGCTCCACGTCGCCCAAAGACACGCCCTATCCTCTTTATGCGCAAGGTACGATAGTCAAGAAGCTGGGCAATGGAATCGAAGTCTGGCAGGATAAAAAATCGCAAACATTGGCAACCGGGCCACAAGAAAACACTTGCCCGACTCTTCAAATAGCTTCTAACGGAGCCTTTGGTTTCAAGTTAAAAAATGGGCAGTATATTCAATACTCAGGTTCATTTTGCTGGGCAGAACGCATGACAACAGATATGACATATGAACAGCAGATCAGTAGTCCGGAGTTCAAGCTAGCTGTAAATATGCTTGCTTCCATCACTCAAAACTAGAAGCAGCTTGGTACAATGTAAGGATGTCTAAGTTTAAGTTAAGGGCGGATTTTGGGCCGACCGGCGACCAGCCAGGCGCTATTGCGCAGCTGACCAAAGGTCTGGAAGACGGCCTGCACCACCAGACCCTCCTCGGCGTTACCGGCTCCGGCAAGACGTTCAGCATGGCCAACGTCATCCAGAACGTGCAGAAGCCGACGCTGGTGCTCAGCCACAACAAGACGCTGGCGGCGCAGCTGTACAGCGAGTTCAAGAACTTCTTTCCGGACAACGCCGTGCACTATTTCGTCAGCTATTTCGACTATTACCAGCCCGAGGCCTACATCCCGCGCAGCGACACCTATATTGAGAAGGATTCGCAGATAAATGAGGAAATCGACCGGCTGCGGCATGCCGCCACCGACGCGCTGCTGTCGCGTCGCGACGTCATCATCGTGGCCAGCTTGTCGTGCATTTACGGCATCGGCTCGGTCGAAGATTACGACGGCCTGTCGATCGGGATTCAGGTAGGAGAGAGAAAAGTGCGCGACAAGTTCCTGCGGCAACTGACGGACATCCAGTACCAGCGCAACGACATCGATTTCCGCCGCAGTACTTTCCGGGTGCGTGGCGATGTTGTGGACGTTTTTCCGGCCGGCGAAGAGATGGCTTACCGCATCGAGTTCTTCGGCGACGAAGTCGAGCGTGTCACGCGCGTCGACCCCTTGACCGGTGAAATCCTGTCCAATCTTGATTCTTACAAGATTTTTCCGGGCAGCCACTATGTCACGCCGCAAGAGAAGTTGAAAATCGCTCTCGGCCAGATTGAACATGAATTAGGTGAGCGCCTCAGGCTTTTCAAAAAAGAGGGCAAACTGCTGGAGGCGCAACGACTTGAGCAACGTACCCGCTTCGACCTGGAAATGCTCGAGGAGACCGGCTTCGTGAAAGGCATCGAGAACTACAGCCGCTACTTGACCAACCGCGCGCCGGGCGAACAACCGGCGACGCTACTCGACTATTTCTCAGACGATTTCGTCATGATGATTGACGAGTCACATATGACGATTCCGCAAGTGCGCGGCATGTACAACGGCGACCGGGCCCGCAAAGAAGTGCTGGTGGAGCATGGCTTTCGCCTGCCGAGCGCGCTCGACAACCGGCCGCTGACGTTCACGGAGTTCGAAAAACACGTCAACAAGGTGATTTACGTGTCAGCCACGCCGGCCGAATACGAGCTATCCCGAAGCCCGGAACCGGCGCAACAGGTTATCCGCCCGACCGGTCTGCTTGACCCGCCCATCGA
>DATIHM010000040.1:0-3188 GCA_035480695.1 Candidatus Saccharimonadia bacterium
TTGGGCCATAGCGGTATGTCGTGTTTATTGCTTCCTTCGTTTGTTGCTCTTGTCCGGAACGGTCAGATTACGTACCTGCGTAATGTATTCCTCGACCACTTCGCTATCGTCGGTCAGGAGCGAGACAGTAACTTGAATCCAGTCTACTAATTGCAAGAGGTCACTGGACGTCAGTTGAGTCGGTTCTTTATGCAGGTGATTCTGAATTTGCCGGTTGATAAAGCGGTCGGCGGCTGGTCCCAGGTAGACATGGGTGACCCGGATAAGCTTGTCGTACAAATCAGGCTTGCTCGAGGCGGCCATACTATACCTCCTCGATTCGCTTAAGTTTGTGAGCCCCAATCGCTATCAGCAGAAAGCCAATACCACTGGCCACGCGGAACAGCAACTTCAGCGCCAGGCTGGAATTAAGCTCCAGATGTCCTGAGGTTGGCACGACGCTGCCAAGGTATTGCGTGGCGATGAAGCTGGCGATAACAATGATAAGTCCGGCGGCTATCAACCGCAAAGGCTGTCGGTACAGCACGCCCCGGACAAACTTGCTGTAGGTGCTTATCTCCAGGGCCGCCAGAATGCCGATAAACCAGGCGTACAAATAGGGCACGATGATGGTCACGGCTACCATCCAGACCGGCAGGAAGTACTTATTATTGGTGGATGTCAGATTGGTCGGGTCAAGGTTGCGGAATATAAGGTAGCAGTACAGTACGCCGCCAGCCACAAAGGCGGCCATCAGTTTGGGCGCGCCACTGGAGCTGACACGGGCTTTGGTGTGCCGGGCCAAGCCCCGGGCAGCCGTGCCGGCAAAGCTAAAGGCAATTAAAGGGATGAGCAAGGTGACGTA
Source organism: Candidatus Saccharimonadia bacterium (assembly GCA_035480695.1). GTDB lineage: Bacteria > Patescibacteriota > Saccharimonadia > Saccharimonadales > UBA4665 > DATBED01. The sequence goes on from DATIHM010000040.1 coordinate 845, forward strand.
GTTGCTAGCAATGATGCTACCGTTCGACAAGCTATCGTGGGCGCTGCCGACGGCTACCAAGGCCATGGAGATGATAGCGGTGAGCGGCAAGCTGAGAGCCAGCCACATGACCCCCCGTGCCAAATTAAAGAAGTCGCTACTTTCGGCAGAACCCTTTATCAGCGATGAATACTCATATAGCCTGGCGTAAGCATAGAAGCCAAAAGGCCATACCAGGATGGACGACAGAAGGATGCCAAACAGTAGGATGTGGTAAGAGCTGGGCGTCAGATTATAGGCCTCCATCACCGATTTGTTGGCCGGCACGGCAAAAATAAGGATGATATAAATCACCGTAACCAAGCCATACAATAGCATGGCGCGAGTGGTTTGCCGGGGTTGCTTGCTGATATTTGCCATAATCTCCGTTTCCCTATTATACAAACCTCTGGCAACATGTAATAGCTGATGTTCGGTCGACCGACTTGTACTCTTACCCGGCCTTAGCGATAATAGGGCTAACATGACCGATATATGGCGCAGCCTTCAATCCAGGCGCCGGCAACTGCTCATCCTGGGAATTGCCTTGCTTGCCTTGTATGTTGTGTTGCCGCAAATCGGCGTGTTTCGCACGACGACCGGGCATTTCAAAAACCTTGACTGGCAGTTTGTGGCGGCGGCCGTGGGCGCGACCGGGCTCACCTATGTCGCGGCAGCCGGCACCTACTATTTGCTGGCTATCAAGCCGATTCGTTATAGCAGTACGCTGCTGGTTCAGGTGGCGAGTAACTTCATCAACCGTCTGCTCCCGGCCGGCATTGGCGGGTTGGGCGCCAACTATGTCTACCTGCACCGCTCCGGCCACGATCGGACGCAGTCGGTCACCGTTGTCACCGTCAATAACACCTTGGGCATGGTGGGCCACGCTGGCCTTCTATTAGTGGTGCTGGGACTGTTCTCTGACCGCCTGAATAGCTTTCATGCCACGCACCTGAGCCGCGATCTGATTGGCCTGCTTATTGTCCTGGCGCTAGCCGCTATCGGGCTTTTTGTATTCCTCAAGCGCCCACACGAACGGTTTAAAAAGCTGCGCCAGGAAGTTATCAGACAGCTGGAGCACTATCGCCAGCGGCCGGGACGGCTAGCCGGGGCGCTCCTGACATCAATGAGCCTAACCATCTTCAACGTGCTCAGCCTGTGGTACTGTGTGCACGCCCTGCATGGCTCACTGTCTTTCGTCAGCGTGCTGTTGATATTCACGTTAGGCATCGGCGTGGGCACCATCGTGCCTTCCCCGGGCGGTCTAGGCGGCGTGGAAGCCGGGTTGGTCGCAGGTTTTGTAGCCTATGGCTTATCTGATCCGCAGGCCCTGGCCACCGCCCTGCTCTATCGTCTTATCAGTTACTGGTTGCCACTGGTGCTTGGTGCGGTGGCCTTCGTGGTGGCCCTGAGGCTCGGGCTGTTCAGGCTGAGCGATTCAGCTCCCAAGCCACCGGTTTAACTCAGTATATTGACGGCCCGGGCGGCTACTAGAGCAACCGCTACCAGAGATACTACGGCCTGAGCCAGCATCATAAGTTTGGCTCGCCGGCTGAGCGGCAAGGTGTCAGTTGGACTGAAGGCCATGGCGTTGGTGGACGAAACATACAGATAGTCGACAAATGTCGGGTGCCACTTCGGGTGCTTATAGTCTTCATTTTGGTTTTGTGGAAACAAAAAATCTTGTTCCTGCTTGGCGGTTTGCCGTCGGCGGCCCGGCCCGCCACCATCCATTTCCCAATACCAGAGCCCAAAAATAATGATATTCGTCAGATATATATTGACAGCCGTTAAGATAAGGCCCCGGCCATCGTGAATACGGCCACTTTCCAGTAAGCGCCGGGCGACTTCTACCAATGCGTAGCCGTTAGCTAGGCCGGTTAGGGCGATTAGGGCGAATACGTTAATACGCCGGCTGAGTGAGCGGAAAATCGGCTCCTTCGGAGTGGTAAAGGACAGCGCAATCAGCAGCGCTACCTCTATGGCTATCAAAAGCGGGCGGGAGCCAAAGACAAAGCGGTCCTGCAAGAGAATTTGCAAAATAATGGCGATAAGCATCGTCAGCTGGACATGCCAAACAGGATCGTGTTCCCGGTTCTTGTTACGCAAAAACGTAGCCATAACCAGTATTGTACTGCATCAGACTGAAAACTCGGCGCTGGCGCCCAGTTTGATCTGTTACATCTGGATGCGGTTGAAGCGGTTGACGGCAAAGACGACGCAGGCCACCAGCGTCACACTCATCACCACCAGATCTTTACCGAAGCCAAAGTGCGTTTGGTTGGCTAGCAAAAAGCGCAGCGCATCAACCATGTAGCTCACCGGA
>DATIHM010000041.1:0-2191 GCA_035480695.1 Candidatus Saccharimonadia bacterium
GGCTCCAAGCTGTGGAGGTGCGGATTCCAGAGAAAATGATAACTGGAATCGGCTAGGTATTTGAAGATGGCCCTCGGTTTTGCCTCTACGCTGATGCGACTCACGACGCTTACAGTCATCAACTTAAATTATACTATTGCCCGCTAGAAAAGTGTTACGATGGCGGCTATGCCGGCCATAGCCATAAGTACGACTACGAACCAGCCAACGGCGGTGACGAACTTATGGTTGACCCATTCGCCCATGATTTTCTTGTTGCTGCTGATGAGAACTATAGGAACAAGCACGACTGGTGCGACGATGCCATTCGCCACGGCTGAATAAATCAGCGCCTTTATGGGGTTGAGTCCGATAAAGTTAAGGCCCAGTCCGACCAGCATCGAGATAATGATGATGCCGTAAAAGGCGTGGGCTTTGCGCAGTTCGTGGTACAAACCTTCGGTCCATTTGAGGCTTTCGGCCACCGCGTATGAAGTCGAGCCAGCCAGGACAGGAATCGTCAGCAACCCGGTGCCGATGATTCCAATCGCGAACAGCAGATTGGTCTGGCTGCCGGCAAAAGGCCGCAAGGCTTCGGCCGCCTGGGCAGCGCTATCGATATTCGTTATGCCATGGGTGAAAAGCAGCGCACCGCAGGTAGCGATAATAAAGAACATCACAATATTGGACAGCAGCATGCCCGACCAGACATCGATGCGCATGCTTCGCACATCCTCTTTGGCGGCGCCCTCACGCATTTTGACCGTCGTTTTACCCTGCAGGATCTGCTCCTCGACCTCTTGTGAGGTTTGCCAGAAAAACAGGTACGGTGAAATCGTCGTACCCAGAATGGCGCAAATCAGTACGAAGGCATCTTTCGTAAAAGTTATGTGCGGCTCGATGCCATGTTTCAGGACATCGCCCCATTTCAGGTGAGCCAGTAGCGCCGACGCCACATAGGCGAAGAGCACCAAGGCCAACCATTTGAGGTATTTGGCGTAGCGGGCGTAAGGAGTAAAAATCTGCAAGCCGAAACTGAGCAATGTGAAGCCGATGACCAGGGCACTGAAATTCCAGCTCGGCCTGAGCAGCTGTGCACCTTTGGCCATCGCGCCAAGGTCAGCACCGATGTTAAAGGCGTTGGCGGCGAACAGCAGCATGGTCGCCACATATATGACTTTGCGTGGGAAATGCAGACGGATGTTGCCAGCCAGTCCCCTGCCGGTGACCAAGCCGATACGGGCACACATCTCTTGCACGAACGCCATTAGCGGATAGGTGAAGGCCGCCAGCCAGAGCATGTTGAAGCCGAACTGGGCGCCGGCCTGCGAATAGGTGGCGATTCCCGACGGGTCGTCATCCGAGGCACCGGTGGTCAGCCCGGGCCCCAGCATGTTCCAATAATCCTTACCCTTTTGGGCGATATCGTTGGCCGGCAGGTTATGGCTCAGCTGCTGGCCGACCTGGATGGTTTCATCAAGCACTTGGGCAGGCAGCTCGGCACCACGCTTGATGTAATCTTTTTTTGCCATATTTATCTTCTACACTATCGTTTCCTTAATATACCATAACGGGTACAATAACGGCATGACTTTTAAGATTCGGCCGCTGACTGAAAGGACTGGCTCAAAAAAGCTTAAGCGTTTCAAAGGATCGTTGGTTTCGCTGGCTGGAGTGGTCGGTGGCGACGTCGTCAACCAATACGGGCAGCGCATCGGCAAATTGGCCGATTTGGTTTTCCGTTGGGATACGGAAGAAAAATACCCTCCGCTGACAGGGCTGATCGTCAAGGTTGCCGGCCGCCAGGTCTGGATCGGCGCCGAGAACGTCGCCCAGCTCAAGCCTGACAAGGTGCTGCTCAACAACGCCAAGCTTGACCTGCGCGACTTCAAGCCGCGGCCAGGCGAGGTGCGCCTGAGCGCCGAGGTGCTCGACCACCAGCTGATCGATGTCGATGGAGCCCGCGTCGTGCGGGCCTCTGACTTATACCTGTCGCCTGTCGGCGAGCAGATCCGGCTGGTCGGTTTGGATGTCGGCTACTTTTCATTGCTGAGGAGGTTGGGCCCTAGGCAAATCCGCACCCGCCCGACGCCCGACGTGGTAATCGATTGGGCGACCATCCAAAGTTTCGGCGGACAAGACACAGCCAAGCGGAACGTACGGCTTTCGGCCAACCGCCACGAGCTGCGGCGGATGCGTCCCGGTGAGCTGG
>DATIHM010000042.1:0-6775 GCA_035480695.1 Candidatus Saccharimonadia bacterium
TAGAGTCTTGTTCATCGACGGCCAGGTGTTCCAGAGCGCGGCGTGGGACCGCGGCATGGGCAAGTATTCGCTGGCGCTGCTCAAGCATTTGCTGGCTGACCCGTCCTACGACTATGAGAAGACGTTCATTATCTTTTCGGACAACATCAAGCTGCCGGCCGACGTGAAGCAGACAGTTGCCCAGGCCGCGCCTGACGCCGAGATTTTACGGGCCGACCTGGCCGTGCCCGACGACCCGTGCAAGTCTGATATTCCAAAACTGCAGGCTGCCAACGAGGCCAAACTGGTCGAATTGACGGCGGCCCACGCCGGTGGTCACGATTTCGATTTCCTGATAATGTCGCTGTTTATCGACCAGGTAGTGTCGGTTTTCCCGGACACGGCCGCCACCAGTATCCTGCTTTTCTACGACCTCATCCCGCTGCAGTACGTCGAAAAATACAGCCAGCTGTGCGCCTTCCCGAACTATCTGAAGCGCTACAAGACGCTGTTCGAAGCTGACCTCATCTGGGCCATTTCGCAGACCGTAGCCGACGACCTGTCGCTCAACCTCGGCCTGGATCCGCACGCGGTTTTCAACATCGACGGCGCGCCGATTGAGCGCGCCGAGCTCAAGCCACAAAAGCCGAAGATGGAAGTGCCGAAGCGCTTCGTGCTTATGCCGTCTGGCAACGACCTGCGCAAGAACAATGTGCGGGCCGTGCAAGGCTTCGAGGAATACTGCCGCCAATCCGGTGACGACATCGAGCTGCTGCTGACCTCGACTTTCGATGACAACACCCGCCGGCAGCTGGAAGCCTATTCCAAAAACTTGCGGTTTACCGGCAACGTCGAAGAGGCCGAGCTGCGCTGGCTGTACGAACGTGCCGAAGCGCTGCTATTCGTGTCGGAGTACGAAGGCCTCGGGCTGCCGATTCTGGAAGGTGCCGAAGTCGATAAGCCGATTGTATGCTCGAATATAGGCGTTTTCAACGAGATTGCAACCGACGCGTTTTACTACTGCAACCAGTTCGACATGGCCTCGATTGCCGGCGCGCTAACGGACGCCATCAACGCCGACGATTTCGCTGCCAAAAAGGCCTTGTATCCGGAAATATTGCGCCGCTACAGCTGGCAGCACACCGCCGAAAAAGCGCTGGCTTCCCTCCAGGAAAAGCCGACGCCGACAGGCGTAGAAAAACTCAGGCTAGCCGTGTTCGCGCCGAGCCCGGAGGGCTACTCTACCGTAGGCACGTGGTCGCTGCGGCTGCACCCGGCGCTGACTGGATATTTCGACGTCGATTACTACGTTGAAAAAGGCAAGACGGCTCACCGGCTGGAGCGCGTCGACTACCTGTCGTCAATCGCCAATGTCTACCCGGCAACCAGTTTCAACGAGCGCCGTTACCGCGATTACGACGCCGTGCTCTACAACCTCGGCAACAGCGAGTTCCACGTCGAGACCATCAAGAATGCGCTTTACCTACCCGGCTTCGCCATCTGCCACGACACCCGGCTGACCGACATTTTCAACGGCGAGCTGTCGACCTACGGCTATGTTTCCGAAGAACGTAAGCAGCAGGAATCGCTGCTCGACGAGCAGCTCGACAACAAGCTGACCAGCTTTTTGACCTCGCTGGTGAGCCGGCAGCAGGGGCTCATCGTGCATTCCGATTATGCGCAGGGCGCTATCAGCCACACGTTGCTGTCGGAAGTGCCGATTGCCAAGGCCAACCTGCCCGTTCCGGTGCCCAAACAGCTTAACCAGAAATTAGAGGATAAGCTGACCATCGGATTTGCCGGCATAATCCACCCGGCCAAAGGGCTCGACATCATTGAAAAGGTTGCGCAGACCGAAGCGTTCTTCGATTGCAACATCAGGATTTTCGGATTGTCGCTGGTCGGCGACGATGTCATCCGGCGCCTCGAAACATATCCGAATGTGACCGTCGACACGAATGTGACCGATTTTGCCTTCCAGCAGATGCTGCGCGAGGTCGACGTACTGGTCAATTATCGCAAGGATTACCGCGGCGAGACATCGGCGGCCACGCTCGAGGCTATGCGGTTCGGCGCTGTTCCGATAGTGCGCAAAGTCGGCTGGTACGACGAGTTGCCGGACAAACTGGTCTTAAAAGCCAAGTCGCCCGATGAAGTCATTGAAAAGCTACAGGCCTTTTTGGAATTGCCGGCCGCCGAGAGCGCTGCCCAGGCAGAATCCGTCCGCGCCTTCGTGGAATCCGATTTCAACTACCAGGACTATGCCCGCAAACTTTATGAGTTTATCGCCGGGCAGCGCGAAGCGCCCGGCCAGAATAACGAAATAGCCCGCCAGCTGCGCAAAGGCGCCGGCCGCGGCAAACTACTCCGGCTCATTCAAAAGCAACAGTAATCTCGGCGTTCGGCACCACGCCGCCAGCTTCCTGGATGAGGGTGAAATCCTCTTGGTGCGGCCTCGTCTTGCTGCGCGTTTCCAGGCCGATGCGCATGGCGAAATTGTCGCCTGGTTTAACATACTCGACGGCCTGCCAACTGGAACCGCGCTTCTGGTAAAGCTTAAGGCTAGGCCGGTTCGGGCTCGACCAGCTCTTGCCCGCCAGCTGTGAATTGCGGTTGATGGGGTGTTCCGTGCCGAGCACGATCGGCTTGGCACGGAACAGGCTGGGCGAGCCGGTCAGCGCCACGGCTGAATCGTTCCGGTAAGGTAACATCACCGCTTCGGGCAGCTTGTCTGCCTTTGTTTTAACAGTGGTTTTAAGCGGCGTGAGCTTGAGCTGGTCGTATCCGACGGCCTGCGTCGTCAGTAGCCATTTGATTGCCGGACTAGTTTTGGGCATCTTGGCCTGTACGCGCAGGCTGTGTTTGTAAGCCCGGCCGTGCCTTATCGCTTCGATACGCTTGCGGCGGTTGCTCAGCGGTTTGGCCGGCTTGCGGATTTGCAGAACTACCTGGGTTGCCAGGTGGCCGTCGACCAAGATTCTCGTGCAGTCGGTTCCCCACGCCGGGTCGAGCGACACGGCCAGGTCTTCGGGCTGGCGGCCGTTGCTTAGGCGGAGCGGCGAGCACAGGTAGCCCTTTTGGGTCAGCTTCACGCAGAGTTTGTAAATGTCCTGCGGCCTGAAAATGACGGTGTTGCCGGTTTTGACAGTTTCGTCGTCAGACAAGACGTTGACCTCCGTAGTGTGCACGGCTACGCCGCTTGGCTTGAGGCAGTCCAGACTGTTCTCGATAAAAGACAATCCCTTAGGAATCGAACCCAGATGGCCGAGGGCGCAGTTTGACCACAAGAAGTCGTACTTGCCATGGTGGGCTTTCGGGATTTTGGTCATGTCGACGGCCGAAAAACCGACCAGCTCGTTGAATCGTTTGGGCGGGCAGATGCCATCTTCGTTAAGTGAAAACACGCCCTCGGCCAGCTGGTCGTTAGTCCAGCGTTTGGCGTTGGCCTTGGTAAAGTCCTGATCGGTCGCCTGAACATGCGCGCCGAGGCTGGCGAACAGGGCAGGCAGGCGTTCTTTGCCGACACCGAAGCCGATTCCACTGCTGCCGGGCTTCAACTTGCCGCGCTCGTCGAGCATCTGAGCCATCACGGCATTCTGCCAAAACTTGTTGGCGCGCAGCGCGAAATTGCCCCGGCCGGCCGGCGTCTGCTTGAGCTTCCCGGCCCAACGTCCATACCATCCGGAATCGAAATCCCGCCAGATTATGCTGTGGCTTCGCAGCATGGCAAACCCCCGTTAGTTTCAAGACATTATAACAAGACGGCTACTGGACGGTGACATTCAGCCACGAAAGCGCACCCATGTTCCAGAAGGCGGAGCCCTCTAAAACGGGCTGGAAGAATGCCTGATAGGTGCCGGGCGCCAGGTTCGACGGCACGTTGAAGTTGAAATCGAACTCCACTATCTGGCCCGGCTGGGCGATGTGCTGGTCGGCCGCCAAAGTCGTCCCATCCGCCAAGTAAACGTGCACGAAAGTGCCGGCGGCTCGGTTGTTGGCCGGCCAACTTGAGCTGAACGGACTGGCGGAATTTATCGGGTTGCTGGTGGCCAGATGCACCGGGTAAGTGTGGTAAGTCGCGCCGCTGACATCGTCGAACCATGGTACGTTGCCGGTGTTTTTGTACTTGAGGAAGGCTGCGGAGCTGTTGCCGCGGGCGATGGTCGGATAGGCGCTTTGGCTGGCGAACGTCGCCTGGAAAGTTATCGGCTGCACGTTGACACCGAGCCAGGCTGTTCCGCCCATGTTCCAGAAAACCGAGCCTTCGAGAACGGGCTGGAAGAATGCCTGGTAAGAGCCGGGGTGCATGTTGGCTGCAGCGGTCATGGGGAAGTCGAATTCCACTATTTGCCCCGGCTGCGCTATATGCTGGTCAGGCGCTAGCGTCACTCCATCTGCCTGGTAGATGTGCGCAAAGGTTCCCGTTGCCCGATTGTTAGTCGGCCAGCCGGCGCTGAACGGGCTGGGTGCGTTAGGCGGATTGGAAGTCGCCAAATGTACCGGATACGTGTGATACTGCGCGCCGCTGACATCGTCGAACCACGGCTCGTTGCCGGTGTTTTTGTAGCGCAGGAATGAGGTCGTGCCCTGGCCTTGCACCAACGTCGGGAAGCCGCCCTCGCCGGCGAACGTGGCCGAGAAAGTGACCGGCTGGACGGTCACGCCAAGCCAGGCCACGCCGCTCATGTTCCAGAGCGAGGAGCCTTCCAAAATCGGCTGGAAGAAGTTCTGGTAAAAACTGGGCGACGTGCCAGGAGGTATGCTGAAAGGGAAATCGAACTCGACCATCTGCCCCGGCTGGACGGTGTGCTGGTCGGGCGCCAAGGTCGTGCCATCGCCTTGGTAAACGTGGGTGAAGGTTGTTGCCGGCCGGTTAGGTGCCGGCCAGAAAGCGCTGAACGGGTTGCCGGCATTGATAGGGTTGCTGGTCGACAAGTGCACGGCATAAGTGTGGAGCGGCGGCGCGCTGATGTTGTCGTACCACGGCTTGTTGCCGGTGTTCCAATAGCGCAGGTAGGATTGCGAACTATTGCCGCGGATGATTGTCGGGAAGCCGCTCTCACCGGCGAACAGGGCCTTGAATGACGGCGTGTAAGTCGTCCCCCACCAGGTCACGAACGAAACCACGAAGTTGTAGCTGCCGCTGTAGTACAGGCCGGTCGTGCCGAACTGCGGGTTGCCGAACTGGCCCTGCGGGTTGTTATAAACGTGCGGCGTGTAGCAGTACAGCGTGGCGGTCGACATGTCGGGCATGACGAAACCTGAATAGGCGACACCGTTATCGTCGGAGAAGGTCACTCCGTTGCCGGCTTTGAGCGCGGCGCTGTAGTAGCGCGTGGCGCCGTTGCACGGATAACTCGATGGCGTGTAGCCCCACCAGTTATTGCCGGCGCCGAGCTCCATGTCGGTGCGGAACTGCCAAGTACCGTTGTCGACCTGGTTGAAGAAGCCGGGGAAACTGCAGCCGCCGGAATCCGGGCAGCCGTAGCCCATGGCGAAGTTTATCTGCGAAGCCGACGGGCTGGGGTCGGTGATGAGCGACTCCTCTTTTTGCAGCGTAGCCAGGATGACGCGCGGGTTGATGCCGTAGGCCTGGCCGGCTGCATAAATTATCTGGGCCGCGCTGGCGCGCTGGCCACAGGCGTAGTAAGTGGCGTAGTACGAATAGTGGGCGCCGGACGGGCTGCCGCAGTTCTCTACGTCGGACAAGCCGGCCAGGGCGCTGCCTTCGCTATTCAAAAAGTTCTGGATGTCGGCCGCACTCATGGTCGTGGTGTCGCGGAAAACCTGGTCGTCAATCAAGTAGCTGGTGTAGTTCGACGGCGCCAGGGCGTTGGCCTTCTGCACCGGCCCGAGCACCAAAAAGGCCGCTCCCACCAGGAGCGACAGAACCAGAGCCGGTAAGAATTTGCGCTTCAACATCAGAAATTCACCGTTACCTGTACTTCATTTAGCTCGCGGCCGCTGCTGTCGGTGTTGAACACATCCAGCCGGCCGGTCTTAGCATAGGGCGTGAACGTCACCGAAGCTGTGAAATTTCCATTGACCACGTTGATAGTGCCCTGCGAAATCACACCGGCCTGGTCGTCGACCAAGCGGTATTGCACGGGCGAAACGGCGGATGTTCCGGTAATCGTCGAGCCCGACTTGAAGCTGTCGTTGTTGCCAGGCAACTTGAGCACGGTTTTGCCGGAGGCCGAAGTCGACCACAAGCTCGGGTCGGTCGGCACGCCGCTGGCCGCCTGGCCGTTCTTGTCGGATTCGCTGCCACCATTCACCTGGGCGTTCTGCGTCGACGGCGACTTGTTGCCATTATTCGAAGCCGACTGGCCAGGCAACTGGCTAATCGGCTTGCTAGGCGCCCTGACCACCGGCGACTTGTGGAAAAAATGGGTCGTATTTGTCAGCTCCAATGCCGCCACGACACCGGCCGCCACAACGATAACAAGGAAGACTATTAACAAAGTTTTTCGACTGGCTTTTCCGGAATTCTTCATATCTGTTTTTGCCAAACTACTACTATTCTAACAGGGGTATGCACGTTTGTAAAGCCCTAAGGCGAGGGCATCTTGGTGCCGATGTCGTAGTTGTACAGCAGAACCTGTTTGGCGCCAATGTATAGCGTTCGGCTCGGCTGGCCGAATTGCTTGACCAAGTCATTCATTGTGCAGACAGGCGGGAAACTCAATATCGGGTCGACTACGTAGAAACTCTTCTTGGCCGGCGTGCGGAACAGCGTAGTGTCAACCAAAAAGTCATCGCCCTTAGTCAGGTGGTTAACGCGGATTATCGGCAG
>DATIHM010000043.1:0-8307 GCA_035480695.1 Candidatus Saccharimonadia bacterium
AGGCTAGGCATTATGTACTATACAAGGTACTTCATCGGTTTTGTCGCGACCATCGGGCTCATCATCTTACTGATAGTCCTGCTTTTCCATGGCGGCGGCAAACCCAAAGTGGTGATTACGCCTAAAACCCTCGACAGCTATGCGACCACTGATGCCACCGTCAGCATGACGATTGACGGGCCGATTAACGCCAACCAAGACCACCAGCAGATCCGCATCCTCGTCAATAACCAGGATGCGACTTTCCAGCACATCCAGGGCTACCAGGGCAACGTCGTCAACCAGCAGAACTTCGCCAATAATGTCGATGCCTACACCAACTTCCTATTCGCCCTTTTGCGTACCGGCTTCACCCAGGGCAACAATAGTAAACTGCTGGCCGATGAGCGCGGCCGCTGCCCACTCGGCGACCGCTACATCTTCGAACTGACCGAAGGCGGCAAAACCCTGCAGCGTTACTGGGCGACCAGTTGCGGCGGCACGCAAACCTACGGGGGCAACCTGTCCACCACTATCACGTTGTTCCAAAACCAGATTCCGAACTACAGCAACCTGAGCCAGGGCATCACACTTTAAGCTAAAATAGAGTCATGATCAGGGCTGTGATTTTCGATTGCTTCGGCGTGCTGGTGGGCAAGGGCTTTGAGCACACTTATCGCCTGGGAGGCGGTGATCCGGTGAAAGACCGTGATTTCATAGAGGAAATGCTCGGGCGGGCCAATTTCGGCCAAGTGACCGATGACGATTTCCGCGATACTATGGCGCAGAAGCTTGGTATAACCCGCGAAGCGTGGCGAGAGGTCGTCCAAAAAGCGGAACTGCCCGACCTTGAATTGCTGGCTTACATCAAGGGTTTGCGCGGCAAGTACAAGACTGCCATATTGAGCAACGCCAACACCGGCGTGCTGGGGCGCAAAATCGGCCAAGAGCTGCTGGAGTCGTGTTTCGATGAGGTTATCGTGTCGGCCGATATCAACATGGCCAAGCCCGACCCACGTATTTATGGACTGACGGCCGAGCGGCTCGGCGTGCAGCCCGATGAGTGCGTGTTCGTCGACGACAACGAAGGCCACCTGGAGCCGGCCCGCGAGCTGGGCATGAAAACCGTGCTGTTCCGCGACTCGGAGCAGGCCAAAACCGAGCTAGAAAAGCTGCTAGCCGATCCGGAAAGTTAGGCGCTTGTCGAGCTGGCAGCGCCGCTTGATTTCGGGGCTGCGCAGGCGCAGGGTGTTGGCCAGCGCGGCATTCGGCACCTGGATGACGATGTCGCGTTCGCGCACCATCACGCCGACCTTCACCTGGAACTCGTCCTGCACGTACTTCTTAATCGCCGTCATTTCGGGCGGCTCGTCGAAATCCTTATGGCTGAGGATATTGGACAGGCTATCCACGGTAACCCCGGTAGGCCTCGGAGCGCTCGACTTTGCGCATCACCACCTGGTAGAGCTGTATATGTCTGGCCCTGAATGAACCGGCGCAGCTGAGAAGGTAAAATTCCCACATCCTATAAAATCGCTCATCGTATCTGTTGTGGTCGAGCTTCGGATAAGCTTCGGTGAAGTTCTCATGCCAAGCCATAAGGGTCTTGTCGTAATCCGGGCCGAAATTTTCCAGATCTTCTATCACGAGGAGGCGTTCGGTGGCTTTGGAAACTTGAGTCAGGGAGGGTAAGACGCCGCCTGGGAAAATGTATTTATTAATCCAAGGAGTCACTGCTGGAACTGAGCGGTTGTTGCCAATGAAGTGATGCAGCATGAGACCGTCGTCTTTAAGTCGCCACCAGCATTTCTTGAAGAAGCGGTGATAATTTTTCGGGCCGACATGCTCGAACATACCGATAGAAACTATGCGGTCGAACTTGCCGGTCACCTCACGGTAATCCTGTTGCTTGATAGTTACTGGCAGGCCTTTGGTGCGTTGCTTGGCGAGGTCGACCTGTTCTTTAACAGGAGTGATTCCGGTGACTTTTACGCCGTAATTTTTGGCGGCATATTCGGCAAAACCGCCCCAACCGCAGCCGATGTCAAGCACAGTCATGCCTTTTTTGAGCTGCAGTTTCTGGCAGATACGGTCAAGTTTAGCGATTTGGGCTTCGTCGAGGTTCTTGGCATCCTGCCAAAAGCCACAACTATAAATCATGTTCTTGTCGAGCATGGCTTCGTAAAGGTCGTTGCCAATGCTGTAGTGCGCCACGGCGTTCTTGGAGGCCTTGTTCAACCTCTGGTTGTTTTTAAGGACACCAATAGCCACGGTTTTTATGAGCGATGGCGTAATCGGTAGATGTTTTCGAATGTCAGATAGTAATAAACGGGCAATTGTCTCGTCCAGCTGCTTGGCCGACCACCAGCCATCCATATAGGACTCACCGGCACCAAGCTCGCCTTGCGACATGACACGCTTATAAACCCGTTCATCGTGCACCTGGATGTCCCATGGCCGCTTGCCGTTAATCTTGACGTCCGCCGGCTTCAGCAGCCGCTCAACCGTTTCTCTGGCTTTATCCATGCCGGCATTATAACTCGGGCGCCGGCTCCGCGACACAGTTAATTGTTACAATAAAAGGATGCCGGAATTGCCTGAAGTTGAAACGATTAAGATTGGTCTGGAGCGGTTGCTGCCAGGGCGTGTTGTAGCGTCGGCTGATTCTGACTGGCAAAAGTCATTCCCGAACGCGCCGACGGATGTTAAGGCTTTCTTGGTTGGCGCCAAAGTCGTGAAAGTGGCGCGCCGCGCCAAGGTGCTGCTGGTTGAATTGTCGAGCAAGTATTCACTGGTAATCCATCTTAAAATGACCGGCCAACTGGTATTTAGGGCGAAGGGCGAGAGTTTCGGGGCAGGGCATCCGACCGAATCGCTGGTGGGCGAGCTGCCCGACAAATCCACCCGGGTGACGCTGCAGTTCAAAGATGGCAGCACGCTGTTTTTCAACGACCAGCGTAAGTTCGGCTGGATGCGCCTGATGCCGACGGCCGAAGTCGTGAACCTCGATTTCTTCCAAAAAGTCGGACCGGAACCGCTGGCCAGCGACTTCAACTGGCGCAAGCTGAAAGAACGCCTGGCGCGGCGCAAGAACACCAATGTAAAGGCTGCGCTGCTCGACCAGACGGTCATCGCCGGTGTCGGCAACATCTACGCCGACGAGTCATTGTGGGGAGCCAAAATCCATCCGAGCACCTTGGTGAAGAACCTGTCCGATGCGAAGGTAAAGACTTTGTACGAGGAGTTGGTTTCCGTACTGAAACTGGCGATTGAAAAGGGTGGCTCGACCGACAAGAATTACGTTTCGGCCGAAGGCAAGCGCGGCAGTTACCTCGGTTTCGCGCGGGTTTTCAGGCGACAAGGCCAGCCGTGTCCGCGCTGCGGCACGACCATCGTCAAGACGCGCGTCGCCGGGCGCGGCACGCACTTCTGCCCGACCTGCCAGAAGCTTTAGTGCAGTTTGCGGAGCAGGGAATTGACCTCTTTGCTCGACGGCACGCGGTAGTCGGCCAGCGTGCGGCCGCGCCCGACCTTGATGCTGTAGGTCTTGATGGCGGCGCTAGAGGCCGGAATCACCGAAAACAGGTCCTCGTCGGTCGCGTCGTCACCGATGGCCAGCACGAAATCGTATTTGTGGTTCAGCCAGCGCTGGGCGGCCACCCCCTTGCCGATGCGGCTGTTCTTGACCTCAAGCGCCTTGTTGCCTTGCAGCAACTCCAACCCATAGCTTTTGAGCATCGGTTTGACCAGGCGCTTGATTGTCACGGCGTGTTTGCTGGCGTAGTACGGCGAGGCGGCGCGGTAGTGCCAGACCAGCGAGTGCGGCTTGACCTCGATGTGGGCGCCCGGCGTCAACTCGGTGTATTTTTCAAAGATGGGCTGGATGGCACGTTTCCAGCGGGTGTCGACTTTTTCGATGGTTTGCCAGGCTTTGCCGTCGGCTTTGCGGTAGCTGGCGCCGTGCTCGGCGACCAGGCTGAGCGGCAACTGGCCGAACCATTTCTGCAGGTCGTCGGCGCTGCGGCCGCTGATGAGCACGACATCGTTGTCTGCTTCGACACTGAGCCGTTCCAGCAGGTCCAAGAGTGATTGGGGCGGATTGGCCTCACGGTAATCTTCGCTGAAGGGCACCAGGCTGCCGTCATAGTCGAGCATCAACAGGCGCTTTTCGGCCTGGCGGTAATCGTTGACCAGTTGGTGCCGCAGTTTGTCTTTGACGGTGCGGGTGAGGGAAACGGTGCCGGGCACGGGCCGGTTCAGCGTGTCGACGAATCCTTTGGCCCATTCCTGGACGGTGTTGGTGGAAAGTTGTTGCTGCATGCGGCGCAGCCGGCGGCGCAATTCGCGGCGGCGCATGGTGAGGCCGCGGTGCAGGGCGGCGACCATGGTTTCGGGCTTGGCCGGGTTGACGAGCAGGGCGTCTTGCAACTCTTCGGCCGCCCCGGCTGTCTCGCTTAATATAAGTACCCCGCCGCGCCGCCGGCTGCTCGCCACGAACTCTTTGGCGGCCAGGTTCATGCCGTCTTTGAGAGGTGTTATGAAGGCCACGTCGGCCACCTGGAACAACGCCGTCACTTCCTCAAAAGGCTGCGCCACGTTCATATAATCGACTGGCTGCCAATCGGGCCGGCCGTAATTCCTATTAATCTCGTCTACTAGTGCCAACAGGCGTTTGTCTAGCCGCTTGTAAGCCGGCACTTCCATACGCGACGGCGCCACGATCATGGCGAAAACGACCTTACCCTGAAGTTTCGGGTATTCCTCTAACAGGGAAGCGTAGGCCTTCAGCCGCTCGGCCAGGCCTTTGCTCGGGTCGAGCCGGTCGACCGACACGATGACCTTGCGTTTCTTATACTTTTCGCGGTAACGGCGCACGGCATCCTGGACCGTCCGCGACTTGGTGGCCGTGGCGTACTTCTTGTAGTCGATTCCCATCGGGAAATCGGATACGCGCACCGAGCGTTCGCCGACCACGACCTCGCTGTGGTCGGTCTGGCTGAAGCCGGCCGCCTGCGCACTATCCAGAAAATTTGCCACGTAACCCTGGGTATGGAAACCGGCCACGTCGGCACCCAGGATGCCGCCGACCAACTTCTTATATTCCGGCAGCCGGGAGAGGCTTTTGGCGGTGGGCCAGGGTATATGCAGGAAAAACCCGAGAATCACATCGGGCCGGGCATCGCGGATCATTTCCGGCACCAGCATCAGCTGATAATCGTGCACCCAGATGTGGCTGCCGCGCTCGCTCAGGTTCAGTGTGGCTTCGGCGAACTTCTGGTTGACCGCGCGGTAAGCCTGCCAGAAACGCTTACGTGTCGCGGTCGACACCTCCCCACGCCGCAGATTATGGAACAACGGCCACAAAACCTGGTTGCTGTAGCCGTTATAAAAATCATCAATCTGTTTTTTTGACAGGAAGACCGGCGTGCAGTTGTGTTTGGCCAGCTCCGTGACGATGGCCTGGCGGTCGTCGGCGGTCAGCTCATCGCTGGCCACGCCCGGCCAGCCGATCCAGGTGCTTTTGCGGTTGTTAACATAAGACGAAAGCCCTGTCGCCAGGCCGCCTGTACTGGGGTAAAAACGCAACTTCCCATTCTCTTTGGCGACGCTGACGGGCAGCCGGTTCGAAACGATAATGACTTGTGGCATATAAACCCAGCCTAGCATAGCAAAATTCTGCCGTCGCCGATGTGGGAAATCACATATATAGCTTCACGCCGGGCTCGCTATTTTCTTAAAAGCCGACTCGCTCGGGCTCGTCATATAATCCACGCTGAACGCGTAGATTATAATAAGCTGCATGATTGTCACCCTGACGGGAGAGAACGCTTTCGGTTTAGGCGCGGAACTATCGAAGCTGGTCGGCCCGTTCGTGTCGGAAAACGGCGAGCTGGCGCTCGAGCGGCTCGACGGCGAAGAAGCCGAGTTAGCCCGCATGCAGGAAGCGCTGACCAGCCTACCGTTCCTGTCGGTGCGCAAAATGGTCGTGCTGCGCGCGCCGGGTAAAAATAAGCAGTTCGCCGAGTCGGCTGAACAAATTTTAGGCGGCGTGCCCGAATCCACCGATGTCATTTTGGTCGAGCCGAAGCTCGACAAACGCCTGAGTTACTATAAATTCCTCAAGAAAAATACGGATTTCCGCGAATTCCAGGAGCTTGATGCCAACGGCCTGGCGCGCTGGCTGAGCGAACAGGCAAAGACCCGAAACGGGAGTTTGAGCCAGGCAGACGCGCGCTACTTGGTTGAGCGGGTCGGCGCCAGCCAACAAATCCTGGCCAACGAACTGGAGAAGTTGCTACTGTACGATTCTAAGATCTCCCGCGAAACCATCGACCTGCTCACAGAAGCGTCACCGCAAAGCACCATTTTCCAGCTGCTCGAGGCGGCTTTCGCCGGCAACAAGAGGCGCGTGCTGCAGCTTTACGCCGAACAGCGCGCCCTCAAAGTCGAACCGCCGCAAATCGTCGCCATGCTAACTTGGCAACTGCATGTCTTAGCTATCATAAAGACAGCAGGGGAAAAGTCGGCCGACCAGATTGCCAGTGAAGCGCGTCTCAATCCGTTCGTGGTTCGCAAAAGCCAGGTAATCGCCCGCGACCTGAGCCTTTCGGAAGTCAAACAACTCGTCGCTGACCTGCTCGAAATCGACGTCAAATCCAAAACCACTGGCATCGACCTCGACGAAGCCCTCCAAACCTACCTAATCAGGCTCGGATAGTTATTTCTTGGCAGGGGCTTTTTTAGTAGCTGGTTTCTTGGCTGCTGTTTTCTTAGCAGCTGGAGCGGCTTTCTTGGCAACCGGCTTGGCGGCAGCTTTACCCGGTTTGACACCGGCGGCCTTGGCGCGGGCGGCGGCTTGCTTCTTGAGGCGGGCGGCCTTGTTCTTGTGGATGACGCCCTTCTTGACAGCTATGTCGAGGTTGCTCTGGGCCGCGCTCTGCGTCTTGGCCGAGGGGCTCTTGGCGAACAGCTTAAGCGACGCTTTGAGGTTCCGCTTGGTCTTAGAGTTGCGCACCGAAGCCTTGCGGGCAACACGGACACGCTTCTTGGCTGACTGGATGATTGGCATGTAACTCCTTGAGTTAAACTTTAATAATTTTAGAGTTGCGTATGACTATAACAGATACGGC
Source organism: Candidatus Saccharimonadia bacterium (assembly GCA_035480695.1). Classification (GTDB taxonomy): domain Bacteria; phylum Patescibacteriota; class Saccharimonadia; order Saccharimonadales; family UBA4665; genus DATBED01. The sequence goes on from DATIHM010000043.1 coordinate 7,110, forward strand.
CACTTCTTTCAACCGTATTTCAGGCAGCGTCCTCTTCGCCTTGTAAATCAAAATGTAGGCCACCGACCTTGGGAGTATGGCTGCCACTAGTTGTATCCCACTCTAACCGCTCGTATTCTGCAGGATTCATATAGTGCTTACCTTGGCAGTGGAAATGGCCATGTTCGTGTTGCGGAGTTTCAGGTTCGCGTAGGAACTCGAGGGTTTTGCGGCCTAAGTCCCGTGCAGTTTCAATCTTTGTCCGAACGGTCTGAAGCACATCGAAGTTCATAATTAGGCCTATTCGCCTCAAGAATAACCCTTTAGTCGACGAATTACCAGTCCCTTTTGCCACTTCTGTAAAAAACGGTGGACAACCGTAAGCGTTTATGGTAGCCTGAAAGGTGACAATTCCTCAAATAAAATCCTCAAAAATAAAAAGCTATGGATGACGCCAAACAACAGCTCGTAGAACGGCTCAAGTCGGGTAATAATATCCTGGTAACGGTCAGCCGGAACCCTTCGGTGGACCAGCTGGCGGCCTGTCTCGGCCTAGCGCTGCTGCTCAACAAGCAGGGCAAGCACACGGCGGCGGTCTTCAGCGGCAACGTGCCGTCGACGATTGAGTTTTTGAAACCCGAAGACACGCTCGAAAAGAACACCGACAGCCTACGCGATTTCATCATCGCGCTCGACAAGTCCAAAGCCGACAAGCTGCGCTACAAAGTCGAAGACAACGTGGTGCGCATCTTCATCACCCCTTATAAGACTTCTATCAGCGAGGCTGATTTGGATTTCAGCCAGGGTGACTTCAACGTCGATGTGGTCGTCGCGCTCGGCGTTTCGCAGCAGGAAGACCTGGACGAAGCCATCACGGCGCACGGCCGCATCCTGCATGACGCTACAGTCGCCAGCGTCAACACCTCCGGCCAGGGCGGCCTGGGCAGCATCAACTGGCAGGATCCGCAAGCCAGCTCCCTGAGTGAATTAGTGACGGAATTGGCTCAGGCGGTTGCACCGAACCTGCTCGACGAACAGATTGCGACGGCCCTTTTGACGGGAATCGTCTCAGCGACCGACCGCTTCTCAAACGACAAGACTTCTTCGCAGACCATGAGCGCCAGCGCAACCCTCATGAACGCCGGCGCCAACCAGCAATTGGTTGCCAGCAAGTTGGAAGAGCCCAAGCAGCAGCACATCGCCACAGCGCCGACCGATA
>DATIHM010000044.1:0-19466 GCA_035480695.1 Candidatus Saccharimonadia bacterium
CGGCTGTAACGTTGGCGTTAACCGTGAACCGGGCTTTCGTGCCGAAGCCAGAGCTGGCGTTCAAGCCAACGTTCGTACCGTTATCGAAGAGTTGTGAGTTCGTAATCTGGGAGGCGCCGGCGTTGTTGTACTTGGTGATGAAGTTCTGAGTGCCGCCAGTGGTGCTGACTGCTCCGCCGGCTCCTACACAGTTGGCTAGGGTCAACAGACAGACGGTGTCGGTGGTGGCGGACGAAGCTGGAATCGTGATGGTCTGGTCCTGGCCGGCTGCAGCCAGTCCTTTAAGCGTAGTCGTGTGGCCGTTGCTGGCGTTGTTGAAAACAAGTGTTCCGTCGGTGGTGCTGCCAACGCCAACTACGACGCCGCCAGCCCCTTGTACTGTCAGAGTACCGCTGAAGGTCGGGCTGTTCGTAATCGTTAGGTTACCACAGCTGCCGCCCGTTCCAAGGGTGATACTGGTGCCGCCACCCGTCAGGTTACCTGTTCCAGATGGGCAGGTTAGCGTTACGTTGCCCTGGACAGCCGTGTTGGCTGCAGAGCCATAAGTCACGCTCAGAGTTGGCACCGCGCCAGCCACATTGTTAGTACCACCCAAGGTTAAGCCTGTGACCGTGCCGATGTGGTCAATGTAGTTACCGGAAGTGTCGGTGCCTAAGGCAACCAGGCCGGTTGAAAGCACGCCGGCGGCGCTGTTGTGCACTATGCCAGCCACATTCAGACCGCTGAATGTTATAGTGCCCGAGCTGGTCAGCCCCGTCAGTGAAGTCAGTGTGCCGCTGATGGTGCTGTTTCCAGTGACAGTTATGCCGCCGGCACTGACGGTCGCACCTCCTGCAGTCACAGTCAGGCCTGTACCTATCGTAGCGCTACCAGAGAAGTTAGCGTTGCCGTTCACATCGAGTTTGAAGCTAGCGCCGGGGGTGCTGTTGTTAATGCCTACGCTCGTGCCGTTGTCAAAAATAAGCGAATTGCCAAGCTGGTTGCCGCCGGCGTTCGTGAATTTAGGCACGAAGTTCTGGGTGCCGCCGCTGGCAGTTACACCGCCACCTGTGCCCACACAGTTTGCCAGGCTGAGCAAACAAACGGTATCTGAGGCGACATTAGAAGCAGGAATAGTTATGGTTTGGTCCTGGCCGGCCGGCGCCAAGCCTTGCAGGGTGGTAAGGTGGTTATTGCCGGCGTTGGCAAATACCAGTTTGCCTGCAGTCGTGCCGGCAACACCGATACTCACCCCGCCGGCACCCTGGATTGTGGCAATTCCCGTCGTTGTAATGTTGCCTGAGCCGTTAACGGTGAAGCTGCCGCTGGCTATGCTAAGCGTCCCGCCTTGCAGCGCAGCTGTTGTAGAAATATTATTTGTTGTCGAAATTGCGCCAAATCCGCTGGCGATTGAGCCACTGGTCAAGCTGCCTACACCGTTGATGTTGCCGAAGTTTCCAGACTGAAGGTTAGTATTTGTGATAAGTCCGTTGACAAAAGCACTACCGTTGTATTGAAGCACCTGGCCATTGCTCGGAGCACTGATTGTCAGGGTCGTGCCCTGTAACTTGGCAATTGTCGGGTTCGGATAACTGCCGGTAAGGTCGCCGCCGGCCGCGCCACCGGCCGTACAGTTTCCGCTGGACAAACAGATATTTACGTTTGCCAGTCCCGGATCCGGCAAGGTGTAGATAGTGTTCTGGCCTAAGGTACCGGCAACCTGGAAAGTAGCCGTCTTGCCATTACCGGCGTTCAATACCAGACTGGCCTGCTGGGCAGCGTTACCGAAGATGGCTGCACCGGCATTGGTGACAACCAGACGGTCGCTGCCGCCACCCTGCAATTCCAGCAGGTTGCCGCCACCGGTGTTATTTACGAAAATCGAACTGCTGGCACCGGTGTCCAATTGGGCTGAGCCAGGTTGCAAAAGGACTGCTTGTCCGCCGCCACTGGCGCACGAAATGCCGGTGGTACAGATTATCTGCGAGCCGGGCCCGCTGGTCGGGAACTGGAAGGTCCGCCCGCCTGCCGTGAATATCAAGTTGTCAGTTCCAGCTGATATGCTGACGTCGTTGCCTGCAGCAGTCTGCTGCAGGCTATTGGTCGAAATCGCCCCTGTTACTGTCAAATTTCCGGCCGCGGTCAAGATGCTGCCGCTTTGGCTCAAAATTGAGCCGCCAATTGTCTGGCCACCAGTAATCAGAGCGATTTGGCCTGCTCCACCACTGTTGACGACGGAGCTGTCGGTCAGTAGGTAGTTGCCGCTGCCGTCGGTGGTGACAGCCAGGTTGGCTGAGCCGGACTGCAAGCTGGTAAACTTGCCGCCGCTGGCTGAAAGAATATTGCTGTTCACAGACAGCTGGCCGCTCGTCGTAATCTGCAGTCCACTGCCGACACTTATGGCGCCAGCCACTCCACCTATGGAGGTCACATGCTGCGGCAAGGCTGCCGGCGCCAAGCTGATAAACTGGCTACCATTGTAGTAGTAAGGTGCGTTAGTGGTTTTATCGTAGTAAATCTGGCCGGCAGTAGGGTTTGAGGGTGCACCGGTCGGCGCCAAAACAACGGTGTTACTGACGCGAAGCTGGCCGTTTACAGCCAGATGGTCAGCCTGGCCGACCTGCAGCTGTGTAGCATTTATTTTGAGTCCGCTGGTAGACAAGTTGCCGCTGGCAAAATTGCTGATTTGCGACGTTTGCTGCTGGTTTGCCTGGGTGTTATGCGACTTCAGTAAAAGTAGGCTACCGATCGAGATAAGCGCTATAACGACCAGGGAGCTGATAGCAACAATAAAAGCCATCCTGTTATAGCGAACAGATGACAAGTGAATGCCTGAGGCTTGAGTCACCTCTGTTGGAGCGGTTGAGGTAGACTCCAAGCTAGAGTCGTCGTACGACGTACCACTATTTGAATCCACGTTTCTCTCTGGTGACATTTTATTTTTAGGTTTTATTTAGTTGTTTTGGTATAGTTTGCCGTAATTCTATTTTAGACCTCTGGTAGATAAGGGGTCAAGGAAAATGAACAATTTTTTAATTCAATTTTAAGTATTCACACCCCTGTTAAGATTGGCGAGTCGAACCAAAATATGGATTAAGAACCTCTACTTTTCCACAGGAGTTACTTATCTTAGCAGTAAGAAAATCGTAATCGCCGCCACGACTGCTGTGGCGGTTGCGATTCCAAGCACCGAGCCTAGAGTCCTGAAAATGCTGTACTTCGCCAAAGGGTTGCGACCAATGGAAACGATGCTTCCGTAGATTGAAGCGTAAATCAAAACGCTCAGGGATAGGACAGCTACAAGCGCAACCACGACACTTACGATTACCCGGCCAGTTGAAACGACATGCCCGGTAATAGATTTCGCGAATCTCTGCAAACCGCTTAATTGTTGGCCGCCGCTACCACTGTTATTAGTGCCTATACCGATTGCCAGCCGCACGTAGCCCATGGAGAGTTGATGGCTTTTACCGCTTTTGTCGGTTACCTGCCTTGCGGTCGCATCTGAATCGTGGCTGCTGAAAGAAGTTTGAGCCAGACCGACATAACGTGAACCCGGCAGCGATTTCATGCCGATGCCATTGAATGGCGAAGGCGATATCTGGTCACCGACATTGATATCGCCTGTTACGTTGCTGACCAGTACGCTAACCGTGCCGTTTGTAGCGACTTGGGTGGTTCCGCTGCCGGAATCGAGGGCTAATAGCGAATCGTCATTGGCAACCACCACCCCTAGTAAGCGAACCGAGTTATCGATGTCAGCTAGCTGTACGAAGTCCGTCTGCTGCGGATCAAGACTGACGATACTGCCATTGGGCAGAGTACTCGAAGTGCGGTAAGAATGTGAGATGTTAGCCGAAGATGCCCCCACTGGTGAAAGGCCAAAGATAAACAGGAGACAGAAAGCCTCGACAAATAATAGCCTCCAACCTTTAAGTCTAGGCATGATGCTTACGATTATAGCAACATCTATAGTAAGGTGAAACTTGCCCGTTTTTGTACTCAGTTTAGGATTGCCCAGGTTGAGATGATTTTGATTGTGTCGTCCCTGTTAACTGGCAGTTTTTGTAGTATGATTTACATCTAAATTAACTATCTTGGTCGCGCGCCTTCTCAAGCTGTTTGCGCAATGAGTAGAGTTCATGGCGACGGCCGATCCAGAACGAAGCGAAAATCAACGGCAGCATCGCCAATAAAGGCCACCAGATGATTTCGGTGCGTACCAGCTCCGTGTTGCCCTTCCCATTCGTATTGCTCTGTATGGCACCCGTAGCCTGTCCTACGAGCTGCAAAAAGGCCTCGCCGCCATTCTTGTCGGTAGCCTTCACGATAATCTTATAGACACCAGCGACCTTGTAGACGTGTTTCAGGGTAATCGTACCGGCGCTTTGTATGCTCATGAGGTCGGGCGAGGTACCGTCGCCCCAATCAACGCTTAGTGCGTACGGGCCGGTGCCGCCGCTCAAGAGCACTGGCCAGTCAAGCTCGCTGCCCGGGGCGGCTCCCCTTTCGGCAAAGGAGCTGCTCAGCTGGACATGGCTGCCAAAAGCCAGGAACTGGGCGTCATTAAACGTCACGACGACGGTGTTGGAGGCCGGTCCTTCCTGGTCGAGCGCATCGTAATCTTTAGCCACCAGCTCATTCTGCCCACTGAAGAGATTGATTTGCACCGAATAGCTGCCGTTTGAGCAGATGGCCGCCCCCACGAAAACGTTGTTATCGAATACTTTGATAAGCAAGCCTGTCGGGCAGAGGCCACTCACGGTTATCGGCTCGTTCGTGAAAACGGCGCCGTTGCCCGGAACGGCGATGGTCGGGCCGCGAGTAGGCGGCGGGCTCGGGATTACCCCTTGTATGCCGACCGAACCGGACTGTTGGGTGGCGGCAAGGGCCGGCCTCGTAGCTACCGATAACAGGGACAGCACTAATCCGGCCACCAAAAGCGGCCACCAAGCCATCAACCGGGTTCTGAAACTTCTCATCACAACTGGCTAACCTAAGACTAAACGAGCCCCCCTTAAAACACAAGCGGAATAGTCTGGCCTAACGGCGGCCGCGGTTGCCCTTGCGGTAGCGGCGGCGTGCCAGGTAGGCGGCGGCCAGTAGCAGCACGACGACTGCAATCAGTACGAACGGCAGCCAAGTCGGAATGTACCAGAAGGTCTTCTTGCCTGTCAGGATGGCCGAGCCGTTGCCGTAAGACACGCTGGCGGTCAAGGTGTAGCGGCCAGGACCGCCGATGTTCTTAAGGGCGTTCCGGAAGACCCGGGAGCTATCAGGCAGCACCAGTCCCCTCGTAACCCCACCGTTCAATTCATAAGAGTAGACTGTCTTGCCGGTCGAGTTGGTCAAGGTAACCCGTCCGAAAGGTGTCGCAAAGCCGTTGCCGAGGTTCTTAAGCTCCACACCAGCCGCCTCTGGCTTCTTGGTGAAGAAGACACCTTCTTTGTTGCCATCTTTGGTCGTATATATATGAATGGCTGTCAGCTGCATGCGCTCAGTAATGTTGCCAGGAACAGTGATAAATACCAGCTGGCTGACAGCGGCTGAGAGGGCCACTTTGTTGTTGCCGCCGCCGGCTTGGCCCGGATTCTGCGGAACGGCCAGGTATTCTATCAGTCCGTAGTAGGCGCCAGGCGCAGCGTTGGAAGGGGCCTGCACAGGTATGCTGAAGCTGCGCTGCTCACCGGTTGCCAGGTTGACGTTGCCCAGGCCGATCAGGAACGGTGCGATGCTGGCCGGACTCTTGAAGTTCGGGTCAGTGATAATCTTCGGGTTGCCGGTAACGTTGTCGGATTCAAAATCCACCACGCTTGCCTTGGCAGTGACAGGACCGCCGGTGATGTTCTTAAGGGTGATGTCGATTTTGTCGGCTTGGCCAGGCTTAAGGGTGATTTCCTGCCTTAAAGGAGAGATGCTCAGGCCGCTGGCGCTGCCGCCGGCTGCCGTGGCATTGGCACTCGATAATAAAATGACCGGAAATACGGCCAATCCCACCAAAACCCGCCTCAAGAAAGACTTCGGCTGCATACCCTCTGTGTTTAGCCTCATCTGCGAAAGTATAGCATTTAACTATCGGCTCTCAAAGACTTTTTAGAACTGCACGGAAGCCAGATAGGTCATGCTCGTGTTGTAAACGCCTGCTGGCTGGCTCGGGTTGACGTTCACTATATAAGACACGGTCATGCGGTTGAATTCGGTCGACAGGTCGGAGCTGGAAATCAGCGAGCCAGACACGAAACTGAAAAGGTCTGGCGTATCGTATTGGGCGGCCGGTACGCCGGTGCCGGTGCCGGTCGGGTCCAGCCCGACCAGCGGTCCGTTGTTCTTACGCACGTTCAGCCCGAACTGGCTGGTAGAGGGCCGGTTGTTAGTCGGCGTACCGGCCGCCGGAATAACATTATTACCAGAGGTCATTGTCGAGCCTATCACGAATGTCTCGTAACCGGTGACATCGTTGGTGCCGACAGCATACTGCGAAGTGGCTGCTTTAGTCGAGCGCGAACTTAAGGTGCCTAAATCGATACTATCCCCATTGGTTGAGCTGCAGTCCGGGGCGACGGTCACACCGACGCAGAGCTCCACGAACGGCGGTATAAAAGCGCCCACGGTGAAGGTCTGGGTGGTCGAGAACGCCACCGAGCCCTTGTCTGTCAGTGGCCCTGTACCGTCCGCTGTGGTATAGGTGCTGATGCGCACATAAGTAGTCTGGTTAACAGTCGACGGGTTTGTGACAGGCGAAAAGGTGTAAGTACTCTGGACTGGAGATGCCGAAGTGGGCGGACGGGTCAACACTATCTTATTGGGTGTGCTGTTGACGGTGTCGATGCTGAAGCCCGTATTGCCTGTCTGCTGCACCAAAGCGACGCTGCTCAGGTCCAGGCCGGCCGGCGGCGTACAAGGGTCCCCCGGCATGGCAGAATCGATACAATACTGGAAAACTATCGAGCCGACTGTAGTGCTCGATGCATAAGTCATATTGAACCTCTCCGTCGTTATGGCCGATGGAACGGCCGAGTCTATCTGTACCGAGCGGTTAATCAGGTCTTGAGCATAACTCTGCCCTTGCCAAACCATATAGGGCACGATTGTCATCAAGAGAGCCGAAACCAGCTGTAAGGCGTGCGGACTGAAGCGGCGCATAAGCGTTAGTAGGTTGGCGTAGCGACGTAGTCAGCCTGCGCCTGGTATGAACCGGTCGGGGTGACGATGGTAGGGGTAGCGGCGAACTTAATTATAAGCGCCTCTTTGTCGACCACGGTACTGGAGCTGGCGATGGTGGTTGCCGCACCGCTTTCATCCCAGGCATAGCCACCAGCGGTGGTGCCGGTTATCTGGTCTGCTTCTGTCAGGTAAGTGGTTGCCACGCCGGTGCCGTCATAGTTGCTGGCTTTGCGCAGGTTATAGGTGTTACCAGTATAGCTACAAGTATAACCAAGAGTAAGCTGACAATTTACGCCGGCTATCGTCATGCCGAAGCTCTCTGTTGCGGCCGTCAGCGTAGTACGGGTTCCGCCAGCGGCGTTGACACACTGGTCGGTGTTAAGAACGCCCGGTGTTGCACAAGTAGCGCCCAACACTCTCAGCGTACCCTTGTGGTTAGTGCCTGACTGCTGTATCGCGTCGTAGGCTACAGTCGTGCCATTAAAGGCGTTGGTGCTTAGTTCGGCTAAGGCGTTATTGCCGTCACCATGATTTATGGCCGTTACCGGCGATATATTGACGTGCCCCGAATCTAGTGTGCCTAAGTTCAGGGAGGTGCCGCTGATGGTCGAGCAAGTCGGCGGAGTCGTCGTAACATCATCGATGGTCGTTGAGCCGATACAGAAGCTCAAGACTTCCTGGATGGCAGCATTGACCGTGAACAGCTGGGTCGTCGAGGAAGCCACGACACCGGCGTCAACAGGAGTCGTAAAGGCGATTCCGCTATAGGTCGTGATACGGACGAAGAATGTGCAGTTCGGCGCGGCGCTACAGTTGGTGGCGTTCTGGTTGACAGCACCGGTGTCGGTAACGGTATGGGTCGTCAGTGTCTGGGCTGTCGTGTCGGTTGCCGACCTGACAATACAAAGCACGTCCGCGTTTGCGCAGTTACCTGACGCAGTGTTCGTAGTCGTATCCTTGATAAAAGAAGTCGCTCCCTGAAAACCACCTGTGCTGACAGTACCACCACCGATGTTGACGCCACTCGGTGCCGTACATGCTCCGAGAGGAGTAGTGCAAGTTTGGAAGGTGATACTTTGAATCTGCGTAGTCTGGGCCGGCACGAAGCTGAAGACGTAGTTAGCCGTTTGGCCGGCCTGGGCTGAAGATATCGTGACCGAGCGTTGAGTAATCTGGAAAGCTGTGGCTGTAGAGCTGATAAGCATGATCGGGCCGGCTACTAAAGAAGCAGCCACAAAGAGCAGAATGGCCCTTCTCATTCGGTCATACGATTGACTGATAGCGGCGCGGCTTTGCCTAATCATGGCTTTCTCTTTATGTTTTTGTTTAAATCGCTCTCGGTAAATATAGCATAAGAAGAATAATGCAACAAGAGTTGTCTGGAGTTTTCCACAGTTATTTTGCCGGTTGGTAAGTATTTCATAGCTTTAATAGGTTGGTGTCGCGATAAAGTCGGCCTTAGCTGTATATGTACCGGTCGGGGTAACGACGGTCGGACTGGCAGCGAATTTGAGGATAAGCGATTCCCTGTCGAGCACTGTCGTGGAGCTGGCTATGGTAGCTGCTGAGCCGCTTTCGTCCCAGGCATAGCTGCCGCTAGTCGTGCCAGAGACCAGGTTCGCATCGCTGTCATAAGTCGTTGCTGAACCAGTACCATCGTAGTTGGTGTTTTTGCGCAAATTATAGGTATTGCCCGTATAACTGCAGGGGTATGCCGTTGCAGGGCTGTTGTTGCAGTTAATTCCAGCCACTGTCATGCCGAACGCTTCAGTGCCGGCCGTTATCGTGGCTTTGGTCGTACCGATGGCGTTAACACATTGGTCTGTATTGACAGTACCGGAGTTACAACTTACACCAGCGACACGAAGTGTTCCCAGGTGGTTGGTGCCCGATTGCTGGATGGCGTCATAGGTGACAGCGGCGCCATTGGTAGCGTTCGTACTTAACTGCGCTATTCCATTATTAGCGTCGCCGCCGTTCGCCACACTGACCGGCGAAACCGAAACGTTTGACGAGCTCAATGGCCCCAAGCTGATGGAAGTCCCGCTGACACCGCTGCAGGACGGCGGTGTGGAGGTGTTTGAATCATCGATGGTAGTCGCGCCCACGCAGAAAATCAGCGATTCCTGGATGGTGGCATTAACTGTCAGGGTCTGGGTGGTCGAGGCGGCGACCGTACCGTTGTCGACGAGTCCGCCAGAGGTTGCCGTGAAGGTATTGTTATTGTAAACCGACATCCTGACGAAGAATGTACAGTTGACCGTCGCACAGCTGCTGCCGTTGGGGTTCGTGATAGTAGTGAAATGTACTCCGCGGACACTTGAACCGGTTTCGTTACTGGCCGCTGTGCGCTTGGCACACAGGATACTGGCCGAGGCCGTACAGTCATTGGCACCGGTGGCGTCGACCGCGAAGTTGGTTCCGCTGACTGTCCATGTGCCAGTCAGGGTGCCGCCAGCGGTGCTTGAAAAACTGAGGCCGGACGGAGCCGTGCACGTTCCGATAGCTGTGGTGCAGGCCTGGAATTTCAGGCCTTGTATCGGTGACGGGACAGTGGCAGGCACGAAGCTGAAGTCATAAGTCGTCACGATGCTAGTCTGGGCGCTGCCCAGGGTAAGTGATCGCGATGTAACCGTTGCGGCTGTAGCACTTCCGTTATCTATGAGGGGCAGTAAACCTGTGGCCGAAACGAAGAGGACACTAACCATGAGCACTGTGAGTGCTCGGCGCATCGCGGATAATTTCTCCCTATAGTATTGCCACATTTGACACTTCGTTATTTGTTTCTCACCACTCTCACAGCTACAAGCGGCTGTTCCATATAACAATAGCACTAGCACTATCGGTAAATCAAGCTTTTTAGTGATTTTTAATACGTGGCGACGGCAACCAAATCCTGGGACATACTATAGCTGCCGGCTTTGCTCGAGCCATTGATATTTACCAGATACGAAATCGTGTAATCGGTCTCTCCCCAGCCATTGCCGCTGCTCTGGGCTATTGTGTCACCTTTGTTGTATTTAAACAGGCCGCAAGTGTCATAGCCAGTTGATGCTATGCCGTGTGCGAATGATGAGTCGGGTACCGGAACCGGGTTGGTACCGAAGTTGGCCGGCGCGGCGTTCGGGCAAGTCGTCTGGTTTTGCACAAGATTGATGCCGAACTGCTCGGTGCCTGGGCTCGAGACACCAGCGGTGGTCATAGCATTAAGCGGCGCACCTTCTTCGTTCTTCGGCGGATTGTTGACGCTCACCACCGTGTAACCGCTATCCACATAGGCCCGCACATGGAAAGTCGCCGTTCCGGTCGCTGGGCTGACAGCACTCAACGTACCGAGGTTGATGGTTGCCCCATTTACGACCATTTCCAGAAATGGCGCGTTCGGCGTCAAAAAGCCGGCGTCGGCGCCGTAATTGGCGCTAGTGGTCCGTCCGCCAGTCAAACCTAAGCTCTGTTGCGCCTGGTAATTCGGCGAACTGGCGTTCAAAAGGCCGCCTGAGCCGATCTGCACCTCGTTGACCTGATAATTAGTAGAACTGGACTGCCCACCGGCGTAAGCGACAGCCGGAACCAGCACCAAAACCAATCCCAGCAAACCCCAAAGCCTTAAGCGCTTCATATCTCAAACAAGTATATCAGACCGCTTTGAAGGTTTTCATGATACGGGTGAAGGGCGACGAGTCAGGGTCGACCGAGAGGTTGTGGTAGATGATGATGTAGCGGGCTTGCAAGCCGCCGCTGCGCGTCAAGATAAGGTTGTAGTCGCCGCCGACACGGCCGACTACCACCGTGAACTGCGGCGAATCCGGCACGCAAAGCAAGCTGGTGCCAGCCAACGCCACCGGTTTGATTCGTTTCAAGTCGGTCGGTTTATAAAGAGTGCCGCAGGCTGGTGAGATGTCGCCGGCCGGCACTAACGAATTGCCGTCCACTATCTGCACCGGTATCACCCGCGTAGTGGCTAGGTCGCTTTGCAAAGGGGTCTGGTTCACGTAAACCGTCAGCATATGCGCCGGCACACCGTTTACATAAAGTAGATAAGTCAGCTTGTTGGTGGTGCTATCGTTAGCGGCGTATTGCCACTTGGCCGAATCGCTGAATTCAAAATAGGCGTTCTTGAAAGTCTGCGGACCGGCAATCGTGCTATGAAGGGTTTTGCCTATGGGCTGGCTGCCGGCGGCGTTCAAATGGTGCAGGTCAAGCAGCACGGCTATGATTACCAGACCGAAAATACCGAAAGCGGCAGCTGCCACGCGCTTCCGCCTCTTGTAGCGTCGCTGGTTTATCGTTTCTACCGGTTCATTTATTTGGTATGCGGTTTTTGTCATGCTATAACGTTTACGCTTACATCGATTATACTGTATTACTATGGACGAGCCAGACGACGCCTTAGACGCGGCCCCAGAAGGTGAAGATTTAGATAGCTCCTCATCGGATTCGCCGGCAGACAGCCCGAGCGGTGGCGACAGTCCCGGTAGTAGCAAGCCGTCCGGTGGTCCCGGCGGCGACAAAAAAGACGACTCGGCAGCCATAGCCCAACAGGCCAGTAAATCCGGCACAAAAAAGAAGTCCTTTGCCCGCTTCAACGTCTACCTGGTACTTTTCATATTCGTGTTGGTCATTGCTCTGGGCGTAATCGGCGCCACGTACATTGCCAGCAAAAAAAGTTCCAATACGACCAGTATATCGTCACAAAGCCTGTCGGGGAGCAGCTTCGCCCAGCTGGCTAACAGCGACGCTACAGTCGGTGATACCGGCCAGGTGCTGAACGTGCAAAGCAGCGCTATTTTCGCTGGCAAACTGTTGGCACGGCAGGATTTGGAAGTCGCTGGCAGCCTGCAGGTCGGCGGCACGGTAGCCCTCAACGGCCTGACAGTCAACGGCACGACCCAGTTCGGACAAGTCCAGATTAACAAGAACCTGGCCGTGGCCGGCGACACCAGCCTGCAAGGCTCTGCCACCATCGCCAAAAGCCTACAAGTCAACGGAACCGGCAATTTCAGCGGAGCCGTTTCGGCGCCGCAGCTGACGACTTCGTCTTTCCAGCTTAACGGTGACCTGGTGCTCACCCACCACGTCGTCATCGGCGGCGCCACTCCTTCGCATAGCGGCGGCAGCGCGTTGGGAAGCGGCGGAACGGCCAGCGTTTCCGGCAGCGATAGTAGCGGAACAGTATCGATTAACACCGGTGCGAGCCCGGCCGCCGGCTGCTTTGTGACCGTGGATTTCACCGCCAAGTTCGGCTCCACACCACACGTCTTACTGACGCCGGTCGGCTCCAGTGCCGGCGGCCTGTCTTATTATGTGAACCGCAGCACGTCTAGTTTCAGCATCTGCGATTCATCAGCGCCTCCAGCCAGCGCATCCTTCGGTTTCGATTACTTCGTCGTCGATTAAATGTCTAAGAACACGATTACCTGGTCTGCCTTGACATGCAACATGCCGCCAGCGATCTTGATTTTCTGCTCACCGTCTTTGACAGTCCGCACAATCAAATCACATGGGCTGAGCAGTGAGATGAAGTTATGGTGTCTCGGCAACACATCGAACGGGCCGGTACGGTTTTCGGCCGTCAAGCTGAAAGCCAGGCCATTGTAATAATCATGGAATGGCGAATAAACGTGCACTTCCATGCTCAGCTGGCCCTTGTTTTTGCTGTAGTCAGCGACGGCCTGTTGCTGCTCTTTTTCGGCGGTCGATTCCGGCTTGGACCCTTCATCGGTTATGGCCCGCTGCTCATCGACGCCGGCCGGCCCGTCGCTCATACGACGATTTCCTCGATGCTTTTCAGGGTATCCTCGCGGCTGAAGAAGTCGCCTTTAACACCGGTGTGCTTGGTCATGACGTTCATATTCTGGGTGAAGTTGGTGATGAGCTTTTTAGCCTTGGCGTAGTCTGCACGGTCAGCAGCGCTAAGTTCCTCTTCGCCAATGATGGCGATGATTCCTTTTAGCGATTCATACTTTTGCAGCAGCGCTTGCACCTGTACGCTTAGCAGGTAATGCCTGTCGCCGACGATTTCCGGCGTCAAAAGGCTGGAGGTCGTCAGGTTCAGGTCAACGGCCGGGCGGATGCCTTGCTCGGCGACTTTGCGCGACAGCACGATAATCGAGTCCATCTCATGCTGGATGAACTGCACGGCCGGGTCAGAGATGTCGTCGGCCGGCACGTAAATCGTCTGCACAGAGGTGATTGAGCCGTTCTCGTTCGAACTCAGGCGGTCCTGCAGCGTCTTAACGTCCGAGAAAATGGTCGGCTCATAACCACCTTCGTTCGGTATCTGGTCAAGGATGGTCGACAGCTCGTTGCGGGCCTGCACATAACGGAACATGTTATCGGCGAAGAATAGGATGTCCTTGTGCTGCTCGTCGCGGAAAAACTCGGCCGACGACACGGCCGACACGCCGATCAGGGCGCGCTGCACCGGGTTCTCATTCATCTGCGCGAAGAACATGCAGGTGTTTTTGAGCAGGTCGTTCTCTTTCAACGTCACGTACAATTCATGGCCTTCACGGATTCGCTCACCGATGCCGGCGAAAAACGACAGGCCGCCGCCGCTCTGGGCGATGTTGTTGATGAGCTCCATGGTCAGAACCGTCTTGCCGACGCCGGCGCCACCGATAATACCGATTTTGCGGCCTTTCACGAAAGGTGTGAAGAAATCGATGACCTTGATGCCGGTTTCCAGAATCTCCGGCTTTGCCACCGAGAAGTCGGATGTTTTGCCCGGCAATGTGAGGATGTCTTTGTACTTGGCCTGCTCGTCCGTAATCTTATCCTGGCCGTCGAGCGGGTCGCCTAAAGCGTTCAGGACCCGGCCAATCATGGCTTCGCCGGCCGGCACTTCAATGCCTTTACGG
This sequence comes from Candidatus Saccharimonadia bacterium, assembly GCA_035480695.1. GTDB lineage: Bacteria > Patescibacteriota > Saccharimonadia > Saccharimonadales > UBA4665 > DATBED01. The sequence continues at coordinate 14,004 of DATIHM010000044.1, forward strand.
GTGCGTTCGACTTTCATGCCTTTGGTCAGGCGGACGTCATTGCGCACATTCAGGCAGAAAGCGATACCGCCGGCCTCGAGCTTGTCCACCAGCAATTGTGTGCCGTGGCCGTTTTGGACTTCGATGAGCTCGTTCAGTGACGGTGGGTCGTCTTCGAATTGGACGCGCGCCACCAAATCTTTAATGGTGATAAGTGTGCCGGCCATCAGGCGCTACCTCCGGCGGCGGCTGCCCGTCCCTTCTTAAGCCCGTTGACGATTTCTTTCAAGCGCTCGTCTTTTACGGCGCGTTTGGCGCGGTTGTAGTCAGTGTGCAGCTCGGTCTTCATTTCATCGGCCCGGTCATGCGAAGCGGTCATGGCCCGGAAGCGCGAGGCGTACTGTGCCAGTTTCGATTCCAAAATCAGCTGGCTGATAGAGATCTGCATCATGGAGCGTTCCAGGTGGGCAGCCACGGCGTAAGTCGTCGGCTCGAAAATGTAGGTCTCTTCGCTGATGACATCCTCCGGTTTGTCGCTGCTGGTGCCTTTCTCTTTGATAGCTGCCGACAGCTCGATGCGCTTCACATCTTGCACCATCAGTGAAACGTACTCCTGGTAAAACAGTTTGGTTGAGCGGTATTGCTGGACCAGCCGGGTTATCGGTTCGACATTTATGTTGCGGTCTTTGTGCGGCATTTTGAAGTATTTCTTGAAGGCGATGCCACGTTGGGCCAGTTGCGTGGCGCCGTGGTGGCCGATAACGATGATGTCGACCTCCTCTGGCTTATAGGTTTTCAGCATCAGATCGACCAACTTGCGGTCGATGTCGCCGCTGAAGCCGCCCTCTGCCGTGATGATGATATACAGCTCTTTGTCGATGACTTTGACATCGCTTTCGCGGCCGAAACTGAAGAGCGAATCGACGCGCAACTGCGAATAAATGTGCCACAACTCATTAAAGAATTTTGTTGACTGCAGCACCTGGTCGCGAATCTGCGAGATACGCATGCTGGCAATACCTTCGAATGCGCTGGTCAGCTCAGACAGCGTCGTCATCGAGACCTCTTCGGCAGCGATTTCATTAGGGCGTCTCATGCTTTGGCCTCCGCCGGTTCTTTAGTTGCCTCTTTAGCAGGCTTGTCTTTGTCTTTGGATGGTTCAGCCGGAGGCGGGGCGGCCAGTTTTTCGTCTTTTTTCTCGTCTGAAGCGCCCTTCAAATCGACCACACATTGCGCTTTCAACTGGTCGCGGATACTGTCAAACTCCTCGTCTTTGGTGATTTTTGACGCGAATTCGTTTGATTTCATCTTCAGCTTGTTTATGTCCAGCTCCTCACCATCGCCAAGGTTGAGGATGATGTCGAACATCAGCTGCTGGGCCATCAGCGGGAATGTGTCAGACGGGCTTTGGGTAAGCATTTCGAATATGCGTTTGCCGGTTGCCAAGGCGCGTTTGGCCTCGGCCGCCAGCTCAGAACCGAAGTGGGAGTATTCCTCGGCCTGGCGGTAGGCCGCCAGCAATTTCAGCGTGGAGGCCGCCTGGTCTTTTTGGCGCTTGTTGTGGCCGACACCGCCGGCGCGGGTGACGGATAGTCCCATGCTGACGGCCGGCCGGATACCGGAACGAAAAGTTTCCATATCGAGAATCCACTGGCCATCGGTGATAGACATGATGTTCGTCGGCAAGTAGGCCGTAATGTCACCGTTAGCGGCGTGCACTATAGGTATGCTCGTGAGCGACTTTCCGTTCCGGTCGAGCCGGCCGGCGCGCTCCAGCAAAGACGAGTGGGCATAGAACATGTCACCCGGGTAAGAGTCACGGCCCGGACTGACACCTGTCAGAAGCGCCACTTCACGATAGGCATGGGCGTGGCTGGTCAAATCATCGTAAATGATAATCGTATCCTGGTCGCATTTCTGCCAGAGGTACTCGGCTATGGCACAGGCCACGTAAGGTGCTATGTAGCTCATAATCAGCGACTCGAACATCGTCGACACGACGACAATCGCCTTCTCCATACCGCCGTTATCTTGCAGATGTGAAAGTAACGAGTCGATGTCACTGCGGCGCTTGGCAATCAGGCAGTAAACCACCACCTGGTCGGTGTTTTTCTGGTTAATCGTCAGTTGCGTCGCCAGCGTCGACTTGCCGGATTTGCTGTCGCCGAGCAGCGCCATGCGCTGGCCACGTACAATCGGGAACAGCGCATCAATCGCGGTCACACCGCTTTCCAGCTGGTCTTCGACCAACCTGCGCTCAAACAGTGACGGCGCCGTGTTGAAGACAGGCCAGACATCGCTCGGCGCAATCGGCCCTTTGCCATCCAGCGGGTCACCTGTGACATTGACTACCCGGCCGACAAAGTCCTTGCCCACCTTGCAGACCAGTTCGTCGTGCTGCAGAACGGCCACTGTGCCGACGCGCAACTCTTCCAAGCCAAGATGCAAAATGACCACATGGTCGGTGTAAACCTGAAAGACGAAGCCTTTGCTGCCGTCTTCGAACATCACGAGCGCATGGACGGCACAAGGCTGCAGGCCGCGTACTTCTACCAAAAATTTATCGACACCGATAACCTCGCCGATCGGTTTACCCGAATCGACCAGGCTGTCGAAATGCTTGTTACCGGTACTCATTTTTGTTTACCCACCTTGGTCATATCATAGACCTCAAAGCGCTAAAGCTTCAGGATTAAGTATACTGCAAAAAGACCTGCCGCAAAAATAAATAGTCCGGCAATAACGGTTTGAATCAAACTGCGGATGATCGACTTCTTCGACAAGGGGTTACGACCAATAGATATCATGCCGCTTCTGACACCACTGAAGACCATGTTAGAAGTTACGAATAGAATAATGAACATCATCACCACGCCCAGATAGATGCGGCCTGAGCTAACCGGCTTCTGGGCAATGCCCACCGCGGCGTTGACCACGAACTGCGGCAGGTAGCTGACGGTTTTCTGCACCAGCGGGTTCTGCTTGAGTTCCATGTCGAGCGTGATGGTACCGATGGCAACATTCAAGGTGTGTCCACCAGTAACTTTAAGCTGCACGGTGCCCAGTACGTTTTTCTTGCCGTCGAATATTGTTATAGCGCGGCCGAGGATTTCCTGCTGGGTCGGGCTGGCCTTCATAGCGACCCCATCTATAGCCGAAGCCGTGATATAGTCGCCGATTTTGACCGGCCCCCCCTGGTTGCTGACCAGGACATTGAAGCGTCCGCTTGTGGCGACTAAGACCTGTCCCGTCGGCGAACTGGGTGGCGAAAGCACCACGGCAGCCTGCCCGATCGGCACCACCACCCCAAGCATTTTTTTGATATCCTTTTCAGTCAGAGGCGTAACTGTGTCGCTTTGCTTATCCTTCAGCTCGACCAACATGCCCGGCAAGACTTTGGGGTCGGCATTGTAACTTTGCACGATGGATTGGTTCAGGTTCGTAATCGTGGGGGTCTGGCTGCTTGAGCCAGAATTTGTGTTCGAACCGGATTTAGCTGTCGAGGCCGCAGACACCGGCGCCGCTGATACGGCAAAACCTACAACTAAATTCAAGCCAACCGAGATGTAGAGACATCGTAAATAGCGACCCATAATAACTAGAGTATAACGCTTTTGGTAAAGTAGATAGCCGCGACCAAAATCAAGATTGCGCCCACGCCTAGCCAAACAGATCTGGCCAGATAGGAGTGGCCATTGCTAAAAGTGCTAGGCGCAAACGCCAGCTTCAACACCAGCGCCTGATGAGCAGATACCGGTTGGGCTCTTGAGGTGATGATTGTCGTGTCCGCCTTCTTTTGAGTATTTATCAGACAATTATTGCTGTTATAGCCATTGAGGGAGGTGTAGCAAGTAGGGTTGCCTTTCAGGCTGGCCTTAAAGCTGGCAGGTATGTAAAGGGCAGCATCTACTCGGCCGATGGGTTGGTCCCAGCCCCGGCCATTGACGTCGAGCAGGAATTCGTCGATTTTTGAGCCCAAATCAACCACACCCCGGGTTTGGTATATTATTTTTATGGTTTGACTGCCCGACAAAGCAATGGCCGGATCGCCAGTGGTAATGACAAGGTTATCGCCAATGGAAGAGGTTTTGTACGGCACCTGGTCACCAGCCGCGTCAGTTACGTTGAGGATTCTAAGATCAACGGCGTGATTCTGAAAATTTTTAGGCAAAGCTCGCGTGATTCCGTAATAACTTGAGCCCGGAAAATCGGCCACGATTGTTTCTTCGGTCGTCAGCAGGCTCAAGCCCCGGCTATCGCGGCTTAGGTGGTAGATACCCGTTAAACTGTCAAAGGCGATCTGGGGCTGCGCGGCCGCATCTTGTGCCGACGCTAAAGGCGCTAACCACAGAGAAGCCAGCCCCAAAGCCATAGACAAAATTAAGCCGAATCGTTTCATTTAGTGATTTTTAAAGAGTCGAACAAGTCTTTCCACTCGGTGTTAGTCAGGTTTTTATCGGAGTGGGCCGTTAAAAAAGTGCCGCCGCTAGCCAGAATGCCGGATTGCCCCGCCGGCTTTAAGCTGCCCGATTGCCAGAATCTGGCCAGAGCCACCGGGCCAAGTTTGGTAGCGAACTGCGCGTAAGGGTGGATGCCCAACGCCGGGTAATAAATCTGGCCGGCCGAACCAAGACTCTCCGGCGCCGGCTGCTCGGTGAACACGATATTATTGCCCGCCACATTAGCTATAAAAGTGAGGGTTTTTTGATCCGGTCGGTAATCGTAGCTGGCAGGGTCAATCTGCTTCGTTTTAGAGGGGTAAATAGCCTTGTAACTCACCTGGCTTTTAATGTTGGCCGGTAAGGGGTTTTTATAGCTATGAGTGATATAAAATGCCCCGCCAGCGCCAATAAGCAGGATTATTGCCGACATTCCGCCAAAAACCATCTTCATCTGTGGCCGTTTGCGTGCTTTTTGCGTTTCTACAGGTAATGTTTCTGTTTCTGCTATGGGCTCAGATGTTTTTCTAGACGGAACATATAGCGGTACGGTCGCTCTTCGGTATGTAGGGTCTTGTTGCGAAGTCCGAAACCTATCACTCGAAATCTTATCCGTCATATTAGCCTAAATTATACAGGAGTATGAAAATTCACACGTCGAATAAAAAGCTTATGCTAAGCTTCATCCGCCAATTTAAATTAAGGGGTTGGGGATGAACAACCTGCGGTACTGGAGAAACTTCTCTCACCTGGAGCCGGGGCATCGGCGATTAGCTTGGTAATCTCTCAGGTGCAAACCTCACTAATGCGTGGTTAGTAGGTGTGGCTACTACAGGAACAACCTTAACGGTTGTAACTTGGTCAAATACTCAATGCCCCGACAACACAAACAGCGATAGTAATGGAGGAACTTGCATAGGTCACCTATAAAGTAGTTTTACCAGCTGATAACCCAGACTTCGCCTCGTCCACCAGCGCCACCACCGATAGCACTTTGGGGGTTGGTGCTTGCGCCACCGCCGCCACCGCCACCGCCAGCAGTTCC
>DATIHM010000045.1:0-3401 GCA_035480695.1 Candidatus Saccharimonadia bacterium
GTGCGCGTCAACATCGAAGAAGTCAAGAAGCCCGACCTTTACGCCAAGCTCGTCGCCGAGAACATCGCCCACCAGCTGGAGCGCCGCATGAGCTTCCGTCGCGCCATCAAGTCAGCCGCCGCGGCCACCATGCGTGGTGGTGCCAAAGGTGTTCGTATCGAAGTTTCCGGCCGCTTGAACGCCGCCGAAATGTCCCGCCGCGAAAAAGAAGTCGCCGGCTCGGTGCCACTGCACACGCTGCGCGCCGACATCGACTACGCCCAAGTGAACGCCAAGACCGTCGCCGGCATCATCGGTGTCAAAGTCTGGATTTACAAAGGAGAGGTTAACTAAGATGTTAATGCCGAAGCGACAGAAGTACCGCAAGGTGCGGAAGGGCAAGATCCGTGGCGTCGCCACTGCCGGGCACTACATCGCGTTCGGCGACTACGCCCTGCAGGCCCAAGGCCAGGAGCGCATCACCGCCCGGCAAATTGAAGCTGCGCGACAGGCCATGACCCGCTACATCAAGCGCGGCGGCAAAATCTGGATTCGCGTTTTCCCACACACCCCTGTCACCCGCAAGCCGCAAGACGTCAAGATGGGCAGCGGCAAAGGCAGTCCCGAGTTTTACGTCGCCAAAGTGCGCCCAGGCACCATCATGTTCGAGATGCAAGGTGTTTCCGAAGAGACCGCCCGCGAAGCCATGCGCCTGGCCGCCAACAAGCTGCCGGTCAAGACCAAATTCCTGACCCGGGAGGAGGCGTGATAATGAAAGTCGTAGAAATCCGCAAACTGTCGACCGCCGAGCTGACTACGCAGAGCACCCAGCTGCGCGAAGAAATCGTCGAACTGAAGCGCCGCCTCACGCTTGGCGAGCTGCAGAATACCCGCGTCATCCGCAACAAGCGTAAAGACCTGGCCCGCGTCCTGACAGTACTTGGCGAGGCCCTAAGCAAGGAGGCCCAGTAATGGCTAAGCAGATCATCGGTACGGTTACCTCGAACAAAGGCGATAAGACCATCGTCGTGACGGTCCAGACACGCAAGACGCACCCGCTTTACCGCAAGCAGTATACTGTCAGTAAGAAGTTCATCGCCCACGATGAGAAGAATGAAGCCCAGCCGGGCGACAAGGTTTCGATTGTCGAGACGCGCCCGGTCAGTCGCCGCAAGCACCACACTTTGGAGCGCATCATCGAGAAGCCGGAACTGCGGGCTGATTCGTTGGCTGTCACGAAGGCCGACGAGCCTGAGCGCCCGATCAGCAAGAAGAAGTCCGGCGAGGAAGAAGCTCCGACCAAAGAGGAGAAGGCGTCATGATCCAGCAGGAAACCCGTTTGATAGTCTGTGACAACAGCGGCGCCAAAGAAATCCTTTGCATCCGCGTGCTGGGCGGTTCCCGCCGGCGCTACGCCAAGGTCGGCGACGTCATCACGGCTACTGTTAAACAGGCTGCCCCGAATGGCCAGGTCAAGAAGAAGTCCGTCGTCAGGGCCGTCGTCGTGCGCACCCGCAACCAGATCCGCCGCAAAGACGGCAGCACCATCAAGTTCGACGACAATGCCGCCGTCATCATCGGTGACGACAAGCAGCCGCGCGCTACCCGCATCTTCGGCCCTGTGCCCCGCGAGTTGCGCGATAAGGGCTACAGCAAGATAATCTCGCTCGCGCCGGAGGTCCTGTAATGGCTGAAGTCTATAAAATCCGGCTGAAGAAGGGCGACACGGTCGTCATCCGCGCTGGCAAGTACAAGGGCCAGACAGGTAAAATCACCGCCACGCACCCGCGTGAGAACAAAGTGACCGTCGAAGGCATCAACGTCGTCAAGAAGCATGTCAAGCCCGACCAACAGCACCCGCAAGGCGCTATCGTCGAAATCACCAAGCCTATCTGGGTCAGCAAAGTCAGCATCGTCGAGCCGGCCAGCCGCAAGGCCAGCCGCATCGGTTACAAGCTCGACCAAGACGGCAACAAGACCCGGATATTTAAGAAATCTGGAAAGGAGATCAAGTAATGGCTGAAACCGCAACCAAGTCGCAGCCTGCCGCCAAGCCAGCCCCCAAATCAGGCAAGGCTGGTGCCGGCGTCGCCCGTCTCCGCGTCCAGTACACGCAGCATCGCGCTGAGCTTGTCAAAGAACTTGGTCTCAAGAACCTGCACGAAGCGCCGCGCATAGAGAAAATCGTCGTTAATGTCGGCCTCGGCCGCGCCAAAGATGACAAGAAGGTCATGGAAACGGCCAAGAACACGCTACGCAAGATCACCGGCCAACAGCCGGTCGAAACTGTCGCTAAGAACTCCATCGCCGGCTTCAAGCTGCGCGAAGGCAACAAAATCGGCCTTAAAGTAACGCTGCGTGGCGAGCGCATGTATGAACTCATGGACCGCGTCATCAACCTGGTTTTGCCACGGCTGCGCGACTTCCACGGCGTCAGCCCAAAGGCTTTCGACAAGCAGGGCAACTTCGCCCTCGGCTTCACTGACCAATCAGTCTTTCCGGAACTGTCTTTCGAAGAAACCACCACGGCCCACGGTTTACAAGTAATCTTCGTAATCAACGCTAAACAGAAGGAACACGCCCGTGCTTTGCTCGAAAAGTTCGGCATGCCCTTCGAAAAGGAGAACCAATAATGAGTGAGCATTTCCGCTTTGAGGACGTTCAAGGGCAGCAAGAGACCGAAGAGTTTTGGTCAGACCTTGAGCGTCGTGCCGCTAGCCCTCAAGAGTCCGACATGACCCTTGAGCAAGTTGCTGCCGAACTAGTTGACGACGGCTTGCTAAGTCAAGAAGTCTATATAGAATTGTTTGGGGAAGGAGAGGTAACTAATGGCTAAGAAATCTATCGTTGCCCGCGATGCCAAGCGCATCCAGATGATTGACAAGTATGCCGCCAAGCGCAAAGAGCTCAAAGAGCTCGGCGACCTGGAAGGCCTTGCCAAGCTGCCCCGCAATTCCAGCCCGACACGAAAGACCAACCGCTGTATCGAGACCGGCCGGCCACGCGGCTACATGCGCCAATTCGGCTTGTCCAGGATCAGCTTCCGCGAGCATGCCAGCAAGGGCGAGGTGCCGGGCGTAACGAAAGCGAGTTGGTAAGTTATATGAGTACTACGACCACCGATCCCATCGCTGATATGTTTACCCGTCTGCGCAACGCCATCGCCGTTCGCAAGCACGAAGTCAGCCTGCCGCACTCCAACATCAAGGAGTCGGTTGCCCGTTTGCTGCAAAAAAGCAACTTCATAGATGACGTCACGGTCAGTGACGCGTCGGTGGGCAAAACTCTCAATATCCGCATTAACAGCGACGACGCCAACGCTCGGATTACCGAAATTGTCCGCCTCAGCAAGCCCGGCCGCCGCTATTACGTCAACGCCCGCGAAATCCCTGTGGTCAAGCGTGGCCGCGGACTGGTCATCT
>DATIHM010000046.1:0-2524 GCA_035480695.1 Candidatus Saccharimonadia bacterium
GCGGGTTCTGGCCGATGATGTCAGCGATGCGGGTCAAGGCGGCGGCGGCCGAGCTGGCGTGGAAGGTCGCCAGCACCAAATGGCCGGTCAGTGCGGCCTGAAGCGCCGTCTTGGCCGTGTCCATGTCACGGATCTCACCGACCATGACGATGTCGGGGTCAAGACGCAACACGGCACGCAGTTTATCGGCGAAGCTATCGTCATTGCCACCCTCGCTGGAATGCACCGAAATCTGGGTGATGCCCGGGAATTGGTATTCGACCGGGTCTTCGATGGTGATGATTTTGCGCTCTTCGCTGTTCAGCGTGTTAAGCATCGAATAGAGCGTGGTCGTCTTGCCAGAGCCGGTCGGGCCGACCACCATGACCAATCCTGACGGCTTAGCGATGATTTCATCGACGACCTTACGCTGGTCGTCGGCCAGTCCGAGCTTGTCGAGCGTATACATCGTGGCGTCCATGTTAAAGAGGCGCATCACGACATCCATGCCGTTTATGGTCGGAACAGTTTCGAGGCGGACGTTGACGTCAACATTCGTGCCGTCGGCCATAGTGACCTGCTGGGCGATGTGGCCTTGCTGTGCCTCGTTGGCAGACGTCGACACGTTGCCGGCGCTGGCGATGGCCGAAATCAGGATGCGGTACTTCTCCGGGCTCAGCTGCGCCACCGGGTGCAGGACGCCGTCGATGCGCAGCCGCACGCGCACGTAATCCGGCTGTGTCTCAAGATGGATATCAGATGCGTTCAGTCGGTGGGCCTGCGCCACCAGATAAGCCAGCATGTCGTCGGCGCGCACCTGCTCGAGCATGCCAGAAATCTGCTTGACCATGTCATCCCCGCCGGTCTCATTGATGGAGATATCCTGGTAGACAACCTCTTTGGGCGGGTCATAGAGGTGCATGTAGTCGCGGAAGCCCCAGTCCGAGATGATGGCGAAGCTCGTGCGCTGGTCTTGGAAGCGCGCCTGCAAGTTGGCGATGGACTGCTGCGAAGTCGTGGTCGTAATGCCGAAGAAAATGTTGCTCTGGTCGACATTCATCGGCACGACTTTCATGTCGTACATTTCCTGCACCGTCAGCAGGTCCTTGAACAGCGGTTTGTCGGTAGTTTGGCTGGTGTCGTAGTAGTCCAGCCCGAGGATGCGCGCCCGCCGCTGCGTCGACTCCTCTTCGTCATGCCTGGCGTCCTGGCTCATATGGAACCAGTATAAAGCATAAGCACGGTTATGCGGTATAGTGGGCAGATGAGAAAGCTGGTCTTGGTGGCGCATAATTTGCGCAGCACGCACAATGTCGGTTCGCTTCTTAGGACAGCCGATGGTTTCGCCGCCGAGGTCTGGCTGAGCGGCTACACGCCGTTCCCTTTGATGCCGGATGACCCCCGCTTGCCCCATTTGGCGGCCAAAATCGATAAACGGATCGCTAAAACGGCGCTCGGAGCCGAAAAATCGGTGACCTGGAAGCACTTTCCGGAAATCACTGATGCGATTGACGAGCTGAAAAGGCAGGGGTTCAGCGTTGTCGCACTCGAGCAGGCGTCTGGCGCAACCAAACTGCCCGATTTCAGGCCGCCAGACAAGTCAGCCATCATCGTAGGAAGAGAGGTCGAAGGTATCGAAGTCGAAGTCCTGGCATTTTGCGATAGCATAGTCGAAATACCGATGCTTGGCAGCAAGGAATCGTTCAACGTGTCGGTTGCCGCCGCCATTGCCCTATATGCCAGCCGCTTCGCCTCTTGAAATCGGCCGGACATGGTATAATTCTTATGTTAACCGAAGATAAACATGGCTCTCGCAACCCGACCGAAACCCAAAACCTATCACAAGAAGCGGCAAGCCCAGCACCACCGCCACAGCAAGCTGTACATGAAGACCTATTATCCTTACCTGCCGATGCTGGGAATCGTCGCGTTTGGTGTATTCGTTGATAAAAGCTGGGCGTATTCGGGCGCCTCGATCGAGGCCCTCGACCCGCACCTGGCGGTTTCACGCCTCGGCGCCCTCACCGGCAATTATTCACTCAGTCTCTATGCAGCCGTGATGGCATTGGCCGCCGCTGCCTTCATAGTCTTCGTGATAACCCATTGGGTCAGGATCCAGCGCTATCTAAGCCGTGGTGAAAAATGGGCCGTCAAGCACCCGTGGTTTGAAGGCAGCCTGGTGCTCGTCTTTACCGCCGGCGCCGTGTTGCTTCGCTTATAACTTACTGGACGACGACGTTCTGCGGACCCACCAGCTCCTTGAGTTGGGATAAGCTGCCGTTTTGGGTATCGATTCCACCAGGCAGCTTGATGGCCTGCTTGGAAGTTGCTTCGCCCAGCACCAAAACGACCTCTGTCTGGCCGCTGTGCGCGTCGATAGCCTGCTTCAGCGACAGGAGCGTCTGCTCGTCGCTCGTATCGGCCAGCCGTATGTACACCCGCTCGCTATTTGCTTCGGGAGTGGCTTTGTCATCTTCGGGGTCGGTCTTCTCTTTTGCCTGGCGCGGCTTCGGCGCTCGCAGTTTTTTGCCGGTGCGCTCGTAGG
>DATIHM010000047.1:0-2076 GCA_035480695.1 Candidatus Saccharimonadia bacterium
CGTCAGCCGTTACATCTCAGTTCCGGTGGCCGCCGTTTTCGTGTGGTCGCTGGTCGTTTTCAGCAGCTACAAGCGGGCGGAGCGCATCCTTTTCGCCTTATCTTTGGCCTTCCTCACCTATCCGGTGGCGGCTATTCTGGCCAAGCCGCACCTCGGCGAGGCCTCTAGCCAATTGGTGTTACCACATTTTGTGTTCAGTAAGGAATTCCTGCTGCTCGGGGTCGCCTTGATCGGTACCACTATCACGCCCTACATGCAGTTTTATATCTCGTCGGCTGTGCCCGACAAGGGAATCGGCCCAGACGAATACAAACATGAGCGGCGTAGCACCATCCTGGGTTCAATTTTTGCTATTTTCATAAGCATGGCGATTATCGTGGCGACGGCCGCGGCCATACACGTGCGGGCGCCGTTGAACACGGCCGCCGATGCTGCTCAGGCTTTGAAACCAGTTGCCGGAAAGTTCGCCGAGCAGTTGTTTGGAATCGGCCTGCTTGGTGCCAGCGCCCTGGCCGCGGCCGTCGTGCCACTTTCCACCGCTTACGCTGTCAGCGAAGCCGTCGGTTCGGAGCGCAGCGTCGGCAAGCGCTTCCGCGAAGCCCCCATATTCATCAGCCTGTTCACGGCCCAGATAATAATCGGCGCGGCTGTCGCCCTCTCCCTGCACAGCTTGATAAAAACCCTGGTCAACGCCCAGATTTTGAACGGCGTCATCACGCCCATCCTACTGACCTTCATCTTGATTCTGGCCAATAAGAAAAGCCTGCTGGGCGACGCCGCCAACGGTCCGGTTTTCCGCAAAGTGGCAGCCGTTTGCGTGACAATCATCAGCCTCCTATCGCTGACTGTCGTCGTCGCTACCCTGGCCAGCTGGCTTGGTTAACTCCTAAGATTTGTCGAGTTCTTTTTTGATGGCCTCGACTTCGAGCAGGATTTTCTGCTGGTTGTTCGCCATAAAGGTCAACGCTTCGTGGTCGGCATCAGCCTTGGCATCAGCTTGCGCCTGCTGGCGGTTCTGCGAACGCTGCAGCGCCGGCAATGCCCACCATTGTATCCAGCTGCCGGAAATCACACCCAGAGTAATCTTGATGTTACTCGGCGCATTGATGACCAGCAGCGGCACGATGAACGCCACATCGAACAATATCACCGAAGCCAGAAAGTGGTTGGTTATCCATTCGATGACGATGCCGTTGGCGTAAGCCACTCGGTTGGTCTGTTTCTTGGCATGTTTGGCCTGGCGCAGAATTTCATTCGGGTGACGGATTCGGATGTGCGGTTCTTCCATGGACTAGATGGATTTTTTGCCGAAGGCTTGCTGGAGCGCCTGGTGGGCGGATTGCATGCTCGTTTGGAATGCCTGGTCGGCAGCTTTGAAGGCAGCGTTACGGGTGGCGGCCAGCTGGCTGACCTGTTGGCCAATTTTGCTGTCGTCCTTACGGTCGGACACGAAAGTCTGGCGGGCGGTCTTGAGGCTGGCAACGAAAGCTGTGCGGGCAGCCGGACCGCCATTTGAGTCACTGGAACAGCTGGCCTGGGCAGTCGAGATGGCCGAATTAACCGCATCTGAGAAGCCGTTCTGTTGTCCGCTGACTGTGCCGCGGCGGCTGTCTACGGCCGATTTTACCCCGTCACGGAAAGTCGCGCGGGCAGCGTCGTAAGCGGCGCGGCGCGTGCTGACAGCGTTGTTCACGGCAGTCTCGTAGTCTTGTACCGCCTGTTTTTGGGCACCCGTCGTGGCTTTGGCCTCAAGCTTGGTGAAGTCGGTCTGGCGCTCCGTGTCGGCCTTCTGCCTGTCGGTGGCGACTCTGCTGTCCACATTCTGGCCATCACTAGCCAGTTTTTGGTCCTGTTGTGCCCAAGCCTGGGTAACCTTGCTCTCCAAATCGGTCATTTTGGAAGTGAGGTTGCTGGCATCGGTTGAAAGTTTGTTGCAGAACGGACCGGCCTCAGACGCGGCAGTCGCCGGTTTGGCGTTGTTCCTGGCACCGTAGTTCGCACCCAAGGCCAGGCTACTAGCCGGAACCAAAGCAGCTCCAACAAACGTGGCTGTCGCGCCGATGATTACAGCTTTCC
>DATIHM010000048.1:0-3137 GCA_035480695.1 Candidatus Saccharimonadia bacterium
CCTAAAGGCCGTTTACCTGACGACCACTATGGGTCCGTCCATCCGAATCGACCTGGCCAACATAGCCTAAATCAGCCCGGTTTGGCATAATCAGGTTATGGCTAAAACGATTCCGAATGGCTTTTTGTTGGTTTTTGACGGCATTGACGGTGTCGGCAAAAGCACGCAGTTGGAATTGGCTGCACAGACGCTGCGGCAAGCCGGCTGGGATGTTGTGACAGCACGTAATTTGGGCGGCACGCCCATCGGTGAAGAGCTACGCAAGGTGATCAAGGCGCCGATTGCGCGGCCGCCAGAGACCGACCTGTATATTTCGGCAGCAATCCAGGCTGCCCTGGTTGAAGAAGTCACCAAACTGCGCGCTGAAGGCAAGCTCATCCTGATGGACCGCGGGCCACTGTCGCTAGCCGCTTATGAAATTTTTGGCAGTGGCGGTAGCGCTGAGCGAAGCTGGCCGCATGTCGACTATGGCATGGAATCCCTCAAGCCTGAGCTGACTATCATCTACACGGCCGACACTGAAACGGCACTGAAGCGGGCAAAACAGCACTCGACAGGTCCTGACTATTTCGAGAGCAAGCCGCCCGAGTATTTCGACAAGGTCGCCGACGGTTACAGACAAGCGGCTTCGAGGTACGACGGAGTGGTTTTCCTCGATGCCAATGGTGATATTGGCGCCATTCATGGCAAGACGATGGCTCTTATCGAACAGGTGCTGCCTAAACCTTCATAGCCTTCATAAGGGCAGACATCGTCTTCGTGAAGCCGCGCAGGCCACCTTGGTAGGCCACGTAACGGTCACGCCACTCGGGCTCGTACTTGGCCTTGAACTTATAAAGTCCCTGGAAGGAATAGAAACGGTCGCCGTTGGCGTAGGCGAATCGCAAGAACCCATCTATCAGGTTGTTCTTTTCCTCATCCGTCTCCTCATCGAGCCCGACCAACGGGCAAAGCCCCAAATTAAGGCGCTTGTAGCCGGCTTGGGCCAGATGTTCGACCAAGCCCATGAGCAGGAAATCGTTTATATTGCCGAGGGCATTGCTGGAATGGCGCAGCAGATCGAAGGTAGCTTCTGCTTTGTCAAAATCCGCCGGGACGACGTTGACAAAACCCTGGATTGTGCCGGCAGCGTCACGCGCCACCAGCACCTGGCATAGCTGCATGTACTCCGGCGTAAAGTAGCCCATTACGAATCCGCGCTCGACACGTCCTCCTTGGCCGAGCCACTCACTTGATACGACTTGCAAGCGGTCTATGACAGCCTTGTGGTGGGGAGGTGACAGTAGCTCTGTGGTGTAGCCGTTCCGATTGAATTTGTTGCCGATCTGCCGGAAGTACTTCTGCCCGGCCACGCCTGACTGGAAGTGTTTGAGGTCAAGTACTGCTTCTTGCCCCAGTTTCTGCATCGTGAAGCCACGTTTTTCGTACAGTTTCCGGTTCGCGTCTTCAACGTGTATGAGCGCTGGCAGCCAGTCGTTGCCGAAGCAGACGTTATCGAGCTCCTTGAGCAGCTTATTGAAGGAGCCAGGCGCTCCGACAGGGTCGCTCAGGCAAAGTGCCACGGCGCGCGTAACGCGCAAAGCCAGGCCGCTGTGTCCGGTCTTGTCAAAAAAGTACTGCTTGTCATGCGGCCAAAGCTTGAAGAACTCCTCGCTCGGGCCGCCGTACTTGTCGAGAAGCTGTTCCATTTTTTCTCTTGCGCGGTCCTGGTTGAGCAGCTTGACGCGCAACGGCTGGAAAAGCGAAACGGCGGCGTAGGCCACTGCCGCTACGCTGACGAAAGACAGCGAATCGACGAACAGATGCGCCCGGCGTGTATAAGGTGTGATTGGCGTGATGGTCGTGATCCCGAACTGGTCGACCGTGTAGTGCGCGGCAGTCCAGGGGCCGATTTCGCGGTGGAAGTCGGAATGGTCCAGCAGTAAGAAGCCAGCCACGCCGTAGAAAAAGGCCGCCAGTAAGATAATGGCCGAGAGACGAGCGGCAAAACCGAAGCCCTGGATATCACTTTTGACGACGAATTCCTTCTGGAAAAGCAGCAGCAACGCCAGAACGATCACCGGCAAAAGCAGCCAACGGACCAGCTCATGCGCCTCCACATCTTCCAAGTGCGTGTGGTTTATCAACTGGGCGACGCCTAAACCCAGATAAAAGGTGTATGCCATGACCGTCACCAGCCAGGCCAGGCGCTTCCGTCGGCGTAGCAGTGCCCCCAAGTATATGAGTGATAAACCGATTAACAGAGGTAAATCGATTATGATGTCACTGATGTGTGTGCCACGGCGCGCCCCGGTCTGTACTAGCAGGATGGCCGCTACGATGTAAAAACCGTGCGCCGACACTAAGATGCCCAGAAACTGAACGGCAAACCGGCGATGAACTCTCAGCTGTCGCTTTATTCGGTCGGGCAATCCCATATTCTTTAATTGTACTAAACTTCGACGCTGAGACATTTTTACAACTATATAACAGTTATTTGCGTAAAAATCACATTATTATTGTGCTTGCCCGAAACTGCCAGGTTGCATAAAATGGTAGTAACAGGGGAGGTGAAGTGGCAGTCTATAGCAACGTACAAATCCGCCAGGCCATCAAAGACGGCCATATTATCTGCCACCCGTTCGACCCGAAGCACGTCAGCCACGCCAGTATGGATGTAACGCTCGGCTTCTACTACTACCGCATCGAGCGGATGAACGAGCGCACCATTTATAATCCGTTTGACCCCGAAGACGTGGAGCGCTATTTCGATGGGCCTTACAAGGCCATGCCGCACGGCGAGTGGTGCAAACTCAACGGGTTCAAGCCAGTCGCTAATATCCCTCTTGACCACCCCGTTATCAGCCTGAAGCCTCGCGAACGTATCCTGGGCCACACACACGAGTTCTTCGGCATCAAGCCACCGGGCGCCTATGAGGTCAAGTCACGCTCCAGCTGGGGACGGAATGGCGTAGCCGTCTGCTTTGACGCCGGTTGGGTCGATCCGGGCTACATCAACCGCCTGACGCTCGAGATTTACAACCTGAATGAGCGCGAGACGGTGCTTTTGCCGGTCGGTGAACGGATCGCCCAGGCCATCTTCCTGGAAACCGGCGAGGTAGAAGGCACCTACGGCCAGGGCCGCGACGAAGGCTTCA
>DATIHM010000049.1:0-2905 GCA_035480695.1 Candidatus Saccharimonadia bacterium
TAGAACGGCTCGTAGCTTTGCCCGACCAGTTCCTCGCCCTTGAACTCGCGCAAAATTTCGTATGGCAGCGGTTGGTGCTTTTCATCTTGGAAAGTATCTTTGAGTAACTTTTTTGCTACGACATACTTGGCGCCATCATGCTCAACCTCGGCATAGGTCGCCTTGCGGTCGACCGCCAGGCCGGTATTGGCCAGTAGCGTCCAGGGCACAGTCGTCCAGACTAACAGATATGAATCGCTGCCTTCCAGCTTGAATTTGGCATAAACCGACGGGTCCGTTACATCCTTGTAAGAGTTGTCCATGGCGACCTCGGCCTTGCTGATAGGCGTGGCGTCACGGATACAATACAGCAGCACTTTCTCGCCTTCGTAAATCTTGCCAGCCTCGTAAAGTTGCTTGAAGGCCCACCAGATCGACTCCATGTACTCTTTGTCCATGGTGCGGTAAGCACCCTTGAAGTCGACCCAGCGGCCGACGCGGTCGATCACGTCTTCCCACTCGGCACCGGTCTGAATCATGTTTTCGCGGCAGGTGTTGATGTATTCTTCCAGCGAAATCTTGGTGCCGATGTCGCGTCGGTCTTGGATGCCAAGCTTCTTTTCGGTGAAAACCTCGGCCGGCAAGCCATGGCAGTCCCACCCCCAAACGCGTTCCACCCGCTTGCCTTTCATGGTCTGATAGCGTGGCACAGCGTCTTTGATGACGCTCGACAGCAGCGTGCCGTGATGCGGCACTCCTGTTATGAACGGCGGCCCATCATAAAATACATAAGCGTTGCCGGCCGGCCGCTGCTCGACCGACTTCTCGAAAGTCTTGTTGTCTTTCCAATACTTCACAAGGTCTTTCTCGTACTCAATCGCCTTGCGCCTGGTGCCCTTTTGGAATTTCACTTCATCGCTCCTTAATTAAAAAAGCCCCTTGCTTCGCAGGAGCTCCTCTTGATGCTTTCGGGGAACGGTACCATCCTGCTTCGGGACTTAATTGCGGTTTGTCGGACCTCTCCGGCCGGTTCTAGTCAGGTTGCCCTTTTCTTCCGGCTCCTCGCGGTTGATGGCCGCTCTGACGGATTACCAAATTGTATGTCAATTATACCACGCCTTAGGCGCGGGAGTAGGCGAAAACTTCGTCGAGCAACGGAATCTCGTCACCGACCCAGCTTTTCTGCAGGTAGCCGTCATTCTGTAAGACCAAAATCGCCGGATACTGCATGATGTCGTACAGGCTGGCCGTGGCGCTGCCGTCGCGGCTATCGATGTTGAGAACTTCGAGGTGTGCTTCGGCATAGCGCTGCTTGAACTCGTGGATAAAATCCTCGATGAGGCGGCCGTGCTCAGAGTTCGGCCGGTATAGCACAAGCACTTTCATACCTAGAATTTTATCATACCTCTAGAGAATATGACGACAGCGGCCACTTTTTCAGATAGCCATTCGAGCGCTTCGCGCGAATATGGCTAGAGGAAAAGTGTGGCCGCTGTCGTTTAGCTACAGCCCGTAGTGCTGCCACAGCTGGTGCAGACGTAGCAGCTGCCGGCGCGCTGGGTCTGGTTGCCACAGTTGTAGCAAAGCGGTGCTGTGGCGTCGCTGATTGAGCTGGATTCTTCTTCGTTGGCAATGGCCGGAGCCTGGCTGACGGCCGGCGAAGCCGGCGCTTTGGCCTCTGCTACTTTCGGGGCTTCAACGGCTGGGGTTTCTTTGGCTTCCGGCTCCTGGTCAACCGACAGTCCTTCTTCTAACAGGTTGGTCTGCAGCTCCGGCATGTCGTCGATATCGGCCATGCCGAGCTCCAATCGGTCGTCGAAACTGAGGTAGCTCAGCGCCAAACGGCGGAAAATGTAGTCGGTTATCGAGGCGGCTGTGCGGATTTCCGGGTCATCGGTAATGCCCGACGGCGCAAATGACATGTTGGTCAAGCCGTGCACATAGCTCTTCAGCGGAACACCGTATTGCAAGCCGTAGCTGACGGAAACGGCCAGCGAGTCCATGATGCCAGCCAGGGTCGAGCCCTGCTTGGCGATCTTCATGAAGACTTCACCGGGAGTGCCATCTTCGAATTCGCCGACGGTAACGTAGCCTTTGACGCCGGCCACCTTGAACGCGAAGGTCTTGGCGTTGCGGTGTTTAGGCAACTCACGGCGCACAGCACCCTTCAGCACGAATCTGTCGTTGGCCTCGGCAGCCGTGGCCACAGGCGTTGCGGCAGCCGGCGCGTCTTTTTCGGCGCCTTCTTTCTTGGCCATGCTGAGCGGCTGGGCCACTTTGCAGTTGTCGCGGTAAATGGCAATGGCCTTAAGGCCCATCTGCCAGGCGTCGATGTGGAGCTGCTCGACATCTTCGACGGAAACGTCTTCGGGCATGTTGACGGTCTTACTGATGGCACCGCTGATGAACGGCTGCACAGCGGCCATCATCTTGACGTGCCCCAGGTAGTGGATGGCGTGGTCACCCATGCTGCAGGCGAAGACCGGCTCGTGTTCCTTTTTAAGGTTCGGTGCGCCAAGAATGGTCTTTTCTTCGTCGATGTAAGCCACTATGTCGTCGATTTCGGGCTTGGTGTAGCCCAAAATCTTAAGAGCCCGCGGCACGGTCTGGTTGACGATGCTCATGGTGCCGCCGCCGACCAGTTTCTTGACCTTGACCAGACCGAGATCGGGCTCGATGCCAGTGGTGTCGCAGTCCATCATCAGGCCGATAGTACCGGTCGGGGCCAGCACGGAAGCCTGCGAGTTACGGACTCCGTAAAGCTCGCCGAGTTCGACAGCTTCGTCCCAGGCGCTGGCGGCCGCGCTAAGTAATTCCTCAGACACCAGGCTGGCGTCGATCTTGGAGACTTCGGCGCGGTGCATTCTAAGAACATTGAGCATGCCGTCGCGGTCCTTGGCAAAGCCAGCAAATGGGCCAACACGGT
>DATIHM010000050.1:0-3223 GCA_035480695.1 Candidatus Saccharimonadia bacterium
CATCTCTGTCACTAGGCTCTCGACGGGCCTAACGCCCGTTGACAGTCTTTTTTCGATGATGCGATTCGCTTGACGGGAATCGAAGTTTTTCAGCGCGTCGCGCAGAACAGAGGTCGTGTTCAAGTCTATTGAATTGCCCAGAATCGTGACGGCCGAGCTGATGCTGCTTCCCTCTCTTAGGATTGTCGCCAGCTCGTGGATAGTTTCCTGGTTGTAAGCCCTTTGTCCGCCTTTGCTCCTCGTAATGCCGAAATGCTGCGAGCCGAAACGCCTTTCCCAGGAACGCAAGGTGTTTGGGCTGACATTCAATCGTTGCGCAGCTTCACTAGTCTTATAGACTCCAACTGGTTGCTCTTGGGCCATGATGTCACCTCATACCTCATGTAATAATCGCACTTAATAAATGCACTGTCAAATTCATGGCGTACAGTCTATTTGCGAAAGTCGAGAACAGAGTGGGCGGCCAGGCGGATGTGCTTGGCGTCGAGGCCGAAATGCTCGAGCAACTCGTTCGGCGCGCCGGATTCACCGAAGCGGTCGAGCATGCCGATGCGTTTCATCGGCGCCGGGCAGTTCTCGCCCAAAAGTTCCGCAATGGCGCCGCCCAGGCCGCCAATCACCTGTCCTTCTTCGGCCGTCACCACCGCGCCCGTCTTGCGCACACTTTTAAGAATCGTTTCAGCATCGAGCGGTTTAATGGTCGGTACATGGATAACTTCAGCTTCAATACCATCTTTGTGGAGTTCACCGGCCGCTACCAGAGCGTGGTAGGTCATGGTGCCCGTCGTTATTAGCGAGATGTCGGCACCTTCGGCGAACACGTAAGCCCGGCCGATTTCGAACGGTGTCTGGGGAGTCGTCAGCACGGGCGTGGCCTCGCGGGCCAAGCGCAGATAGTTCGGCCGCTTGTCTTCGGCCATGGCCAGCGTGGCTTTTTCGGCTTCGACGCTGTCGCCCGGTGCGATGACGACCATGTTCGGCAGCACACGCATCAGGGCGACATCTTCGAGCATCTGGTGGGTGGCGCCGTCTGGGCCGACGCTGACGCCGGCGTGCGAGCCGACGATTTTGACAGGCTGGTCGTTCAGGCAAATCGTGGTGCGGATCTGCTCCCAATTGCGGCCCGGACTAAAGGCAGCGTAGCTTGATACAAACGGAATTTTGCCCATCGCCGCGAGGCCGGAGCCGGTCGTCACGAGGTTTTGCTCGGCTACGCCGATTTCGATGAAGCGGTTCGGAAATTCTTTGGCGAAAGCGTCCATGGCCGTTGAGCTTGTCAGGTCGGCGCAGGCTGCCACGACGTTCTCGTCAGCCTTGCCAGCGGCGACCAAACCGCGCCCAAAACCCTTCCGAATCGCCTCCTGCTGGAGCTCACCACTTAAATCAACCAGATGCATATTACTCATGTTCGCTCCGGATTTTGCCACCAAGAGTTCTCAATTCGTGAAGCGCTTTGACGGCCTGCTCGTGGTTCGGCGGCGTGCCATGCCAGTGGTAGTCGTATTCCATGAAGTCGACGCCCTTGCCCGGCACGGTCATGGCGATAATCATCGTCGGCTTTTCGGTGATGGCGCGAGCCATGGCGCAGGCGTCAATCACGGCCTCGATGTTATTGCCGTCGATTTCCAGCACGTGCCAGCCGAACGCCTCCCACTTGGCCTTTAGGTCTTCGAGCGGCATGACCGATTCGGTCGGCCCGTCAATCTGGATGTTGTTACGGTCGGTGATAGCGATGATATTGCTGAGTTTGTACTTGCCGGCCAGCATGGCGCCCTCCCAGATGTTGCCCTTGTCTTGCTCGCCGTCGCCCATGACGACGTAGATACGACGCTGATTCAGGCTGTCCATGCGCATGGCCAGCGCCATGCCGCAGGCCTGGCTGAGGCCGGAGCCAAGCGGGCCGCTGGTGTTCTCAAGCCCTGGTAGTTTAGTGCGCTCGGGGTGACCCTGCAGGCGCGAGCCGAGTCGGCGCAGCGTCATCAGCTCCTTTTTTTCGAAGTAGCCGGCGTGCGCCATGGTGGCATAGCGCACCGGCACGCAATGGCCGTTAGACAGCAGCAGGATGTCGCGTTCTTCCCAGTCGGGATTTTTCGGGTCGTGCTTGAGGATGTCGAAATACAGGGCCGTGAAGATGTCCGCCAGCCCCAATGGCCCGGCGCTGTGGCCGCTGCCGGCGTGCTCCAGCATGCGGATGATGTCCTCGCGGATGTCGTTGGCAATCGTTTCCAGCCGTTCGATAGGAAGCTTCTGCACGTTATTCCCCGATTAACTTCTTCAGTTTAGCATAAGCCTCTTCGGGATTGTCGGCTTTGGCGATGAAGCCACCGACGTTCAGCACGTCGACGCCGGCTTCGACCAGCTGACGGGTATTGTCGGCGTTGATGCCGCCGTCCCAGCCGATTTCGGCGTCGGGGTGGTGCTGGCGGATGAAACGCACTTTATCCAGCAAGCCTAAATCAGCCTGGCCGCCGTGGAAGCCCAGCTTGCCGCTGAAAACCAGCACGTGGTCAAAGCTATGCATGATCTGTTCGGCATACTCGACCGGCGTGTCGGCCAGGATGGCCAGGCCGGCCTCGATTTTGTGGGCGTGCAACCGGGCGGCGAACTCCATATGGTGCACGTGCGCCTCGTTGTGTATGACCACCAGGTGCGGCTTAAGCTTTATAAGCAGGTCGATGGAATCCATAGGGTTCTGGTACATCAGGTGGATATCGGCCGTCAGCTCGTGCGGCCACCAAACGTGGTTCAAATCCGGTGATTTGGTCGGCGCAAATTCGCCATCCATCAGGTCGATGTGGACACGCTCGGCGAACTTGGCCAGCTTTTCCATCTGGGCGCGGTAGTCGTGCGGATCGAACGCCGTCACCGTCGGGCAAATTGCAACTTCAGCCATCCTAGCTATAATACAGCTACGTTAAGGAGAACGGTATAGCGTTTATGGCTAATAACCAGAATTTGCAGCCGGCTTTAGATGCCGCCCAAAACGAGCTTTCACTGACCTACAGTACAAGTGACTCTCTCGATAGTCGGGCCCTCGGCATCTTAGGCTACGACCTAGTCATCGGCATCTTCAGCCTCCAAGCTGACTTACACAGCAGAAAGTGGCTTTACATACCCTTTTACGTTTTATTGATATCTTCGATTCTAGCCGCACTTTATGTCATATTGCCACGTTATTATCACGGTGCGATAGTAGATCTAGACCTCCACCCCGAATATTTTG
>DATIHM010000051.1:0-7457 GCA_035480695.1 Candidatus Saccharimonadia bacterium
GATTGGTTGGTCCATGGCTAGGCCGTTCGCCGTTTTCGATATCGATGGCACGCTCATCCGCTGGCAGCTTTACCACGCCCTGGCCGACGAGCTGGCGCGGCAGGGTTTGCTCGATGCCCAGGAATTCCAAAAGGTCAGGCAGGCCCGCATGGCCTGGAAGAAACGCGCCGGCGAGTTGTCATTCGACGAGTACGAGCAGACTCTGGTCGACCTGGTCAGCCGCGCCATCACAGGCATCAAGGTCAGCGATTTCGAAGCCGCCTGCCAAAAGGTGTTGGCCGAGTACAAGGACCAGGTTTACACCTACACGCGCGACCTCATCCGCGAACTGCGGGCCAAAGATTACTTCTTATTCACGATTTCGGCCTCGCAGTCCGAATTGGTCGGCATGTTGGCAGGGTACTACGGTTTCGATGATTGGGGCGGCTCCGAATACGAGAAGAGGGATGGCTGCTTCACCGGCAAAATCGACGTGCTCCGCCGCGAACGCAAGCCGGAATTCCTCGAGCAACTGGTCGCCAAGCACGACGCCAGCTGGCAAGGCAGCATCGGCGTCGGCGACAGCGAGGGCGACATCCAGATGTTGGAAAGGGTTGAGCAGCCTATCGCCTTCAACCCGAACAAGCAGCTTTTCGAGCATGCTCAGCAGGCCGGCTGGAAAGTCGTAGTCGAGCGAAAGAACATGGTTTACCAACTGGAGCCCAGCGATGGCACGTACAAGCTCAAAGCCTAAGACCTTCGCCATATGCTACGGCTTCGTCGGCGGACCACGACACGCCAAACATTTCAATGAGATGATGCAGCAGGAGGGCTACAAGCTGGCCGAACCTTCGGATGCAGACATCATTATTGCGCACTCGGCAGGATGCTGGCTACTGCCGGCATCGGCCAGGCCGAAACTGCTTGTCTATATCGGCATGCCGCTGACGACGGCCAGGAAACGCTCGGCCTGGTTAGCGGCAAACGCTTCCGACTTCAGTCACAACCCGTGGCGCAGTTTACAGGTCAGATTCCGCAATATTTACTATTGGGTTATCCAGCCGAGGCGCAACCTGGACATTTTGCTTCACCCTAAAATCGGCTCTCCGATCATAATCCCTAAGACTCCTGCGGTGTTCATCGCCAACCATCACGACCCGTGGCCACGGGTGGATGACTATTCGGGATTCACCGATAAGCAGAATTGGGCTTTCTTAAATATGGAAGGCACCCACGATGACATGTGGGAGCATTCCGAACTTTACGTGCAGATAATCGATTACTATGCAGGATTACTGGGTTAAGCAGGAGGCGGGCAAGCCGCTGTTTCCAGACCTGTTGTGGAGCCGGCCTGAGAATCGGAACGCCGCTGGCAAGTTGCTGGTGGTCGGCGGCAACGCACATGGTTTCGCGGCGGCGGCGGAGGCCTTTGCCGAGGCGGGCAGGGCAGGCGGCGGTCGAGTCCGCGTACTGCTGCCCGACAGCCTGCAGAAAACAGTCGGCAAGGTGCTCGAGGCCGGCGAGTACGCGCCCAGTACGCCGAGCGGCAGCTTCAGTCAGCGGGCGATGGCCGAGCTGCTGGCGCTCAGCCAGTGGGCCGACGGCACTCTGCTGGCTGGCGACTTCGGCCGCAACTCCGAAACGGCCATCCTGCTCGAGCAGTTCAGCCAGAAATATGACGGCCAGCTGACGGTTACCCAGGACGCCCTCGACTATTTCACCAAATCGCCGATAACTCTTATAGGGCGGCCGGAAACGCTTGTCGTGGCCAGCTTCGCCCAGCTGCAGAAGCTGGCAACCGGAAGCGGTTCCACCAAGGCTTTCAAGTTCGATATGACGCTGCTGCAGCTGGTGGAAGTACTGCACGATTTCAGCCTTGAACACCCCGTCGCCATCGTCGTCAAACACCTCGAAAACGTGCTTGTCGCCTTGAACGGGCAGGTGAGCAGTACCAAGCTGGCCGAAGACATCGAAATCTGGCGCATCAAAACGGCCGCCCATGCCGCCGCCTGGTGGCTGCAGAACCCGACCAACCCATTCGAAGCCCTTACCACATCTTTATACCAAGCTTGAAAATTGCTTAATCTGCATTTAAATGATATAATTCTACTATGCAAGTTTGGGAACTGGTTCCTGAGGCCGATCGTATGCTTGCCCTGGCTTTTGATGAAAAGCTGGGCAAGCCGGAAGATCGCGCCAACCTGATCACCGAACAGATTAAAAAGCTCAAACCGGCGATTGCGCTAAGTCGTGAGTCAGACGATTCAGACGCCCGCGAGTATGAGTTTATCCCTGAAAGCATCCGCGCGGATGCTGTTATCGCTTGCGCGCCTGCGCTTAGGAACACTGCCTTATTCCAATCGCAAAACCGGGAAACTGCCAGATACGTTTTCAACAGGCTAAGGGCTTTGGGCACGACTATTCTGGACTCACCTGACCTAAAACCTCGTTCTATTCGTCGCCGCGGTGATGCAGAGCTTATGAAGGATGTTGATAAGGAGATCGCCAGTGTCGCATCTCTCGCAGTTTTGTGGTGGGGCATGGCGCACGGCAATCGTAGCGCACGCAACTATGCGCTGCCTTTATCGTCGTCAGAGTATAACGCGTTGCAGTCTAAGGCCAAGAGTCGCTTTCCAGCCGACATCATTGTCAGGAAAAGCGGCGCGAGCAGAAAACATTTCGTTCATACCACCCAATTCTCAAGCCCCGAGCACGAACATGCGCTCAGTAGAGAGCACCCTGGCTTGGTCACGATTAGCGTCGAGGGCTTGACCGGACAACGAGATGTACATAACACACGACATCTGCTGGAGCTCATAGAAGAAGACCGCATCTTGACTATGGGTGAGGTTTACAACCGGGCAAGCACCCGCTTTGAAGATGCGAAAACCCACCGGGAACGGGCACGCGAGATAAGAAAAAACGATTTGGCTGAGTAAGTGATGGTGGGCGAGGAGGGAATCGAACCCTCAATCCGTAAGGAACACGATTTTGAGTCGTGCGCGTATACCAGTTCCGCCACTCGCCCTGAGCATTTCCAGTGTAAGCTATCAGATAGGCTACAAGGGGTAATTGTACTATAATTGAGGTCACTGGGCTAGTTTCGCCCTGGGTATAAAATGGCAACTAATGACACCGGTTCAAGCAAGCAGGACGACCGCCAGCCAGCGGGCGGTGCTGATAATGACAAAGCGGCTGTCGAACTTATCCGCCAGAAGCTGGAAAAGATTTATGAAGACGAGCCGGACGCCTTCCAGGAATTGACCGAAGCCGAGGGCACGGCCAGGCAGAGCAAGCACCAGAAGTTCATGCTCAAGCTGAGCACGTCCGGCAAAGACCTGGCGGCCATCCAGACCGAGTGGCACAACTACTACCAGAACCTGCCTGACAACGAGAAGCATCAGGTCTGGCAGGAGTTTTATTCCAGCCAGTCGCTGTTGCATGGCCAGCCCGAGGCGCCAGCCAGTGCCGAGAAAGTTTCTGAGCACAAGCGACAGGCCGCCAGCAGCAGGCCGAAACCGCCATCCGCCGCCAAGCAGCAGAAGCTGCGTGAACCGCGCAGTAAAAAAGAGGTGCAGACCGCCATCCGCGATAAGGTTTCGGCCGGCGGCAAGCTCGGCGCCAAGCAGCATTTCCAGTCGCTGCTGTTCGGGTTGGGCATGGGCACGCTGGTGCTGTTGGTGTTCCTGTTCGGATTTTTCAACGAAGTGGTGGTGGCGCCTTTCATCCAGCCAAGCCGGGTGCACGCCGACACACCGCTTATCGTGAACAGCGACAGCGTGGCACCGACCAGCACGCCGGAAGTAATCATTCCCAAAATCAACGTCGAGATTCCGGTCAATTATTCTGAAACGTCGACCAACGAGGCGAATATCGAGAGCGACCTGAACGACGGGGTGGTGCACTATCCGATAACCTCGCTGCCAGGTCAGAACGGTAACGCCGCTTTCTTCGGCCACAGCAGCAACAACATCTTCAACAAGGGCAAATACAAGTTCGCGTTCGTATTGCTGCACACCCTGGTGAACGGCGACACGTTTTACCTGACATACGGCAGCAAGGTTTACGCCTACCAGGTGATTTCCAAGACCATCGTTGACCCGAGCGATGTGGGCGTGCTTTACCCGGTGGCAGGGCAGACGGCCACGGCGACGCTGATAACCTGCGACCCGCCGGGCACCAGTATCCACCGCCTGGTAGTGGTCGGCAAACAGATCAGTCCGGATCCGGCGACTAACGGGGCATCGACGGCCGCTGCCGTCAGCACGACTACCGGCGGCAGCGGCCCGGGCGCGCTTCCGAGCGACGGGCCGACCGCCTGGAGCAAGTTCGTCGGCTCAGCCTCTGGCAAGCTCACCCTGGTGGTCGTATTGCTGGGCGGCATCTGGCTGGCTATCCGCAAAATCTGGCGGCCGCTGCTTGGTGGTGGCGCGGCTTAGTCTAGCGGTCGGCCGGAGCGAGCAGCCAGGTCTGCTGCAACCCGTACTGGCCTGAAGCGTTCTGCACCATCGTATAAACGTATTTGTAGTCGGGCGCGAAGATCGGCGTATAGTGGCTGTTGGCCGGCACCAGAATGTGCTGGTTGCGGTAGTCGTAGTCGAACAGTTCCAGCTTGCCGTTGGTGACGTAGAACAGCCGGTCACCGTCCATCCATTCGGCGTGGAGCATCGGCGCGTCGGGCGCGGCTGGCGTGTCGTAGCTGTAACCCTGGTCATTCTCGATGTCGTAAACACCGAAACTGCTGCCGCTCTCGGCCACGATGAACTGGGCGCTGTCGGAAAAGCTAAGGTAATTCGGCTGGTTGACGCGCAGCACCTGGGCGGGCACGATAGCCTGGCCCGGCTGGGAGGCCAGCTGCCCGAGCGGATCCTTATAGATGTAGACTTTGCCTGTGCCCGACGCGCCGGCCGCCACGTACATGGTGCCGCTGTAGGTGGTTAGGTCGACCACGTAGCTTGAGCTGGCCGGGAAGTTGCGTAAGGTCGTGGCTTTGTCGCCCACCAGCATCTTCAGCAAAACCTTGCCGGCCGGCGCACCGCTATCCGTCACATACAAAAGCGTGTCGTTGCCATAAGATTGGTAGGTCAGCACATGCTGGAGCACGGTCGTCTTGTCCGGCGACTTCAAAGACGCCGTCTGCAAGTTGCCGGAAGACGCGTCATAAAGGTAGTACTGATCGAACTTCAAATTGCGCAAAGTAAGCTTGGACGGGCTGACCGCCAGGTCGGTGTTCAGGTTAATCGATTGCTCCGGCGCCGTGCGGTCAACCAGGATGAACTCCGATTTGCCGTCGAAGTCATGCCGCAGCAGCACATGCTGGTTGTCATCGGCCCACTGTGGCAGCTGCCAGCTTTCGCTGCTGGTTGCTTTGCTCAGGATGGTGTCCGGCAGGGTAATCGGCACCGGCGCTTTGGTCGGGTTCTTGAGGTCGTAAACATCGAAGGTGGACATCGAGCCGGGCTGGCCGACCAGCAGCCAGCGCCGGTCTGGGCTTTGGGTGGTAATCGTCGGCGCTGCCGAATACGGTTGGCCGATATGGGACGTATCCAGCTTGGTCGGAATCAAGAACGGATAGTCGAAATGCTCGACGCGGCCGCCGTCCAGCTCGATGTTGCGTTGCCAATCAAGGTAGCCGGCGCGCGACAGCTGCACATTGTAAATCCCCTCCGGCACGGAAATGCGCGTGTTGGTCGTGGAAGGGAAAAGCGAACCGTTCAGGCGTATCTGGGCCGAACCTGGATGGCTCGAAAAGAACATGATGCCGTTCTGGATGATAGCGCCGTTCTTGCCGATTCCGTAGCCGATGGTCTGGTAGAGCAGCAGCACCGCCGTGAAGGTAATCGCCACGGCAATCAGGATATAACCCGTGAAAAGCATCAGGTTGCGGCTGGCTCGTTTCTTGGGGTCAAGGTAATCCATGCGTCCTATTAGTATAACCGGATATTGACTTGATTTGTGCTCGCGCGAAGGTTTAAGATGTAAGCATAACTAGCCGAAGCCGCTAGGGCATAGCACGTGGAAAATACAAACAGTACCATCCAAATAAACGGCAAGC
This sequence comes from Candidatus Saccharimonadia bacterium, assembly GCA_035480695.1. GTDB lineage: Bacteria > Patescibacteriota > Saccharimonadia > Saccharimonadales > UBA4665 > DATBED01. The sequence goes on from DATIHM010000051.1 coordinate 6,035, forward strand.
ACTACGACGCCAGCACGGGCAAGCCCGTAGGCGGTAGCACGCACGCCGAACCGGCAAGCCATAATATGGAAAAACCCGAGCACCACACCCACCAGTCGGAGCACAACGCCGCCAAGCGGCCGGCTAACCACGCCGCTCCGCACGCCCAGACCCGCTCACAGATACTGATGCGGAAAGCTGTCGATAAGCCCGGGCCTTCCTTGAAGCGCCAGGTGCATGCCCAAGGCCATTTGACGCCCGCGCCTCCCGCCCAAATCTCCGGCAGCGACGGGCTGGAAAAGCGCCTGCAACGGGCCAACCATGTCCCGAAGAGCAAGCTTATAACCCACTTCTCTGACGTCAAAGGAGCAGCGCCGCGCGCCCCGTCGCAACCGGCCGTCAGCCAGGCCCGGGCAGGCGTCATGGACGTGCTCGGATCCGCTCCCCAGCCAGCCCGGCCCCGCACGACAAACGACGTCCTCGAACACGGTCTACGTCAGGCCCGCTCGCACGAGCAGAAGCCTCTCAAACGCCAACACACCAATCTCAAGAGACAGCTCAGCGTCGTGGCGGTGGTGACACTGGCCGTCGGCGTGCTGACCGTAGTCGCAGCCAACAACCTGAACGGCGCCCAGTTATCGGTCGCTTCGGCCAAGGCAGGCTTCAGCGCCCGGTTGCCCGACTTCAAGCCGGCAGGCTTCAGCCAATCGGCCGTCAATTCCAGCAAGGGAACCGTGGCCACCCAGTTCCAGAGCAGCACCGACGCTCGCAACTACACCATCACCCAGAAAGCTTCCGAGTGGGACAGCACCGAGCTGCGCGACAACTTCGTCGCCTCGCAAGACCCCAATTACCAGACCATCGCCACCAACGGCAACGTCATCTACATCTACGGCAACCACAACGCCACCTGGATCAACGGCGGCATCTGGTACAACGTCGCAGCCAACGGCGCCTTGAGCGACCGCCAACTAGTCGAACTCGCCACCAGCCTGTAAAATGTGGACATGAGTGACGTCAGGACGCGATTCGCGCCCAGCCCGACCGGATATCTGCATGTCGGCGGCATCCGCACGGCGGTTTTCGCATGGCTCACCGCCAGGCACGCCGGCGGCCAATTCATCCTGCGCATCGAAGATACCGACAAGAACAGGGAAGTGGCTGGCTCGGAACAGCACATAATCGAGTGCCTGAAAGCGCTCGGGCTCGACTACGACGAAGGGCCGGACATAGGCGGCCCATACCAGCCTTATCGCCAGAGTGAGCGACTGGCTATTTATAAAAAGCACGCCCGGCAACTCGTTGACGCCGGACGGGCCTACGCCGACCCGTACACGCCCGAAGAGGTGCAGGCTTTCCGCGAAGAGGCCGCCAGGAACAAGCAGCCGTTCCTTTACCGCAACCATCGGCCGGAAAACCCACCGGCTTGGGATAGCAGCCAGCC
>DATIHM010000052.1:0-2747 GCA_035480695.1 Candidatus Saccharimonadia bacterium
GGTAGTGCTCGATGGCAGTGTTGTGGCCGCTGTTGGGCATGCCGTAGGCCAACGCCACGAAGTGGTCGCAATAGCCATTGGCGCTCCAGCCGTCCGGCAGTGTTGACTTGCCGATCTGTTGTCTAGCCCAGGCTACCGAACCGCCGGCGCGCTCGTCACCCGGCGGGGGACCACAATGTGGCAACGTGCCGCCGTCCGGGTACTCATTCTGCATCTGCTGGAATTCGGCATCACTGACACGGCGCACGACGCCCCAGCCGCCCCAACAATCCAAGGTCTGCTCATCGGGGACTCCCCAGCGGGTGCCTTGGTCGAGTAACCAGACGCCCGGTCCTGAGCCCTGCATCAGGGTTCGTGCCGGATAGTCTAGCGGGAATGGGCAGTTGAAATCACCGGCAAAGCTGTATAGCCGCGACATCAGTTGGAACTCTGGCACAGTCATCGGCCGCACCGCACCCTGCCCGCCCAGACAAGCGTTGATCTGACGAGCGTCAGGTACTAGGTAGTAACTACCACCCATGATGCGGTAGATGACGGTGCCGTCGGTTGAAACCAACACCGTGCCGTCTGGATAGCAGCCAGCCGCCCCGCCCGCCAAATTGACGGCCGAGCAAGCTGCAGGCTGCGCCGCCTCGGCTACTCCCCCTTGGGCCAGTGTTAACCAGCCGGTAGCCAAGACAATTGAGCACAAAAGGAGCGGCCAAAGCCGTCCCCCGTTTTTTGCCCCCAGCACCGTTCAATCACCTCCGGTAGTCTGTTGGTGCCATATATGAACTACTTACTCAACATAAATAAAGCGAGCAAGCACTGCAAGCATAGGCAGTTAACTTATGATTTTTTGTAAACCTCTAGCGTTTGTGTGGCGGTTTTTTGCCACGAGAATTTTTTGACGTGTTCTAAGCCACGTTTGCTGAGTTCGGCTCGTTTCTGATGGTCGTCTAGCAAGTTCTCGATCTGCTTGGCTATGTCGCTTTCGTCCAGCGGATCAAAATAGGCGGCCGCATCGCCATAAACTTCGGGCATACAGCTGGCATTCGATGATAGTACTGGCGTGCCCTGGGCCATTGCTTCCAACGCCGGCAGACCAAAGCCCTCGGCTAGCGAGGGGAAGACAAACAGCTCGGCTTGTTTGTACAAGCTCATCGCTTGGCCATCATTAACGAAACCGGTAAAAATTAGCCGATTGTCCAGGTTAAATTCGCTAAGTGACTCCTCGAGCTTTTGGTAGAAATAATCTTTCTTGCCAGCCAGCACTAGTGACAACTCCAGCCGGTTTAATTTAGCGAAAGCCTCGATCAGACGCGGCAAGTTCTTATATTCATAAGCGTTGCCCAAATAAAGCAAGAACGGTTGTTTAACGCCAAGAGCTTCAATCGACGCAGGCTGGGCCGACAGTGGATCGACAGCTTCATGCGTGGCGGTCACTTTCTTCTCATCGACATGGTACTGCTCAATAATCTGTCGTTTGACCCAGTCCGTCGGTGTGATGACAGCTCGGGAAGCCTTGGCAGCACGACCGATGACCCATCGCATCAACCAGTACTTAATTTCGTAAATCAGCTTTTTGAAGCCGCTCCCTCGAATATTTTTGTACTCAACTAAAGTCAGGTCATGAATTGTTACGACGTACTTTTTAAAGTAGGCGACTGGCACTGCAAAGTGAAAGAAGTGCACCAGATCGGGCCGCATAAAGTAGAGACGAAGGGGGAGTAGGGTCTGTTCTTTAAACCCGTAAGGCTTGTAGTCGGCCAGCACTTTTTTAAAGTTTCTGGCGGCCGGCTGCCAACTTTGGTAAACGTCCTTTCGCAACAAAACGATGTATTCGTTGTCGTGATCGAGTTTTTGCAGCTCGGTAATTATTTGCTCGGTGTAGCGACCAATACCGGTCCAGCCAGTGCCGTAAATGCGACCATCTAGCACAATCTTCATTTTTTGGCCTCAGCGATTGCGGCAGGCAACGATCCAATCCCGGCCAGAATCGCTAAATCAGCCCAAGGGTGAGTGAGGCAACACAAAAAGCCCGAGAAGCTTTGCGACTGGATGACCATGGCGACGATCGCTGCAGTCAGCCCGGCCGCCAGAGCCATTTGCAGTCCCTTGTTCCGGCGAACTACACGGTAGCCGTAGTACAGGATCGATAGCAAGAAAGCATGGAAGGCCAAAAAGCCGACGATGCCGCCCTCGGCCAGCACCTCGAGCGCCTGGTTGTTGGGCCTATAGACGCACTTACCAACAGTGCAGCCGTACACGCTACTTCCAAAGCCGCCGATACCAACTCCTAGTAGCGGATGCTTTTTGAAGATGCTAAAAGCCAGCTCCTGATCACGCACACGCTCGGTAAAGCTGCCGGTTTCGGTCAGTTTGGTGGAGAATAGCTGGATTAAATAATGCGGTGCGCTGGTTAGGTTATGATTAGTTTTTAGTGACGAGGCAGCTACAGTTGCCAGACTGATGACCAGTAATCCGATCACGGCCAAGAGCAGTTGTTTGTAGTAGCTCGCCAGCCAGACTTTTAGCTTCCCCCACAGTAACCAAGCCAAGAAGATCATGCCGGCCAGCAAGCTGTAGTAACCGCCGCGTGATTGGGTAAGTAAAAAAGCCAGGCCAATAACTCCTAACACAATCAGCTCCCAGCGCTTTTTCATTAGCCCAGAGATTTGTAAGGCTAGGCCGATCAAAAGCGGCACCATTAGGTAGTTGGCGAAATACAGCGGCTCTAAGGCGGTTGATTGTAGCCGCGGGAAGCC
>DATIHM010000053.1:0-15683 GCA_035480695.1 Candidatus Saccharimonadia bacterium
CAGATTATCGGCAGGAACTCAGTGTGCCCTTTGGAAAGATAGGAGTTGATGTTGCCGTCCCAGTAAGTGGCGTATCCCTTGGTAATCCCAGTGCTGGCCAGCGTATCAATCAGGAATTTGTTCTCGCTATTGGCCACGTTATTGGCCGAACCCGGTTGGGCGCCGGCATTATGGTTGAAGAACAAGAGAAAATTACCCACTATCGCCAGGCAAAGTAACCCATAAATCCACCCTTGATACCTGGCCGACCTTAGGCTGATGGCCAGGAACAGCACCAAAGCGTAGACGCTGATGATGAGGTACCTATAGCTGTATAGATCCACCGCCACGTTACTGAAAATATAAACTGCCAAAACCAAAAGGGTTACGCCGACCAGGAAACTGCGCCATAAGAGCAGGTCGCTAGGCTTGTCCAGCAGTTTGCTACCCCTCCAAGACTTGATGGTCCTTACTAGCTGGAGACCCAGCAGCCCTAGGACTACCAAATCCAGAAAGGCGCTCACGCTATTCAAGGAGAGGACGTTCTGGCCAAAGAAATCCGCCCCGAAAATCACGAGCAGGCCATGAATGGCCAGCGAGACGTTATTCCAGAGTCCGTCGAACGTCACGAACTGGATGGGCTGTTTGAATGCCAGGTGCAACCCGACCTTGCCGGCCAGCACCTCCACGGCTTTCGCCACAACCATGCTGGCCAAAATACTTCCGGCCAGCAGCCCGGCCTTAGCGCGCGAAACCCGCTTTGTAATGTACAGGTACAGGTAAAGCAGCGCGATTGGCCCGAGCGTGAAGTACAAGAAGTATGGGTCGTTGAAAACCAGCACCCCGGCCAACACCGTAGCACAGATACCGATAGGCCAATTGACCCACTTTGACAGGCCGTCGAGCTCCTTATAATAAAGTTTCGCCGCCAGTGCGAAATATACGAAAGACAGGCCGAGCTCGAAATTGCGTAATATCGGATTCAGCGACATCTGGCCGATGCCAAAACCGAAACTGGCGAACCATACGAACGGCAACAGCGTCAGATAAGTCCGCTCGATTTTCAGTTTCTTCAAGAAATAAAGGAAAGCGTAGTAATAAAGGGAGAGGCTGAGCAGGGCGAAAAAGGTTGCTTCGGCAAAAATCAGCCGGCGGCTTGGTTCAAAGAAGTGGCCGAGAAGCCAGAAAAAAGGAACCTTGACGATAAAACTATCGGAGCCGCCCAGGATAACCTGGTGCCCGTTGTGCGGCCGCCAGGTGAGCAAGATGTTCTGCCAGGAAACGTCGTCGCTGTTATATGGCCGAAAGTGGTGGATGGTCAGCAGGTTAAGGACTACCAGAAAGGCCGAGACGACGAAAACAACAGCGACGGGCGCGGCGACCACCCTCAAAGATGATTTCTGTGAACGGACCTTCACGACTGGTCAATCATATCACATGGGCTGGGTACGACCGCTGGCCACCTCCGTGCTATAATTTGACATAAGCAGTAACGATTTGCTGATGTCAATAAACAAGATTTCCCGACGCTCTACACTCCTACTTTCCAGTTTTGTAATTATCCTGGCGGAATTGCTGGCCGTGGCGAGCCCGGCTTTCGCGGTGACCGGCCAGATGTCGCTTTTGCCATCCAGCCAGAACCTGGCCGTCGGCTCGAATGTCAATATAGCCGTACGCGAAGATAGCGGTACCGACACCGTGAATGTCGCGCAGGTAAAGCTGGATTACCCTAATACCAAGCTACAGTTCGTCGGCATCGACTATACCGGTAGCCCGTTCGACACCAATATCAGCCAGAACGTCACTAGTGGCCAGATAGACTTTGTTAGAGGCGACCTGGGTACGGCAACATCTGGCAGCCAACTGATTGCCACGATTACCTTCAAGGCGCTGTCTGCCGGATCAGCCGGCCTGACCTTCGGATGCCTGTTTGACGCCAACAGTTGCAGCGACGGCAACGCCGTGGTGCGCAGCACCGACCAGGCGAACGTTATCAACTCGACCACCGGCAGCACCATAACCGTTACCGGGGTCGGCTCGGGGCCGGCTTCGGTGTCTTGGGCGTCAGGCCGAATCGACGTCTTCGTGCGCGGTTCCGACAACATGCTCTGGCACCGTTACTTTGCCGGCAGCTGGTCGAATTGGGAATCACTTGGCGGCGTGCTGGCCTCTAACCCGACGGTGACATCTTGGGGTCCAGGACGGCTTGATGTATTTGCCAAAGGCAATGATGGCCAGATGTGGCATATGTGGTACGAAAACGGTTGGTCAAGGTGGGAAGCGCTCGGAGGCGCTTTAGCCTCGGCCCCGGCCGCTACCACCTGGAGCCCCGGCCGCCTCGACGTCTTCGTCCGCGGCACCGACAACCAGCTCTGGCACCGCTGGTATACCAACGGCTGGTCGCCGGGCTGGGAAAATCTCGGCGGCGGCTTGTCGTCAAACCCGGCCGTCGCCTCGTGGTCGGTCGGCCGCCTCGACGTCTTCGTCCGCGGCACCGACAACCAGCTCTGGCACCGCTGGTTCTCGAACGGCGGTTGGTCACCCGGTTATGAAGGCCTCGGCGGCACACTTGCCACCGGCCCGGCCGCCGTATCCTGGGCCCAGAACCGCATCGATGTCTTTTCGGAAGCAACCGACAGCAGCCTGCAGCAATCCTCCTATAATGGCAGCTGGACGGGCTGGTCGTCGCTCGGCGGCACACTTACCTCGACACCATCCGTCTCAACGCAAGGCTCCGGTAAGCTTGACGTGTTCGCCGGCGCCACCGACAGCAGCCTGCAGCAATCCTCCTATAATGGCAGCTGGTCCGGCTGGACGTCGCTTGGCGGCGTGCTGTCCTCCAACCCTTGACCGCTGATGTGATGATTACGTCAACGTCGCCTTAACAGGCGTCCATTAATGTTACAATCTATGTTAAGAAGTGGAGCGACTTTGAGCAAAAAAACCTTTGTTTATACTGGCTGCGAAAACCTGGAAGCCATGACGGAAGCCGTCAATTATAACAATTTCTTAATCAGCTTGATTCTGCGCCAGCTGAAAAAGAAAAACGCCAAGGTGCTGGATTTCGGCGCCGGCTCGGGCACCTACGCCAAAATGCTGAAAGAGCACTACGTCACGCCGGATTGCCTGGAGCCCGACGAAGCGTTACAGGGCGAACTCAAAAAAGCCGGCTTCAAAGTACTGAAAAGCAACAAGGAACTCAAGCCGAACACCTACGACGTAATTTACGCCCTGAACGTGTTCGAGCACATCGAAGATGATTTCGCCGAAATCGCCAAGCTGCGCGAGGCGCTCAAGAAGGGCGGCCGACTTGTCATTTACGTGCCTGCTTACCAGGCGCTGTTTTCATCCATGGATGAGCAAGTTGGCCACTACCGCCGCTATCGCACTAAACGGCTCAAGCAGATGGCCCAGCAAGGCGGCCTGAAAATCCGCGGCCTGTATTATTATGACCCGCTCGGCTTCGGGGCGGCGCTGGTTTACAAATGGGTCGGCGGTAGTGGCACATTGACGCCGGGCTCCGTGCGGCTGTACGACCGCATAGCCTTTCCTGTCAGCCGGGCCTTCCACCCGCTGTCTAAAAAACTGATCGGCAAAAACGCTGTCCTGGTCGCCGAAAAATGAGCCAGCCTATCCTCAGCATTTTGGTTCCGGTTTATAACGAGGAAAAGACCATTAAGCACGTGCTCGAAAAGGTGACATCATTGCCGATAAAAGCTTATGAAGTGCTGGTGGTTGATGACATGTCCAAAGACAAGTCCCGACAAATTATCGAGGAGTTTAGTAAGGTTTTCGCCAGCTCCGACGTCGATTTGAAAGTATTGTCTCACGAGCGCAACCGCGGCAAGGGCGCCGGCATCAAGACCGGGCTGGAGCACGCCGCCGGCAAATATTTTATCGTACAAGATGCCGACCTCGAGTATGACCCGGCCGACATCCCGGCGCTGCTCGACAAAGCTGTTGCCGGCGGCCACCGCGCCATCTACGGCTCGCGCTTCAAAGGTGAATTCAAAAACATGCCCAAGGCCAACTACTACGCCAACCGCTTCTACAACTTCGTGCTGCGCCGGCTCTACAACACGGCCATAACTGACATGCACACCTGCTACAAGATGGTACGCACTGACATCATGCGCGAGCTCGACATGACATCCGAAGGTTTCGGCTACGCCACCGAGTTGGTCAGCAAGCTGCTGAAGCGTGGCATAACCATTAACGAAGGACCCATCAGGTTCAATGGCCGTACCAAACAACAGGGCAAGAAAATCGGCATCAAAGACGGGCTGGATTGCCTGTACATGCTCTTTAAATACAAGTTTGCACTATAGCGCATGAGGGAACAGATTTACGACATTTACCGCAACAAAAAGCTGACGCTTAAGTTCGGTATCATCGGTGGAGTCGGCTTTGTCGTAAACTTTGGCATCCTGAAGCTTTGCATATCGTCTTTCGGCCTGAACAAGGTCGTGGCCGAAGTTATCGCCGCGTTAGTGGCTCTACAGGTCACTTTTCTGCTGCACGACCGCTGGACTTACCGCATCGACGAAACGGTGCACAAATACCATCTGAGCTTCGGCCAGCGTTACAAGGCCTACCTGGTCAGCAATTCGTTCGCGTCACTCTTGACGGTCGTGTTCTTCGCGCTGTTCTCGATTTTCCTCGGCCATTTCTTTGCGCTGGCGCTGGCGGCCATCGTTGGCCTGCTCTGGAACTTCCTGCTGAAAAAGAATGTCATATGGCACCACAAGCCGCACGACCACCATGCCACAAAATTGAATCAATAGCATCCAAGTTATATAATTATTTCCCATGTTGATTGCCGAGAGACAACTACTCGTTTTAAGTGCTGGCTTGCATCCGGATGGTACACCTTCGAAGCAGACCAGGGAGCGGGCCGAAGTCGCCGGTTGGCTTTCGCAAAACCTCGGCACAGGACCGGTGGTTTTCAGCGGCGGCTATCCGTTGATGGCTCCGGAATTGGGTGAGAGCCAAAACGAGGCTCAAATTATGAAAGATATTGCCATCAGTGCCGGCATGTCCCCAAAGGCTGGCGAGATTGAAAAAGCCTCGCACAGCATCCTATCTAACGTAATCAATTCCGCGCCACTATTAAGACAAAAGGACACGCTTATCATTGTGCATCGCTTGCAGGCTATTCGGACCGAGTATACCGCTAGGCGACTACTGGCAGGGAACATCTCTGTTTTGGCGTTATCCGAGCCTGACAATCGCAAACGCTCCCGGCAAGAGATGATGTTGCTGATGGTAACGGCCGGCGTTTTGCGCGGGTTGAGCCCGGGTGATACTGAAGAAGCGGCGCGCCGGGTGGAAAGGCTTGAAAAGGCGGCATCCATAGCCCGTCCCATCCTCAAGCGGACGGTCCTGACCGACCACACGGCGCTCGGCAGTTAAGCCGGATAGTGTAAAATAGGGTTGCATGATAGTCGTAATTATCGCGGGTGGCTCCGGCACGCGCCTCTGGCCGCTGTCGACGCCTGATTACCCAAAACACTTGCTCAGCCTGACCAACGAGCGCAGCCTGCTGCAGAACACCTACGCGCGTGTGCGCAAAGTCGCCGAGCCCGAAAACATCTTCGTGGTTTCCGAAGCGTCACATGCTGACCACGTCAAAGAACAGCTGGCCGCCGAAGCTCCGGCCGAAAACATTTTGGTTGAGCCGGCCCGGCGTGGCACCGCGTCGTGCTTCTTGCTTGCTTTGAACGAGATCAACCGCCGCGGCCTCGAAGATCAGGCCATTTTCTTTCTGTGGTCCGACCATGTCATCCGTGACACACGCGGCTTTGCCAGCACTGCCAACTTGGCCGCCGAATTGGCTGAAAAGCTCGAAAAAATCGCCTTCGTCGGCGTCGAGCCTACCCACGCCTCAACCGGCATGGGCTACATGGAAAAGGGCGACCGGCTCCAGAACGGCTTCAAATCGGCCTTCGAGCTGAAGCAATTCGTTGAAAAGCCGGATCGGCCGACGGCCACCAAATATTTCCGCAGTGGCGATTACCTCTGGAACACCGGCTACATGGTGGTGACGCGCCCAACTTTGGAGCGCGAAATCCAAGAGCATAATCCCACCTTGTGGCGTGAATACCAGGCTTTGCTGAAGAGCGACGATGTAACCGAGACGTATCTGGGCTTCGAAAACCAGGTCATCGACAAAGCGCTATCCGAAAAGGTCAAGGACGGCCTGGTAGTGCCGGGCACATTCGACTGGCTCGATGTCGGCTCGTTCCTCGACCTGCACGGCGCTAGCGAACAAGATGAAGAGGGCAACTACTTGCAAGGCGGCATAATCGAAGTCGAGCAGGTGACCAACAGCTATGTCCGCAACGACCAAGACCTGCCGGTGGCTGTTATCGGCCTCGACAACGTGGCCGTCGTGGCCACCAAGAACGGTATCCTGGTCACCAAGAAAACCTACGCCCAGAGAGTCGGTGACGTCAGCAAGCGCTTAAAAAAGGAGGATTCGTGAAGAAGCTTATCGCCTTTGACCTGGATGGCACCCTGGCGCCGAGCAAATCGCCGGCCGACGACCGCATGACCGAGCTGCTGCGCCAGCTGCTCGAAAGGTTCCAGGTGTGCGTCATCTCGGGCGGCAAGTTCGAGCAATTCCAGAAGCAACTTATCAGCAACCTCAACGCCGAACCGATGCAGCTCGAGCACCTGCACATCATGCCGACCTGCGGCACGCGCTACTATATCTATGACCTGGCCAGCAAGGATTGGCGCAAGGTCTACGCCGAAGATTTCACGGAAGAGCAAAAGAAAAAAATCATCATTGCGCTCAACAAAGGTTTTGACGATCTGGGCTACCGCGCCAAGAAAACCTACGGCGAAACCGTCGAAGACCGTGGCAGCCAGGTGACTTTCTCGGTGCTCGGCCAAGATATCGTGGATGAGCTCGGCCCCAAAGGTGTCGAAATCAAAGAAGCCTGGGACCCCGACAACAAAAAGAAGAACGAGTTGCGCGATTACATTGCGCCGTTGATTCCGGAATTCGAAGTGCGCGTCGGCGGCGTGACCTCCATAGACGTCACCAAAAAAGGCATCGATAAAGCCTACGGCATGCGCAAGCTGATGGAAATGCTTGACATCGCCAAAGAAGACATCCTGTTCATCGGCGACCGTCTGCAGCCAGGCGGCAACGACTATCCGGTCAAGGCGTTCGGCATTGATAGCATCCAGATTTCGCATTGGCAGGAAACGGCCCTGGCTGTCGAAGCCATCCTGCACGCCAGCTGACTATTCGACGGTGACGGATTTGGCCAGGTTACGCGGGCGGTCGACGTCCAAGCCCTTCTTGGTAGCGATGTAATAGGCAAAAAGCTGCGTGGCCACGGCTTGCAGGATGGGCTGCAGCTGTTCCAGCGTCGGCGGCACGTAGATGACATCGTCGACAAGGCTGGCAATGTGGTCGTTTCCTTCGGTGGCCACGGCGACGACCGGGCCTTTACGGGCACGGATTTCCTGTATATTGGAATAAGTTTTTTCTAGCAGCGGCGAATCGGTGGCGATGGCGAAGGTGGGGAAGTTCTCGTCGATCATGGCTAACGGGCCGTGCTTCATTTCGCCGGCGGCATAGCCCTCGGCGTGGATGTACGAGACCTCTTTAAGCTTTAGGGCGCCTTCGAGCGCGGACGGGAAGGCATTGTGACGACCTATGAATAAGAAGTCCTGGTAGTCGGCGTACTTTTCGGCGATCTGCTTGATTTTGTCGGCCTGGTCGAGCACGGCCTGGGCCTTATCGGGCAGCCGGTCGAATTCCTCGAGCAGCTCGTGGGCGTGCTCGTATTTGCCGTCGCTCAGGTTTAGGGCGATGAGAGACAAAACGGTCACCTGGGCGATGAAAGCCTTGGTGCTGGCGACTGCCTTCTCAGGGCCGGCGTGGCAGTAGACGCCGGCGTCGGTCATGCGGGCGATGGTGCTGCCGATGGCGTTGACGACGCCCAGGCGAAGTGCGCCGTAATCTTCGACTTTTTTGATCGATGCGATCGTGTCGGCGGTTTCGCCGGACTGGGAGATGACCAGCAGGACGGTTCCACGCGAAAACGGCTGGTTGCGGTAGTTGAACTCGCTGGCCAGCTGGACTTCGACCGGGATGCCGGCCAATTCCTCAATCAGGTACTCGCCCACCAGGCCGGCGTTATAAGAAGTGCCCATGGCCACGATGACGATGCGGTCGATGTGTTGCAGCTGGCGCAGGACGCTTTCCAGGCCGCCCAGTTTGACCAGGTTCTGGTCGGGCCGCACGCGGCCGAGCGTGGCGTTCTTGATGGTGGCCGGCGCCTCGAAAATCTCTTTGAGCATGAAGTTCGGGTAGTCGCCGAGCATGGCCTTTTCGTTGTCGAAGTCCAGTAGCTCAGCCTTAGGCTCGGTCGGTTTACCCTCTTTGAGGTTGGTCACCTCGACCTTGTCGGCCGTGATGACAGCCAGGTCGTAATCTTCCATGTAGATGACTTTTTTGGTGTGCTCCATGATGGCCGACGGGTCACTGGCCAGGATGTGCTCGCCCTCGCCGACGCCGATGACCAGCGGGCTGGACAGGCGGGCGGCGAACAGTTTGCCAGGTTCGCGCGTCGAGATGGCCGCGATGGCATAGGCGCCGCGCACGTCGGCGAGGGCGGCCTGGAAGGCGTCCTCGAGGCTCGGCAGCTGCTTGGAGTAATAATCAATCAGGTTGGGCACGACCTCGGTGTCGGTCTGCGAATCGAAATGGTAGCCTTCGGCCTCGAGTTTTTGGCGCAGCTCGGCGAAATTCTCGACGATTCCGTTATGTACGACGAAAATGCTGCCATCGTTGCTGACTTGCGGATGGGCGTTCGGCTCGGTCACGCCGCCGTGGGTCGCCCAGCGGGTGTGGCCTATAACCAACCCGGCTTCCGACGGCCGGTCTTTGACCTCTTCGACCAGGCCGGACACGCGGCCGACCTGCTTGAACAGCTGGCTTTGGTCGCCATTGACCAGGGCGATTCCGGCCGAGTCATAACCACGGTATTCCAACGCCTCAAGCCCGTCCAAAACGATCTGCTTGCCGGGCTTCTGGCCGATGTAACCGACGATGCCGCACATGCGACTATTATACCTGTCCCTTCAGGCATTCCTTAATGTAATTTTGAATGTTTTTGCGGAAGGACGCCACCGAGAATCGGTCGGTGTGCTCGGCTATAGCCGGATGGTCCCAATTTTTGCTGGCGGCGGTTTCGAGCGCGCCGGCCAGATTTTTGGCGGTCTGACGTTCGAAGAACAGGCCGGTCTTGTTCGGGATGACGTAATCGAGCGAGCCGCCTTTGTTGTAGGCGATAACCGGCGTGCCGGCAGCCATGGCCTCGACGGCGACGATTCCGAAATCGTCCATGTTAGGCATGATGAAACCGAGCGCTGTCTGGAAATGCTCGACGATGTCATGGTCACTGACACCGCTCAAAAAGGTCGTGCCGCGGCCGGGCAGTTTGTTGGCCAGCCGCTCCAGGCGCTTGTGGTCGGGCCCGTCGCCTACGACGATAAGCGGCACTTTGAGCTCGTCGCAAGCCTGGATGGCCAGGTCGAACCGCTTGTACGGCGTCTGCCGGCCGGCCACCACGAAGCCGTGCCGCAGCGGCGCCTGGCCCTGGCCGCGCAGCCTGAACCGGTCAACCTCGACCGGTGGCCAGATGACGTGCGAATCGCGCTTGTAGTGACGCTTGACCATCGCTTGCGTGTGGCTGGAATTGACAATCATGAAGTCGGGCTGCTGGGCGGCGTGACGGTCCCAGCGTTTGAGCGGGCCGATGAGCAGTTTCAGCCCCAGCCTCGCTAACCAGTTCAATCCAAAGGGGAAACCCGGTTTCTCCAGGTACTCGTCGTGGCGGATCCAATAATAATGCGTCGGCGAATGGCAGTAACAAATGTGGACCGTGTTCGGGCCAGTGTGCACGCCCTTGGCTTCGGCGCCGCTCGACGAAATCACCAGGTCGTATTCGCTCAAATCCAGCCGGCTGAAAGTCCAGGCGCGCAAAAGTGGCAGGAATTTCTTGAGGCTTTTCGGCAGCTTCTGCAGCCACGTGGTGCGCACGTCGACCTCGTTGAACCAATCGATGGCACCCGGGTCGTACTGCGAGGTGTAAATCGGCGCATCAGGGTAGAGTTTGTGCAGCTCGTAGACGACGCGCTCGGCGCCGCCGATGCCAGTCAGCCAATCGCAGACGATCGCAACCTTCAAATTTTTGCTTCCCGAGTCCGCACTCATCCGCGGGCGCCTTTGTGGAACAGTACCACCCAGAACGTCTTGGCCAATATGACCATGTCGCTCCAGAAGCTCCAGTTCTGCACGTAGAACAGGTCGAGTTTGCGGCGTTCGGCGAAACTCAGGTCGTTGACGCCGGAAATCTGGGCCAGGCCGGTCAGGCCGGATTTGACGCTCAAAATCAGGTTTTTCTGGGCGTACTTGTCCAACTCGAACTCCACTAGCGCTCTCGGTCCGACTAATGAAATATCGCCCCGCACCACGTTGAAAAGTTGCGGCAGTTCGTCCAAACTGTAAAGCCGCAAAAAGCGCCCGAACGCCGTCAAGCGCGGGTCATTCGGCAAATAGTCACCGTTGTCGCGGTACTCTTTAATGAGGTCGGGCCGCTCCATTTTGGCAAAAGCCTCCTCTGGCGTCAGCCCGTTGTAACGCTTCTTAAGCGTGCGGAATTTAAAGATCTTCACCTTCGTGTTGAAGCGCGTCAAGCGCACCTGGCGGAAGAAAACCGGCCCGCCGCCGAGCTTAACCAGAATTGCGATGACCAGCATGAAGGGTGAGGCGACCAGCAGGAAAAGCCCGCCCAGAAAGATGTCGGTCAGCCGTTTCACGACACGGCCCCAACCGATCAGCGCCGTCTGGTGCACGGCGATAATCGGCACCGAGTGGAACAGGTCGACCTCGATTTTGCCGATGAACAGCTCACTGTTGCCGGGCACGAAGCGGTAGGCGACGTGTTTTTCCTGCGCATAAGTTACGATTTCGTCATTGCTCTCGGTGTCAGCATAAAGCTCGGTCTGGATGATGGTGTGAAGCTGACGGATGTGCCCGACGGCCTCGGCGAAGCTCTTGTACTGCTTGTAAGGCGCATCATAGCGCAGCGGATGCTTGATTCCGCCCACCACGCCTCGCACCCGGTAACCGCTGACATCCGTATTCTGCAGCGCGTAAATCAGCCGGTGCGTCGTCTTGGTGTCGCCGACCAGCAGCACGTTGTTGATGCCGACCCCATAAGCGAACAGCTGCCGCCGGATGCCCCGTGCCAGCGTGCGGAAAACCAGCACACAAAGAAAGGCCAATCCGAAACCGTAAACCGTCACCAGCCGGGCAGGGAAAATCACCGTGTCTGTCATGTAGCTGTAGCTGATGACGAACAGGATGCCCAGGAATGACCCGACCAGCAGCCGGCCCAGCTCCGTGAAACGCTTTTCGTAGACGCGGTGGTTATAGAGGCCGAGCAGGCCGAAAATCAAAATCCAGAAGGGCAACAGGCTTATGAGGATGGCGATGTAGGTGTGGGCGTGAACAGCGGCGCTCAGCGGCGTGTGGTTGAGCGTGACCCTCAAGATGTAGGCGATAGTGAAGGCCAGCGTCAAGGCCAGGGCATCGCCGATAATGAGACAGACGTTGTAGACGAGCGAAGCGTTATTCTTCATGAAAATCCCGGGTAAGCTATACTTGATTGTAGCATTATGAGAACCTCGGCAGTTAAGTACGCGGTGCTTTCGTGGGTCAGCTTGCTGACCATGGTCATCTTTTTCTTGGTACCCTTCCATGCGCTGTTGACTGTTTGGGGCTCCAGCCTGATCGGCCATTACACTGCGCTGCGCCTCTGGAAGGAAGTGCTGTTAGTCATCTGTATCATCGGCGTGGTTTACCTGTACCTGTTCGATACCAAGATCCGCTACCATACTTTTTCGCGCCGGCTGGTCTGGACGATCCTGTGCTACATGGCGCTGAACATCGCCTGGGGACTGCTGGCGCTGAACCAGCACGATGTCACGGCCAAAGCGCTGGGCTACGGTCTCATCGTCAACCTGCGGTTTTTGGCCTTCTTTTTGGTGACCTGGTCGGTGGCGCTACGGATGGGGCGGCTAAGGATACATTGGCAATGGCTGGTGATTTATCCGGCCATCGGCGTGGTGGTTTTCGGATTGCTGCAGATTTTCGTGTTGCCGCATGATTTCCTGAGGCATTTCGGTTACGGGCCGAACACGATTCCGCCGTTCGAGACCATCAACCATAACTCGCATTATGTGCGGTTCGCTTCGACGCTGCGCGGCGCCAATCCACTCGGAGCGTACCTGCTGGTGCCGATAAGTCTGCTGGCGGTTTTGCTGGTGCGCAACGGACGTAACTGGGGCCAGGCACTGCTGATGGCCGGCTCGGTGGTTTTGCTCTTCTTCAGTTTTTCGCGCAGCGCCTGGATTGGCGCCGCGCTGAGCGTGGTCGTGGTACTGTTCCTGAGCCACCTGGCGCCGAAAACACAGCGCCTGGCGTTGTTCGTTACCGGCGGCATGCTGGTAATCGCGGCCATAGTCGCGCTGGCTTTTCGCCATGACATCAAATACCAGAACCTCATCTTCCACACCCAGAAGAACTCGGCCGTGGCGGCCACATCTGACCAAGGCCACCTGAAGGCGCTGCGGGCCGGCCTACACGACGTTTGGCACCACCCCGGCGGAGACGGCCCAGGCACGGCCGGCCCGGCCAGCTACTACAACACCGGCCATCCGGTGCGCATCGCCGAAAACTACTACGTTCAGATCGGCCAGGAAACCGGCTGGATAGGCCTGGCGCTCTTCGTTCTCATCAACGCAGGTGTCGGCTACTTGCTCTTCCTGCGGCGTGACGACCCGCTGGCGCTCAGCTTGTTCGCGAGCCTGATTGGCCTGACATTCATCAACCTGTTTTCGCACGCCTGGGCCGACGACACGTTGGCCTATGTCTGGTGGGGATTAGCCGGCGTGGCACTGGCACCTAACCCCAAAGCCAAGGCCGAGCATGAAAAAGCCAGATAAGGATTGGCTCAAGCGGTTCGCCAAGTACATGGCCGGCGGCACGCTCTATTTCTGGACCGGCTACGCCGTTTTCGCCATCTGTTATTCCGGCTTCAAGTGGAATTGGCTGCCCAGCAAAATCGCGGCCGACGCCACCGGCTGGTCGCTCAATTATATCGTGCAGCGCTTCTGGGCCTTCGGCGACCAACACCACCTGACCGAGATGCAACACGCCGGCCGCTACGTCTTCATCGAGAGCATAGGCTTCGTCATGGATTACGCCATCATCGGCGGCCTGAACGCCATCGGCATCACGCCCTACATCGGCTTCTTCATCTCGGCCGGATTCTTCACCGTCTGGAGCTGGTTCTGGTACAAATACTGGGTTTTCCCAGAGAGGAAAAAGCCCGCCGCTCGTTAACAGTACATTGACTTTTTGAATAAAATATAGTATTTTATATAAAATACTATGGAGAGGCCTCACACATTTTCCAGGGGTGGATTAATCGAAGCCGGCCGCCACGGCCTGGTAGCGGCCTTGAGTGTCGCTGCTCTTGGCCCAGCCGTTGCCCAGGCAAACCCAGTCGCTACCCCAGATCAACAGTCCATCGGCCTTTCTGGTACCGGTTTTGAAGACGCGACCACGACACCAGTCAATAACCCTGGCTGGAACCAGCTGGTTAAGCGCGCCAGCTGGTTCAGGGTCGGTGTTTCGCCTAACAAGGATCCAAACGTCATCCGTGCTAAGCTGGCGCCTTATATTCTGGCCTCTCAGGCCTACCTGGGCTGGCAGCCGGGCGCGGGACCGATTCCGGTTTTCGTTTCCATCGACGTGAACAACCAGGATGTCACGGATATCAGCGGTCAAGACAGCTGCAATCCATACCTGCCTGGAACGGCGACGCCTAATAGCAGCTTTGACGTCGATACCTGCTCCAAGACGACGCTCAAGGCTGTTCGGATGACCATGTCAGCTATCGCGTCGGAAGGCCAGTTCATGGCGGTTTCGGCCACCAACGAGCCGGAATTACCAGACGGCTCCATACTCAAATCAACCAACACCAACATTGCCGGCACCAAGCTAGCTGTTCAGATATATCGCCAGGTCGACAAGCAGGCCAAGCGCCTGGGCGAACCGCTGGTCATACCGACGGAGTTCGCCTACGGCACTGATCAGTACGCGCGCGATTTTATGCGGGAGTTGCGCTCAGAGTTGGGGAAGGGCCACAAACGCGATCCTAAGGCCTGGGGAGACCACACCTACGATGTCGTGACTTGTGCTCAAGACCCCGCCAACAACAATGTCGTTAAATTCGTTAGGGAGCTGAAGCATTTCGGCTTTCTGCATGCGGCGGAGTGGACCAGCGGGGGCAGCGGTCTCTGGATTCCGGAGTCGGGCGACAGAGAGGTTTCTGGGTTCACCTGCCAAAACGCGAGGGAACTGGCCAACGGCGGACACGCCGATACATCCACGCTGACCGCCACCGACGTTAATGATATGGAGCAAGCCCAAGAGGCTTCAGAAGAAGCCTTTGAAAATCAAGGAGAAGGCATCGCCTATTTGCCTCTGGTCGTTCGCAAGGCCTGGTTTTTGTATAAGGCTACCAAAAACTGTTTGAGCGGCGGCAACTGGGATGCCAGCCCGTGGGCGCCAGATGGTCAGCCCAGGCCCGTCCTCTACAAGCTGATCGGCGCGCGAACCCCTAGTTTCCTTAAGCACCCTAGGAATAAAGCCCAGCTGCGAGCTGACATCAAGATTATGCTGTCGCCCTTCAACTGGCGGCTGAATGGGACGTCAACGCCCAATCTCGGCACGTGCCAGTACGGCAATCCGGAGCTATTGCCAAAATAGCAAAAGCTCTATAATGAGGGTATGAACGAAAAACAAACACCGCCAAAATCTCCGGTCCAAGAACCAGTAGAAAGCAAAGTCCGCCCGACCAAAAAGCAGAAGGAGCTGCTGAGCTTCATCGAAGCCTTCATCACCGAGCACGGCTACAGCCCGAGCTACCGCGAAATCATGGCCGGCCTGAACTACACGTCTGTCGCCACTGTGGCGCTGCACGTCAACAGTCTCATCAAACGCGGCCACCTGCGCAAACGCGACCACTCGGCGCGCTCGCTCGAGGTCGTCGGCTCCAGCCAGCCGACCAAAACCAAAATCACCACCAACCAGGTCGCGCCGGCCCAGGAAAAGTGGTTGGTAGAAAAGGTCGAACACGCTTTCACGCAGGTCGAAAGCGCCGGCAGCGAGCTGGCCGAAAACAGCCTCGACCACTTATACGTGCTCATCGGCGCGCTCAAAGTCCTCGGCATGGAAGGCGCTGCCCAAAGCTTCATGCCACGCCTGAACGCCCTCAAAAAGAACACCTCTTCCCAAGCAGTTCCGCAGTAATTAATACTATATCTAGCGTTGCCGCCAGCTGTTAAACTACTAAATACATTAACAGTATGAGCTGGAATCCCGTGTGAATCGGGAACTGTGCCGCAACGGTAAGCCCGCCAATCTGAGCGAGTAAGTCCGATACAGCTTTTCAAGCCTCTCGAGCAAGAGCACACAGACTCGTAGTCTTTGCCCTCGCCCGTTTGGCCGAGGGATTTTTAATGGAAACGCTGCAGCAGCGACCGCCACAAATAGAAACCGGACACGGAACATTCGACCGCGAAACTAGGGTCAGGAACGACACGGTGAC
>DATIHM010000054.1:0-5227 GCA_035480695.1 Candidatus Saccharimonadia bacterium
ACAAAAAAGAAAACCACAGCCGCCACAATCAGGAACGAAATCAGCGTATTCAAAAAATCGCCCCAGTTGAAAAGGAAATGCTTGTCGCCGACAGTTATGTGCCACACACCTTGGACCAGCTGTCCCCTGCTGCTGAAGCCGGTTATCAGCGGCGTTATAAAGTCCTTCACCAACGACTGTACGACGGAGTTAAAAGCCGCGCCGATGACCACGGCCACCGCCAGATCGACGACGTTGCCGCGCAAGATGAATTTTCGAAAATCCTTAAGCATACTACTCCTAGTTTAAGCTATTTCGGCCAACCAATCAGTCCGTACGATGGTGAAAAGTGAATTCTACACCGGTCGCCTTTTCTAAGACCAAGCTAGCGGCTGCGTGTCGTGTGCGTGCTGCATCTTTGAAGGTTTGAGGTTTGACGCCGCTCACTTCAGGCGGCAGCGAGTCCTTTATGGTGTTAAAAACAATATCGCTCATGATTCCTCCATTCCAATAATAGGCCGGAGTGCCTGCTCTCCAGGCAGCACGTGTATCCCAAAGGGCACGCACGCCATGGTCTATCACAAAATCTGATGCCTTGTGCGGGCTATCGACAAGATGTCTATGCGAAACTAGTGCCATTTCCGGTTCTTCAACGTGGTAGCGCATATCACTTTCGGCGAGTGCCCTAGGTAAAATTAAGCCACTGCTTAGAAGGTGGAATTTAGCATCGTGTATCCGGTCAAAACGAGACCGTGGCATTTGAGGGCTGAAGACGCGTATGCGTTCGAAAACCTTGTCAGGCTCGTTTATAACTAATTCGTCAATGGCCACAGCTTCGCCGAATGAGGCGCAACCCCAATGCATAAAGGCTTCTGTGCCAAAACCCCTAAGCAGACGATGCGTTACCAGACTCAGCCTATGCACTGGTCGGTTATTACGAATAAAGGTGCCGGGACGGTCCGCTTCTTGGCCAGTTGCCAGATCGCGCCCAAATCCGTCGGGACCGCCAGCATGCTTTGAGTAAAAGCCAACCTTGTACATGGGTCGATCGTCAATGCAGCCTACGACTTCTGGCATTTTTAAAGGATCCGGCCTCTCGACTAAGAAATTTTCTACTATAAGTTCTTGCTCTGCCATCGCTGCTTTATACACTCCTTCTAATTTGTTATAATTGTAACAAATATCACAAACCGGCGACCCGTCAATGTGTAAATTATTATATACTAAATCAGTTATAATTCAATATAGGTGGACTAAATGAAATACTCAGTCGTAGTTTATGACGCGCCTTTGTGCGACGTAGTCCGGAAATACTCCAAGCTGGTCTTTACCTATCCTAAAGAGAAAATTTGGAACCCCAAAGGCGTTTCTTTAAAACGGCGTATCGATGAAGACCCCAAGTTTAAAAAGCGGGTCGAAAAGGCGCTTGCGCGGGAAAACATCGAGAGGTACATCGTGCCTGAAGACGATGGGGCGCCGACACGCTGCATAGACGGGCGCATCCGCGCCGGTTGGGCTCAAGACCCCGAAATGCAAAAACGCACTCTCGGCCCGAAACTGGCGGGTGGTACAGCACACATTGCCCTGGCTCACCGCATCGTGGCGAGTGAGAACCTTAACGAGAAATTGCGTTTCGAAGAAGATATCAAATATGTCGTCAAGCTGTTTAACGAGATTGGCTTTGGTTCCGGCGGGCACATCGACGACCATCAACACGGCTGGAATACCGGCTGCGGCGCGGTCGACAACATCAATCTTATCCTCGACCGTTTACAGAGGCCAGAACATCAACAAGAGCTGCGCAGCCTCGCCCAGCTGATTATGGGCGACGCGTTTGACCGTCGCTACACCGCAAACGAGGTAATCGGTCGCATGCTCTACCTCGATGCGCTCAAGCCAAGCTACATGCCCAAAGAGCATGGCGATCCCCACGGCGAGTTCCTATACAAGAAGACGGTCATGAAGACGCTACGTGACGCAGCCGCCCAGGCGCAGGATACCGTGTCTGCCCTGACCGGTCCGCACAACGAGGTGTCCGTGGTACTGAATTTCATTCCGCGCACCACTTTTGACACCGACCGTTTCAGCCATGACAACGACAACGAAATCCAGGTTTTCGCCTGGGATGTCTGGCACATGTACGAAGAGGCCCGGCGTTTGTACAAGTACGACATAGCTGGCCGGCCTGAAGAGCAGCTGGAGGCCATTTCCAATCGCAACAAATACGTCACCACGCGGACGCTTCTAGGAATATCGACGACCATGGTGCTGACCGACGGCTCGCTTAAACTGATAGCTGCCACGCCACGCCCCCGCTAAAACCCTTTACAAAAGCGTCAGCTACAGGTATCTTTAGAGCATAAATTAAAGTGGAGGTTCCAACTATGTTTGGAAAACAGAAGTTTGCTACTCTGGTGGCTGAATTTCTTGGTACAGGTGCTTTGACACTGTTGGTACTAAGTGTGCAACGATCGACAATCGGCGTGCCTTTCTTCGTGGCTACGGCTGCGGGACTGGTCGTGGCCCTGATGACTTTCGCCGTCGGAGGCGTTTCGGGTGGCTACTTTAACCCTGCCATAACCATCGGCATGTGGACGGCTCGCAAGGTCGCTACCGTGACCGCTGTCATGTACGTCATCGTCGAATTGCTCGGCGGCTGGGCTGCTTACGGCCTTTACCGTTACCTGGTTAACACTTCGTTGCAACCGGTCGGTGGCCACTACACGACACGCATCCTGATTGCGGAAGCTGTCGGCGCTGCCATCTTCGCCTTCGGTTTTGCTGCCGCTGTTTACCGCCGCATGCTGCCATCGTCAACCGCACCGTATGTCGGTTTGGCTTTGATGATCGGCATCCTGGCTGCTTCGCCGGCCTCCATCGGCCTGCTTAACCCGGCAGTAGCCCTCGGCGTTCGCGCCTGGGTCTGGGGCACCTACGTTGCCGGCCCGATCATCGGTGCTGTCGTAGGCATCAACCTGTACGACTTGCTGTTCGCTGAAGAGTCGAGCAATGTTCTGTCAGCTGTCGCTGGCAGGTCTTCTGCATCCGCACCTGCTGCCAGCAAACCAGCCGCCAAGAAGAAGTCTTCACGCAAGAAATAACAAGCGTTAGACCGATCCGGTAAGAGTCGCCAAACAAGCGACTCTTATTTTTTGCCAGCTAATAAGTCGTTTTCGAATGCCCGGATGCCATCTATGCTGGCCTCGTACTGGCTGGTATCCGGAAAATCCAGCTTCATGACTTGGCTCCACACGGCTTCGATAAGCCGTTCCAACCGCCCTAGCTCTTCGGTGTCAGGCGTCAGTCCCAGGAACATCTGGCTGGATTTGTCGGCTTCCAGGTAAATCATCTGGGTGTCGATCGGTTTGGCCTTGAAGCGGCCGCTTTTCTGAACCAAAAGCGCGTAAAATACCAGCTGCATCCGGTGTCGCCAGGCCTTGACCTGCTTGGTCTGGTCCTTGGTAGTGAAGCTGTTGAGCGACTTGCCCGTTTTGTAGTCGCTGATGAGGATTCGGCCGTCACTGTCGTTTATGCGGTCGAGCTTGCCATTGATACGGGCGGTATCGAGCGTAATCTCGGCTAGACGCTGTTCGGCCAGGCCGCCTTTGGCGAGGGTGAACTTCTCATCTTTGAATAGCTTTTCCAGCAAGTCGGTACCTCGGGTGTGGAAGCGCTCGTAGTCGATCGGTGCTAAGTGCTCGTCGGCGAGGGCGGCTTCAAACCGGTCGATGACCGTGCCCGGCTCGATCTTACTGGTGTTGGCCAGACGCTGGGCCGTTTCCATGGCGGCGTGGATGGCTGTGCCGTAGCTGCCGACGGCCGACCTGGCGACCGGCAGGTGCAGCAGGTGGCGTTCCATGAAACTGGTCGGGCCGGCCTCGGCGACGTTCAAGAAATCTATCAGGGCCGTCGGGCTAAGCGAGTAGTTGTCGAGGCGGTTCTGCAGCAGCGCCTGCTCGTCGTCGGTCTCCAGCCGTGGCCAGCGCAAGTCGCTCTCCAAAACTTCCACGGGTTCTTCGGCTGGCTCGTTGATTTCGCGATGAGGAAGCGCCGATAGTAGCGGCGTCGGCAGGATATCGTTGCCCTTGTCATCGCTTAAGTAGCTGGTGGCGATCAGGGTGTGCTTGGCGCGGCTGGCGGCCACGTACAGCAGGCGGACATAGTCGTCATAGTTCTCGCCGTAGGACTGCAGTTGCAAGTTGGCTGGCGAGGCCCGGCCGCCAGCCCGCGGCCGCCACATGCTCTCGATGGCGTCCACCACGAAGACATTATCGAATTCCAAGCCCTTCGCGCGGTAAACCGTCAGCAGCTCCACAGCCCTTTGGCCGCTCATGAACCACGATTCGTCGGCGATGACGCGGTCGGTGCTGAGGTTGAGCTCGACGAAACGCACGAAATCGGCCAGCGTCGCCTCGTGTCCGGCAAATTCCTCCGCTAAATTTCGGAGCAACTCGATCGCGGACAGGCTTTCGAGATACTGGCTGGTGACCGGCCGCAACTCCAGATAATAGGCGCGGAACGGGCTCTCAAGGTATTGGCTGGCCCGCAGTCCCATGATGTGCTCCATGACCAGGGCCAGCGGCTCCTCGCGGCTGATGCGCGCCAGCCAGACCAGCCAATGGCCGATAGAGCTGACATGCTTGTCGCGGTGTTCAAGCAGCGATTCCAGCCAATCCGGCCGGCTGTAATTCGCAATGGCCAGTTTCCACAACGCGTCTGGGCTGAGCTGCCACATCGGGTGCCGCAGCATTGCCGCCAGCTTGGCGTTGACTTCGTCGCGGTCGCCTTCCGAAATGGCCACGGCAATCTGAGCGACAGCGTAGATCTGTTTGACCGCCTCGTGCTGCAGGACGTTGCTCTGCTGCTCGTAGCGGACCGGCACGCCCTCACTCAGCAAGATGCCGGCCAGTTGCTTGAGGCTGGCATGCCTGCGCGCCAGCACGGCGATGCTGCCTTCCCCGTTTTTCCAGATTTCCTTGATGCGCCGGGCGACGGCCAACTGCTGGTGCTGGCGTGTCGGATAGCTGACATGCTCGATGAGCGACTTCGCCTGGTTGCCCGACTCTGCTTTCAAATTTTTCGTCAGGCCCGGTTCGCGCTTGACCAGCCTGTCTTCAGCCTGCTCGATAATCTGCTTGGCGGTGTCGAGCACGGCCTGAGTCGAACGGTAGTTATCCTCAAGCACAATCAGTTTCGTAGCAGGGTAGCTGCGCTGGAAGCCGAGCATATTGTTCAGCTCGGCACCGTT
>DATIHM010000055.1:0-6785 GCA_035480695.1 Candidatus Saccharimonadia bacterium
ATTGTGCAGACGCGCCAGCTTTACTATCTCATAAGGATCGGTGCTGACGTTGCCGGCGACGTCGATGGCGGTTTTGGCTACGACCGGACCATAGAACACTGCCGCCCGCACACCTTTGATGCGGTTGGCGGCCATGGCCTCGCCCTGGCCACTGCCGCCCAAGATTATGCCCTTCTCGCATTCCCCATCGGCCACCGATTGGGCGGCCGGAAACATGAAATCGGGGTAATCATCGCTGGCATCAAGGCTCCCTGGTCCGAAATCGACAATCTCGTGGCCTAGCGACTGCAGCCAGTCCTTCAACTGCTGCAGCGCTGAGAAACCGGCGTGGTCAGTCGTGACGGCGATTTTCATTTGTGCAGCAGGCGGCCGGTGTCGGCCACGACCTCGACTAAGCGGTTTGAATAGCCCCACTCGTTGTCGTACCAGGCCACTACTTTGAGCATGTTGCCGCCGACGACGGCCGTCAGTTTCAGGTCGACGATGGCGGAATGGCTGTTGCCGATGAAGTCGCTGCTGACCAGCTCTTCTTCAGTCACATCAAGGATGCCCTGGTAATAGGGCTCTTTGGCGGCTTTCTTGAAAACTTCGTTGACCTCGTCGACCGAAACGGCCCGTTTGGTGATGATGACGAAGTCGCTGAGTGAAACCACGGGGGTCGGAACGCGCACGCTCAATCCGCCGAAAATGCCCTGCAAGGCTGGAAGTGCCAGGGCGGCCGCCTTGCTGGCGCCGGTAGTCGTAGGCACGATGTTTTCGGCCGCGTTGCGCATCTCGCGCTTGTCTTTGGCGGCCGGGCCGTCCTGCAACGCCTGGCTGGCGGTGTAGCTGTGCACGGTGGTCATCATGGCCTTTTCGATGCCGAAGTTGGCCTCGACCACGGCGGCTACAGGTGTGATGCAATTGGTCGTGCAGGAGGCGTTACTGATTATGTCGCCGGCGCCCTCGAGCTTGTCTTCATTGACTCCCAGAACGATGGTCTCGGCACCGTCGCCCTTGGCTGGGGCACTCAGTACGACTTTTTTGGCGCCGGCGTCGATGTGCGCCTTGGCCTTGGCTGGGTCTACGAAAAAGCCGGTCGATTCGATGACAACGTCAACTTTGAGGGTTTTCCAGGGCAAAGCCGCCGGGTCTTTCTCGGCGTAAATCGGGATATGCTGGCCCTCGACGATGATTCCCTTCTCGTCAAAGCCGACCTTTTTACCATACGTGCCGTAATTGCTGTCGTGCTTGAGCAGATGCGCCAGCGTTTCCGGAACCGTCAAGTCATTGATAGCCACTATCTCGAGGTCGTCGCGCTCAAACGCCACCTTGAAAGCGTTGCGCCCGATCCTACCGAAACCGTTGATTGCCACCCGTGTCTTCATAAATTTTCCTTGCTTATGTTTTTTATTTTAACGCGTATGGCTTGATTGTAAAAGAAAGACGCCTAGCGGTCAACTTCTTGGCCTTCGAAATCGGGCAGCTTCAAAAGGTCGTCGACGCTCTCGATGTTCTTGAGCACGTCGCGGCTTTCGCCCAGGTAGCCAACGTCGTCAAAGACCATCCACTGCAGATCGGCGAAGCTCAGCTCGGAAACGTCGATTTTTTCGCCGGGATCGAGCGCCGGCTCACGTTGTCCGGTCGGTTCCCAGGCCACGAAAACGTAAACGAACCACTCGATTTTGCGGTACGGTTGGCGCACCTGGATGAGTTTCCAGTTCTCAAAACTGTAGCCGGTCTCTTCGCGGATTTCGCGTTTAGCAGCGTCGATGACTGAGCTGTCTTCGGCGTCGACGCGGCCGCCTGGAAAGCTTTTGCGCGCACCCAGGTGTGGCTGCTCGTCATCAACCACCAGGATTTTGCCATCGACGATGCAGATGACGCTTACGGTGTCGGTCCGCTTCAGCATTTCAAAAGTATGCTCGGAGCCGTCGAACAGTTTCTGCGGCCACTGGTAAACGTCGAAAATCATTCCCTGGAAAACCCGCCCGGCGTTGTCGGGCACCAAAACCGCCTCTTTAGGGATTATCTTTTTCATTTTTTGAAGCGCTCGACGCACTCGGCGATGATTTTTTTTGCTTCTTCGGCATCGCCCCAGCCGAGAACTTTGGTCGTGCCTGGCTTCTTGAGGTCTTTGTAGTGGTTGAAGTGGAATTCGATCATCTGCTTCCAGCGCTCGCCCAGGTCGTCGAGTGTCTTGATACGGTCACCGGTGTTGCGGTCGTCGGCCGGCACGACCACGATTTTGTAATCCATTTCGCCGTCGTCTTCGAAGTTCATGATGCCGACGATATTAGCTGCCAGCCACACACCTGTCGGCAGCGGCTCGTCGCAGACCACCAGCGTGTCCAACTCGTCGCCATCCTCATCCAAAGTCTGCGGGATGAAGCCGTAGTTGCACGGCTTAGCAAAAATGGCCGGCTCGACGCGGTCGAGCATGAAAGCGGCTCGTGTCCGGTCCCACTCCAGCTTCAAAAAACTGCCCTCGGAAATCTCAATCACGGTGTTGACGGTGCCGCTGCGGTAATCGCCCGGCTCTAAGACTTGGTTGAAATCAGGCATTTCTCCTCCTGTTAAAACGGTTAGTTAGCTTGAGGATATTGTACACTATGGACATGAAAATCATCGGCCACCGCGGCGCGCGCGGGCTGGCGCCCGAAAACACATTGGCCAGCTTACGCAAAGGCTTGGAGCATCACGCTGACCAGCTGGAATTCGACCTGCGCGTTACCAAAGACGGCATCGTCGTGCTGAACCACGATAGCTACATGCGCGACGCTTCCGGGCGCAAGCTCACCATCAAAACGCATAGCTACGAAGAGTTAAAGCAACACAAGCCCGACATCACAACTTTCGAAGAAGTCCTCAAAGAATTCGCCGATAAAATCCCGCTATACATAGAAGTCAAGCGTAAAGTCGATACCAGGCCGATCATCAAGCTACTTAAGGGCCAAAAAGGCGACTTCTGGCTGGGCTCCAAGAGCCAGAAGACATTGCGCGAGCTGCACAAGGCGTTGCCGGAAATACCTAAAATCGTCATCGAACCCATAAGCGGCGTCCGTGCCCGCATCCGCGCCAACCAGGTCGACACGAAACTCCTGGCCATGAAGCAGCTATGGCTGTGGTCCGGTTTCATCAGGGCCGTGGCGCGCAGTGACTTTGAGCTCTACGCTTACACCTTGAACGATTCCAAAAAGGCCGCCAAATGGGCCAGGCACGGCCTCAAAGGCATCATCACCGACTACCCGGACCGCTTCGAAAAGCGCTAGTTTGCTAAAATAAGTTTATGAAGGCGGTGTTTGACCACAGCACTCCGGAGGCCGACAACATCCGAACTTTCTTCTTTAAGCCGGAACGGCCTGTTCAGTACACCGCCGGCCAGTACACGCAGTTGCATCTGCCACACAAGAATCCCGACGACCGCGGTGCCAAACGCTGGTTCACGCTGTCTTCGCCGCCAGGGCAGGATTTCGTGACCATCACGACCAAATATGCCGGCGACGACAAAAGCAGCTCGTTCAAGAAGACTCTCTTCAAGCTGGAGCCCGGAACCGAGCTCGACCTGGCTGACCCGATGGGCGATTTCGTGCTACCGAAGCTGATACAGACACCGCTGGTCTTCGTGGCCGGCGGCATCGGCATCACGCCGTTCCACAGCATGCTGGAATGGCTGTCCGTCACAAAAGAGGAGCGGCCGATCAGACTTCTCTACGGCGTGCGAGTCGAAGATGAAATCGTTTTCCAAAACACTTTTGATAAGTCGGGCGTGCAACCGACAATCGTGGTCAGCGAGCCGTCAGCCGCCTGGGGTGGCGAGCGCGGCATGCTCAGCTCCGAGCTGATCCTGGGGCTCGAAAAACCCAGTGACGATACGTTGGTTTACGTTTCGGGCCCGGAGCCGATGGTGCAGAAACTGGCGCGTGACCTGCAAAAAGCCGGCCTGCAAAAACGCCAAATCGTCAGCGACGAATTCCCCAACTACGACGCCATCTAGTTTGGCAGCGGGTGGGGGCGGCCTTCGAGGTATTCGCGGATTTTTAGGGCGGCCGTAGCGCCTTCGCCGGCAGCGCTGGCAATCTGCATGGTGGCGCCTGAGCGGATGTCACCGGCCGCGAACACGCCCTTCATGCTAGTGTGCAGGTCGGGGTCTGTCAGCACGAAGCCGATTTCGTCGAGCTTGACGGGCGTACTCTTTAAGAACTGGGAATTGGGCATCAGGCCGACGAATACGAAGACGCCATCGGTCGGGAATTCCACTTGCTTACCGTCTTGGGTGCCGATGACTTTGACGACGGCGTTGTCTTTGCCGACGATTTCGTCGGTAGTCGTGCCCAAGTGGACCGTCACCTTGCCGTTCTTGACGTATTCTTCAAGGTCGTGCTGCAACACGTCGCTGGCCTTGATGGTCGACCTTACCAGCAAGTCGATGTGGCTGGCGAAGCGCGTCAGAAAGATGGTTTCCTGCACTGCCGAGTTGCCGCCGCCGACAACTACTAACCTTTTGTCGCGGTAGAAGGCGCCGTCGCAGGTGGCGCAGTAGTGCACGCCGCGGGCATAATATTCCATTTCGCCGGGCGCGCCGACCTTTTTGTAGTCGGAACCGGTGGCGATTAGCACGGCTTTGGCCAGCATGTCGCCGCTGGTCGTCTCCAGGCGCTTATAATCACCTTCATCATGCAGGGCGGTAACCTCGCCAAGCTCGATGACGGCGCCGAAGCGCTTGGCCTGGGCTTCTAAGGCATCGGCCAACTTGAGCCCCTCTATTCCATCAGCAAAACCTGGATAATTGTCGATTTTGTCAGTGACGGCCGCCAGGCCGCCGACCACTCCACGCTCGAACAGCAGCGTCTCTATGTCTTCGCGCGTCGTGTAAATGGCGGCCGTCAATGCCGCCGGCCCGGCGCCAACTACAACTACATCGTGTTTAGGTATCTTATCGGCCATTAAGCTACGGCAGGCGCTAGTTTGGCTAAGTTATAGCCCACGATAACTTCTTGGGAGTCGTCTTGTTTGGTCACGACGGTTACAGGCACGGTCAGCGCGCCGCTGAGGTTCAAGGCTTCAGCCTGGCGGTGCGGGTGCTCATCTAGGTTGACTTCTTCGTAGTTAACGCCTTTGGCGCCAAGGTATTTCTTGACCATGCCGCAGTACGCGCAGGTGTTGGTAGTGAAGATAGTGATGTTTTTGACCATGTGGTCTCCCTCCTTAATTTTGGGAGCGCGTTACCTCGCCGTGTCTCTCATACGGCTACAGTCTTCGACGCTCTTTTTTATTTTATGGTGCTCTAGGCAGAACAAATCTGACTGTACCCATGATTATATATAGCGCTTATATATATTTCAATACGCTATATATTGTGCTTTTTAATACGTTTTACAGGTTTTGGCGATTATTTCGTGGAGTGGACCGTAACATCGAAAACCAGGTCGGCGTTGGCCGGGATGCCCGAACCTTGCGGCGGATTGGCGCCGTAAGCCAGGCTGGCGGGAATCAATAATCTGCGCGTGCCGCCGACTTTCATGCCGGGAATGCCTTGCGACCAGCCGGCAATCACGCCACTGAGCGGAAACGTCACCGGTTGGCCGGAATCTTTGCTACTCTGAAAAATCTTGCCGGTGCTGGCGACCGCGCCGGTGTAATCGACGGTGACGGTGGCGCCCGGTTTCACGGTGGCGCCAGTACCCGGCGTCAAATCGTCTTCTTTAAGTTGCGGAATTGCCATACCCGGCGTGTAGCTCTCCAGTTCGGTGCCTGCTAATTGTCCCACTTTGTTGCCTCCTTGCGTCTGCGACGACGTATTAGTTGAATTGTTCGAGCCGGATTTGCCCTGCTGGACAAGTGCGACGACCACGGCGATTGTCACCGCCGAAGATGTCACTAGAAAAAGTAGTGCGCCGAATCCGGCGAAAAGACGCTCACGTTTCCGAGCCATTTGTGTCCTCCATCATCTAATCACATTATACAGGAATCATATTTTTACCGACAGGCTCCCGCTATGAGGGGTAGCTGTTGCCGGCGTTGGTGACGAACAGGTCGTGCGGGTGGCTTTCGCTTAAACTGGCGTTGGTGATGCGGCGCAGCACGGCCGTTTCCCAGAGTTCGGGAATCGTTTTGGCGCCGACGTAGTAGAAGCCGGAGTGCAGGCTTTCGACCATGGTCGTGGCGACTTCTTCGAGGCTGCCGCTGCTAGGAACCAGCCCTTCGACACCTTCGGCCACCAGTACGCTCTTATCGCTGTAGCTTTTGCCGTGGAACTCGTCTTCGGAACTGATTTTTTTGCCGCGTTCCATGGCGCCGATGGAGCCCATGCCGCGATAGGCCTTGAATTTGTAAACGTCGATGTCGTCGTTGACGATGCTGCGGAAGCGGGCCGGCACGTGGTCTGTGGCGATTTCTACGACATCGCCCGGCGCTTCCTCTGTAGCTGCAAAGAGGCGGCCCATCATGACGCTCGAGGCACCGGCTGCCAACGCTTTGGTAATGTCGCCGAAGTAGTTGATGCCGCCATCGGCGATGACCGGCACGCCGGCTTTCTTGGCGGCCGAAACCGATTCCAGAATGGCCGTCAGCTGCGGCACGCCCATGCCTGACACGATGCGTGTGGTACAGATTGCGCCCGGGCCCATGCCGACGCGCAGGCCGTCGGCACCGGCCTTGATGAGCGCCTCAGCTCCCTCGGCGGTGGCGATGTTGCCGGCGATAACGTCGACCTGGTGGTGCTTCTTAATAAAAGTCACGGCGTCGATGACGAATTTAGAGTAGCCGTGCGCCGAATCGACGACGATAACGTCGACGCCGGCCTT
>DATIHM010000056.1:0-1757 GCA_035480695.1 Candidatus Saccharimonadia bacterium
AATGACCACCACACAGGGTTTCCGAAAAATAAACGCCAGGATCCGCCCACCGGGAGCCAGCAAGCCGTCCTGGATGTGGATGACGTCGATACCGCCGCGCAAAAGCCGGAAAAACGCCTTGAAAAACAGATAGGGCAGGGCGACGAAAACGGCCATGAAGCGACCGTGGCCGCCCCATTTGAGCAATTCCAGGTCGGTTTCGGCCGCCAAAGCCTGCGACAGGTCACGCGCGAAAAGCTCCATGCCACCGATGCTGGGCGAAAACTTCCGGGTTATGAAAAGAACCTTCATCACTTGCTATTCTATCAAGCAAATAAGGTATAATCATAAGCGTAATGTCGAAAAAGCAAAAGGTCCTGATTGTCGGCGGCGGCTTTGGCGGCGTTAAGTCGGCGCTCGAACTGGCCGACGACGAACGCTTCGAAGTGACTTTGCTCAGCGACGACCCTGACATGCGTTACTACCCAACGCTCTACCACACAGCCACCGGCGCCTCGCACGCCAACTCCAGCATCCCTTTATCCCAGATTTTCACCGACAAACCGATAAATATAGTGAAGGGCGAGGCCACGACGCTGGACCGCAAAGCCAAAACGGTCGCCACAGCCGACGGCCAGACGCTTCCGTACGACAGCCTTATCATCGGCCTCGGCGTGGTCACGAATTATTTCGGAATTCCGGGACTGGCGGAATTCTCTTACAGCATCAAGACGCAGGCCGAAGTCGAGCGCTTCAAGGCGCACCTGCACCAGCAGCTCGAAGACGAGCGGCACCCGGACCTGAACTACGTTATCGTCGGCGCCGGGCCGACCGGCATCGAGCTGGCCGGTGCGCTGCCTGGCTATTTGCGGCGCATCATCAAGAACCACGGCCTGCCGCCACGCGCCATCCACATCGACCTGATTGAGGCCATGCCGCGGTTGCTGCCACGGATGCCAAAAGACGTTTCCCGCGCCGTCAAACGCCAGCTTAAGCGTCTTGGCGTGCGGCTTTACATCGGTAGCGCCGTGCAGGGCGAAACCGCCGATGGGCTGACGGTCAACGGCAAGCCCATCCGCAGCCACACCGTCATCTGGACGGCCGGCGTCACCAACCACCCGTTTTTCGGCCAGAACAAGTTCGTCATCACTAACCGCGGCAAGGTGGCGGTCGACGTCTATCTGCAGGCTGAGGAAAACATTTTTGTTATCGGTGACAACGCCAACACGCCGTTCAGCGGACTGGCCCAAACGGCTCTGGTCGACGGGGAATTCGTCGCCAAAAACCTGAAGCGCAAAGCCGGCGGCAAGAATTTCAAGAGCTACGTCGCCAAGCAGCCGATTACGGTGATTCCGGCCGGCCCACGCTGGGCCGCCGTTGTGTGGAATGGCATTCGTATCAAGGGCTGGCTGGGCTGGTTCGTGCGCGAATCGGCCGACCTGGTCGGCTTCCACGACCTCGAACCCTGGCCCAAAGCCACCCGCCAATTCATGACCGAATTCAGCGAAGAAGACCACTGCCCGGTCTGCGCCGCCGCCACCGCCCGCTAATCCAAGATTCCGTATACAATATAAGCATGGATGAGGATTTCAAGGCCGCGTATAAGCGGTTGAATGTGGCGCAGAAGCAGGCCGTCGACGCTATCGACGGGCCGGTGCTGGTCGTGGCAGGGCCGGGTTCCGGCAAGACCGAGCTGCTCAGCTTGCGCGTGGCCAACATCTTGCAAAAGACCGATACCGACGCTTCTGGCATCCTCTGCCTGACATTCACCAACAAAG
>DATIHM010000057.1:0-18737 GCA_035480695.1 Candidatus Saccharimonadia bacterium
CGGCTCTACGCCGCAACGTCATCTTCGTCGACGGACGCTTTCGAAACCACTGAAAATTCCCGGTCGCTTTCGGCGGCTGAAACCAGTATAATATGAGCCAAGAAACTGACTCTTATTCAGTAACCGGGAGGCTAGGGGAGCGACTGTGAATATTGTTTTTAGGAAAATTTTGGGTGATCCGCAGGCCAAGACGGTCAAGCGGCTGCGTAAGCGTGCCAAATCGGTCAACGACCTGGCCGATAAGTATTCCAAAATGACCGACAAACAGCTGCGTGAGCAGACTGATGTGCTTAAGAAGCGGCTCAAAAAAGAGACGCTTGACGATATTCTGCCTGATTCTTTCGCGCTGACGCGCGAGGCCGCCACGCGCTCGCTCGGCCAGCGGCACTTCGACGTGCAGCTGATCGGCGGTATGGTTCTGCACGAAGGCAACGTCGCCGAGATGAAAACCGGTGAAGGCAAGACGCTGGTCGCCACGCTGCCGGTTTTCCTGAACGCCCTGACCGAAAAGGGCGTCCACGTCGTGACCGTCAACGACTACCTGGCGCAGCGCGACGCCGGCTGGATGGGCCAGGTCTATGACTTTTTGGGAATGAAGGCTGGCGTCATCATAGCCGACCACAGCTACATCTATGACCCTAGCTTCACCAACACCGAGCACGACGACGAGCGCTTCCGTCACCTCAAGCCGGCGACGCGCCAGGAGGCCTATGAAGCCGACATCACCTACGGCACTAACAACGAGTTTGGCTTCGACTACCTGCGCGACAACATGGTGCGCGAAGAAGACCAGCTGCGGCAAAGAGACCTCCATTATGCGATTGTCGACGAGGTCGACTCCATTCTGATTGACGAGGCCCGGACGCCGCTTATCATCAGTGCGCCGAGCGTCACCAGCGGCACGGCTTACGCCCAGTTTGCCAAGGTCGTGCGCCAGCTCGTCAAAGAAAAGCATTTCGAAACCGACGAAAAGCGCAAGACGGTAATCCTTACAGATGCCGGAACCAATAAAATCGAAAAGATGCTCGGCATCGACAACCTTTACGGCTCCGAAAACATCCGCACGATTTACCACTTGCAGCAGGCGCTTCGCGCCCACGCGTTGTTCACACGCGATAAAGATTACGTCGTCACTAAAGAAGGCGAAGTCGTGATTGTCGACGAGTTCACCGGCCGTTTGCTGGCCGGCCGCCGCTACAACGAAGGTCTGCACCAGGCCATCGAGGCCAAAGAAGGTGTCGAGGTTCAGCAGGAATCGATGACGCTGGCGACGATTTCGTTCCAAAACTATTTCCGCTTGTATGAGAAGCTGGCCGGCATGACCGGAACGGCCTTGACCGAGGCCGAGGAATTCCACCAGATTTACAAGCTCGACGTGGTTGAAGTGCCGTCGAACCGCGTGTTGGCCCGCCAAGACCGGCCCGACCGCATTTACCGTACCGAAAAAGCCAAGTTCAAGGCTATCGTGAATGAGGTGAAAACGCTGCACACCAAGGGCCAGCCGGTGCTTATCGGCACCGTTTCGATTGAAAAGAACGAGGCGCTGGGCCAGATGCTGAACAAGGCCGGCGTCGCGCACCAGGTGTTGAACGCCAAGAACAACGAACGCGAGGCCAAAATCGTGGCCAAGGCGGGTGAGAAGGGCGCGGTCACACTGGCGACAAACATCGCTGGCCGCGGTACCGACATCGTGCTGGGCGAAGGCATTAAAGAGCTGGGCGGCCTTTTTGTCTTAGGATCAGAGCGCCATGAATCACGCCGCATCGACAACCAGTTGCGCGGCCGTTCCGGCCGTCAGGGCGACCCCGGTGTCACTCAATTCTTCGTAAGCACCGAAGACGACCTGATGCGAATTTTCGGCGGCGACCGTATCGCCAACGTCATGGGCCGCCTGAATGTCGACGACGAAGTGCCGATTGAGAACCGGCTCATCAGCCGCTCGCTCGAAGGCGCCCAGAAAAAAGTCGAAGGCTACCACTTTGACCAGCGCAAGACCGTCGTGCAGTACGACGACGTCATGAACCGCCACCGCAAGGCAGTCTATGCCATGCGCCGCGAAATCCTGCGCTCGCAGGACATCAGTAAGCGCATCAAGATTATGGTTGATGACGAGACGCACAGCTTGGCGACGTCACCGCTGGTCACGACCGACCAATTTGAAGACCTGGTGCGGGAATTATTCCCATTCGACGAAGCTACGCTCGACCGGCTGTTCGACACCGAAGCCGACAAGTTCGAGAAGGTTTTCCAGACTGAAGCCAAAGAGCTTTACCAGGCGCGCGAAACGGCCTTCACGCCGGAAATCATGCGCAAAGTCGAGCGTGACATTTATCTTCAAGTCTTGGACAACCTCTGGATGCAACACCTCGAGAACATGGACCACCTGCGCGAGGGCATCCACTGGATGAGCGTCGGCCAGCAGGATCCGCTGGTGGAATATCGCCGCCGGGGCCAGCTCCTGTTCGACGAGATGCAAGCCAGCTTGCGCCACGACGTATTGTTGCATCTGTTCCACGCCCAGCCACTCAGCGAAGAGGAGCTGGCCCGCGCCACCGAGACCGACCTGACGCTGGCCGCCCGCGGCTCAGTCGACAACGCCTCGCAAATCATTGAGGGTGAGGCCGAATTCCACGAAAAGGACTTCTCCGACAAACGCGCCGACCAGGAAGCCGGCAAGAAACGCACCGAAAACCGCAAGAAAGCCCGCAAGATCGAACGCAAACGCAAAACCGCCGCCAAACGGAGGAAAAAGTAGCCTTGCGGCACACCACGCAAGAGGTGAAGCTCAAGAACGGCGCCCGAGGGCTGCTTATTCACGTGCCGAACGCTTCGGTCATGACGTTCGACATCAACTTCCGGGCCGGCGAATACCTGGTCGAGCCCGATAAGTGGGAAGTGCCGCACCTCATGGAACACGTCCTGCTCGGCGCCAACGAGCTGCTGCCGAAGGCGCGCGACTTCCAGGCCGAGCTCGAGAAAAACGGCGCTTACAGCAACGCTACCACTGGCGTTTACGACATCACTTATGAAGCGGAGTGCGCCGATTTCGAGTGGGACCGCGTGCTCGGCCTGCTGCTGGTCGCCATTACCAAGCCGCTTTTCTTAGATGAGGAATTCCAGGCCGAATTCGGCAACGTGCAAGAAGAGATGGCGGCGCGCAGCAACAACCATTTCCGTCGCTTGAGCCTCGAGATGCGTTCGCAGCTCGGACTTATCGCCAAGACCGATTCCGAGCGACTGGAGCTGATGAGTAACGTCTGCGTCGACGACGTACGCGAGCATTACCAACGCACGCACTTCGCGCCCAACATGCGTTTCGTCATTGCCGGCAACCTGACAGCGTCTCGCAAAGAATCCATGCTGACTCTACTCGAAAACATCGAACTGCCCAAAGAGGGCAAGCGGTTCGCGCTGCCAGAAGAAAACCCGCATTGTCTCGACCAGCCCGTCTACGTCATGAACGACACCGTCGAGAATCTCTATTTTTACATCGACACTTTCACTAACAAGCGGCTCAATGATGATTCTATCGACGCGCTCAACCTCATAAATACCATGCTGACGGAAACTCTCTATTCAAAAATTTTGGGGACGGCCCGCGAGAGGGGCCTGGTTTACGGCATGAACTCGGGCCTCAGCCAGACCAAAAGCGCCAGCAACTGGTGGTTCGGCGCCCAGGTTTCCGACAAGAACGCTTCCGCCCTGATGAAAATCGTCGTCAGCGAGCTCAACAAGGTACTCGACGGCGATATCGCCGACGACGAGATTGAGTCGACCAAG
Organism: Candidatus Saccharimonadia bacterium; assembly: GCA_035480695.1. Lineage (GTDB taxonomy): Bacteria > Patescibacteriota > Saccharimonadia > Saccharimonadales > UBA4665 > DATBED01. Next base: position 3,781 of record DATIHM010000057.1, read on the forward strand.
CAGTACGCCCTCGGCCGGTTCCAGCGCAGTGCCCAGACGGTCGGTGGAACGGCCTCGGGCTATGCCGGGCGCTACTTCTTCGACGGCGTCATCGACGATTATTACCGCGTGCCGGAGCGCATCAAAGCTGTCGACAAAGAGCTGATGGTCAAGGTCGCCAACACCATGTTCGCCGAAAAGCTGTGGGGCTTCGGCGTGCTCGGCAATTGCGGCCCGGCTTTCGCCTCCGACCTCCAATACGTGCTGGCGCCCCTCTGGTACCGTTGAAAGGGTAGCCATTACGATATCATATAATCTATACTTAGCTCGTCATGGTTACGTTAAAACTAAAAGAAAAATCCAGGCCTGTTGCGGCGGCCTTGTTCATAATCATATTCATAGGCGTCGGCACTTACATTATCGCCAGGTCTTTAGCGGCCGGTCCCAACCCACCCGTTCCTACGCCGGCAACCAGCTCGGACAGCAACTACGCCACCCTGCTGAATACCCAACAGACGCAGCTTTATAATGCCATGGTAGCGTTTCAGAACAAGTTCTATGCTGGCGCCGGCATCTGGGCAACCGATCTGTACCAGACGGACGGCACCTGGGGAAGGCAGCAGTGGCCCGCTTTGGCTGAGGCTATCTTCTCGCGGGTGCCGGCCTCCAAGCAGTCAGGCACGCCGTCGGCTGAGGCCAAAATTGCCACCGACACGCTTAACGCAGCCATCGCTAACCACCAGCTGGCCGACGGCAACTTCGGTACTTCCAGCTCTGACGACCCTGTCAACGGCTGCTTCTGGGCAAATGCCGAAGGCGCTACCGCCTGGACGTTGCAGCAGGGCGGCGAACTGACGCCGGCGCAGCTGACCACCTACGAGCAATCGATGGTCAAGTTCGTCAACTATACTGAAACCAGCGGTAACGCGCCATTCTACATCAACGGGAACGTTAACCTATGCTTCACATCAGCCATGCTCGAAGCCTGGAAGCTTGCCCAGGCTGCCGGCGACAGCGCCCAGGCTACCATGCTCACCGACTATCAAGCCGAACAGTCGTTCGTCATGGATCCCTGTGCCCACCGCACCTGCAACCCGCAAACCGGTGCTTGGGGCTGGCACCAGGGCGGCGCCACCCAGTACGGAACCTTACCCTCCAACGCCGGCTACTTTTCGGAGACCCCAGGCAACTACCCGGGCAATTGGTGGTGTAACAACACCGGCACGTGTTCCGGACTCGATCCATACTACGGTAGTAGCATCCAACTAAACCATGCCCTTATCGGCTACATTGTATCCGGCTACGATGCCTGGTGGCAGAATATCGTCACCTCAGAGACCAACACCTTCATACCTATGCTTGTTGATGGCGGCAACCTGACCGCGAGCAACGGGTCTCGGCATAATGCGTCGCCAATCCTCTTCGATCCAAGCGTCTGGTCAGTGCTTGACCAGCATAAGCTGGCACCGGCCAATGTGGACACGCTATGGGGGCAATACAACTCTGCTTCGCAGAGCGCCTACACCAGCTGGGAAAGCCAGACGGATGCGCAGCTCGGGCCGCCGCCGTTTAGCCAGCTGACCGACCGGGCGCTAGGCGTTCTTGACGCGATTGAACCTAACAGCTCTCTTGTGGGCGACATCAACGGCGACGGCGTAGTAAATATCTTTGACCTAAGCATCCTGCTGACCTCTTATGGCCAGACCAGGACAAGCTGTGTAGGGAGCGCCAGCTTTACCTGTGACATCAACAGCGACGGCGTAGTGAACATCTTCGACCTGTCCACGCTACTGGCCCATTACGGCACATGACGGCCGCCGGCCCATACTTGATATACTTCTAAAGATGGATGAGCTGAAGAAACAAGCTGAGGACTTGCGCACCCAAGTGGGCGAGGCAATGTCGCGCCTAAAAATAGGCGATTTGCAAAAGCGGCTTGAGGAATTGCGCGCCGCCAGCCGGCAACCAGGTTTTTGGAATGATTCCGCGGCCGCGCAGGAAACCATGAAGCAGCTGGCAAAGCTGGAAGCGCGCGTTGCGCCTTGGCTGAAACTGCAAAATTCGGTTGATGAAGCCGGCGAGCTTTTAAAGCTTAGCGATTCGAGCCTGCAGGCCGAATTGGCACAGCAGCTCGACCGCTCCACCAACGAATTCAACGCGCTGAAAGAGGAGTTGAAGTTCAATGGGCCGTACGACGACCACGATGCGATCATTAGCCTTTATGCTGGCGCCGGTGGCACTGACGCGCAGGACTGGACACAAATGTTGCTCAGAATGTACAGTCGCTATTTCGAAAATAACGGATGGAAGACAACGGCTGTAGACGAATCTGCCGGCGACGAGGCCGGTTTGAAGAGCGTGACGCTGGAGGTTGAAGGTCCGTTCGCTTACGGCAAATTGAAGGGCGAGCATGGCGTGCACCGGCTGGTGCGGCTCAGTCCGTTCAATGCCGACAACCTGCGCCAGACGAGTTTTGCCAAAGTCGAGGTCATGCCTAAAATCGACAAGCCTGACGAGCTTGAAATAGACGACAAGGACTTGAAAATCGACGTCTACCGCAGCGGCGGGCATGGCGGCCAGTCGGTCAATACGACCGATTCGGCGGTGCGTGTCACGCACCTGCCGACCGGCATAAGCGTGGCCATCCAGAATGAGCGCTCGCAACTGCAGAATAAAGAAACGGCGCTGACCATACTGCGCTCACGGCTGGCGCAACTCCAGATGGAGCAACACGCCGAAAAGCTGAACGAGCTGAAAGGGCCGAACCAATCGGCAGAGTGGGGCAACCAGATCCGCAGCTACGTGTTGCACCCCTATAAACAGGTGAAGGATCTGCGCACCAGATACGAGACATCCGACCCTGACGCGGTTCTCGACGGCGACCTTGACCCGCTCATCAACGCTTACCTAGAGCACAACCTCGAAGCATAAGGGATTTGACTTGGGCGGCGATTGGCTTTAGGATTGAATCAGTAATTAAAAACAAAAAGAAAAAATGGACGATATCTTTAAACCGCTTGACCAGAATGCCCTGAATGAACTGACGTCGGAACCTGCCGGGCAGGCGCCGCAACCGGCACCTCAGTCGGTGCCACAGCAGCAGCCCCCGACAACGCCATCGCCAAACCCGCAGCCGATGTCGCGCGGCAGCTACCAGGTGCCGGTGCGGCGCCCGATGATGCGTCCGATGGCCATGCCGCAGCCACAGCAACCGATCCAGCAGGCGCCTTCGCCGACTCCAGTCCGATCGCCAGAACCGCCGCAACCACTGGCGCCGCCGATGCCACAGGCCCAGCCAGCTCCGCAGCCAGCGCCCGAGCCGCCAGCCCAGCCGGGCCCGACATTCCAGCCACCGCAGCAACCACAGTTCCAGCCGCAGCCCGACCAGCAGCCGTTTAACACGCCCCAGCCGACTTCTCAGGCCGCCGACAACCATGTGCGGAAATCCAGGCTCCACACCCGTTTGCCAAAAGGCATATATATACTGGCCGGCTTGGCCTTGCTTGATTTGATAATCTCTTACTTCAGCGGTAACCATAACCACATTTACTGGCTGGTAATGATGGTCGACTTGATAATAATGGCCGCGCTGTTGACGAAGTACAACATGGCGCGCAAAGCGGCCCTGGCTTTCCAGGGGGTCGGCTTGTTCGCCCTGGCCTTGGTAATGGTCGGACTTATGTTCACCGAAGCGCGCATCAATGAGCTGTCGGTCCAGTACAACAACATCGTCGCCAAGGCCGATGTCACCACCACTCCCCAGCAAGAGGTCACCATCGACAATATCAATACCCAACTTAATCTCAAGCACAATGAAATCGGCAAAGGCATCGGCATAGCCTACATCCGCAGCAGCCTGGCCATATTCGTCAGTCTCGGCCTTTTCTGGTACCTGACGCGCCCGGCAGTCAAAGCGGCTTTCCACTAGATGTGGTAAAATAATTGCTAATGATTCTGTTGGACCGGGTAACAAAAACCTATACTCGCGACACTGGTGCAGCCCTCGACCGCATAACTCTCCATGTTGAACCTAAGGAGTTTGTGATAGTGGTGGGGCAGAGCGGCGCCGGCAAGACCACGCTGCTCAAGCTGCTGACCCGTGAAGAACGGCCGAGTAGCGGCAAAATCATCGTCGGCGGCATCGATTATGACAAGTTGAAAGATAAGGATATCCCGATGCTGCGCCGCAAGATCGGCGTCGTCTTCCAGGACTTCAAGCTGTTGCCGGGCAAGACGGTTTTCGAAAACGTGGCGTTCGCGCTCGAAATAGTCGGCATCAGCAACCGCGAAATCCGTCACACCGTGCCCAAAGTGCTCGACATCGTCAACCTGAAGGGCAAAGAGAACCGCATGCCGCGCGAACTCAGCGGCGGCGAACGTCAGCGAGTGGCCATCGCGCGCGCCATCGTGCGCCAGCCGCGGATCCTGATTGCCGACGAGCCGACCGGTAACCTCGACCCGAAGCACGCCTGGGACGTCATCCGCGTCCTAGAAAAAATCAACCGCTACGGCACGACCGTACTTTTGACCACCCACAACCAGGACATCGTCAACCGGCTTAAGCGGCGGGTCGTGACCATCCACCACGGCAAGGTCGCCAGCGACCGCGCCAACGCGACATATAAGGCATAAGCATGAAATCACACCGTTCCATAACACTTTGGCGCATAGTACACACCGGCATCGTCAACTTCATGCGCAACATCAGCCTGGCCGTCGCCGCCATGGCTGTGATGGTGGTGACTTTGACCATCGTGCTCTTTTCATTGATTACAAATGCGACCTTTTCTAACACCATCCAGCAGATTACCGACAAGATCGACGTTTCGGTCTACCTGCAGGATTCAACCACTGACGCCCAGGCCAAGCAATTGGCGGCCAGGCTGCAGAAACAGCCGGCCGTCAAGAAGGTGGAGTACCTGAACAAGCAACAGGCGCTGCAAAGCTACGTTGACCAGAACAAGAACAACGCCGACCTGGTGACGGCGGCGACAGAGTCGGGTAACCCGATTCCGGCGACCATTTTGGTTTTCCCGGCGCAACTCAACCAGATCCAAAGCATCAAGGATTTTCTCGACCAGCCGGCCAACCACGCACTGCAGACCTCCGATTCGCCGTCGTATAACGGTGACCGCAAAGAGGCCATTGACAACATCACGCACGCCACCGACGTGCTACGCAAGATCGGCGTCGTCACGGTAGTGGTTTTCGCCATAATCTGTGCGCTCATCATCTTCAACACCATCCAGATGGCGATATTCAACCGGCGCGACGAGATTACGATTATGCGCCTGCTTGGCGCCAGCACCAGCTACATCCGCGGCCCGTTCGTCGTCGAGAGTGCGATATACGGCTTGCTCAGCGCCGTATTCTCTGTGCTCATCGTCAACTCGGCCTTCCTGGCGTCGAGCAACGCGCTTCAAGCCAGTTCGCTCGGCTTGCTCGACATCAATTACGCCAACGAATATTTCGATGCCCATTTCTGGGGACTTTTGACTCTTCAAATCGCTATTGGTATTATTATTGGAACGGTTTCTTCTGTTATCGCGACCCGCCGTTACCTCAAATTCAAGATAAAGTAAGCTAGCAGAAAGCGAGAGAGGGTAGCAAGACTTGATTAATGGTGGTACAATAACCCATAGCATAAACAAAATAAAAACTATGCCTCAGAAACAGACAGCCTCACCATTCAAACGCGTTCGCCTCGGATTGATGGTGCTGGCGCTGGCATCTTTGTGCAGCCTTGGTGCTGTGACGCACGCCGACCAATTCGACGACCAGATTAACGCCTTGAAGGCACAGAACAATTCCACGCAAGGCCTTTTGAACGGACTGGAATCGCAAGCAGGCAGTTACCAAGACACCATCAACGGCTTGCAGTCCCAGATTGACGCGCTGCAGTCGCAGATCGCGGCCAACCAGGCGCAGCAGGCGGCGCTCCAGCAGCAGATTACCGACGCCCAGAACAAGATCGACCAGCAGAAGAAGCTGATGGGCGAAGTCATCAAGGCGATGTATGTCGACGGCCAGATGAGCACGATTGAAGAACTGGCTACCAGCAAGAACCTGAGCGATTATGTCGACCAGGAAGAGAACCGTACTGCCGTCCAAAATAAAATCGATGATTTGATAAGGCAGATTGCCGCTTTGCAGGCCCAGCTACAGAAGCAGAAGGCCGAACTCGATGAGCTGGTGGCTAATGAGCAGCAGCAGAACGCCCAGCTGGCCAGCACTGAGTCGCAGCAGCAGGGTTTGTTGAACCTTAACGAAGCCCAACAGTCCGACTTCAACAACCAGATTTCGGCCAACTCCGGCAAGATTGCCGAACTGCGGCGCGAGCAGATTGCCGCCAACGCCCGCTTCAGCGGTGGCAGCTCGCCCGGCAGCGGCCCGACTTGCGGCGGCGGCTATCCCGCCAAGTGGTGCGAAGTGCCGCAGGATTCAGTCATCGACAGCTGGGGAATGTACAACCGCGAGTGCGTCAGCTACACAGCCTTCCGCGTGGCCGAATCCGGCCGCTACATGCCTTACTGGGGCGGCGTCGGCAACGCCAACCAGTGGCCGGGCGACGCCCAGTCTGCCGGCATTCCGGTCGACAGCAACCCGCGCGCCGGCGACGTCGCCATCAGCACGCGCGGTGCCTTCGGTCACGCCATGTACGTCGAAAGCGTCAATGGCAACAGCACTATCAACATCAGCCAGTACAATGTCAACCTCGACGGCCGCTACTCAACCAACACCATAAGCCCGGCTGGCCTGTATTTCCTCCATTTCTAGCCGCGCTCAGCTAAGCTTAAGCAGTGTTTGCTATAATGGGTGCTAATGAGGTTGAGGAAACCAAAAGTAACCAAGAGAGGCTTTTTGCGTGGTACCGTCAATGTGGCCATCCTGCTTTTCGTCTTTTTGATTGGCGTCAACTTGGGCAATGGGCGTATTGATGTTTATAGATGGACGCACCACTACAAGACGGTTTCCGGCAACCTGCCTTCGAGCCTGGATTATTCGCAAGTCAACACCGTCTACCAGTCGCTGAAAGACAATTACGACGGCAAACTGACTGAGCAGCAGCTTGAGGACGGGCTGAAGCATGGATTGGCCGAATCCACCAAGGACCCGTACACCGAATACTTCACGGCCGCCGAAGCCAAGCAGTTCAACCAGGAGCTCAACAACTCCTTCAGCGGCATCGGCGCACAGTTGGGACAGGACAGCGACGGCAACCTCGAGATTATCGCGCCCATCGACGGCTTACCGGCCGACAAAGCCGGCCTGATGGCCAAAGACATCATTGCCAGCATAAACGGGCAGAGCACGTCAGGTATGTCGGTCGACCAGGCCGTCAATGCAATCCGTGGCCCTAGCGGCACTAAAGTAACACTGCAGGTCGTGCGCAACCACAACCAGCCGCTGACGTTCACCATCACGCGCCAGGACATCAACCTGCCAAGCGTGAAGACCAAGACGCTGCCCGGCAACATCGGCTACATGCAGATTACGACCTTTGCCGACGACACGGCCGCGCTGTCGGCGCAGGCCGCCACCCAGTTCGCCAACGCGCATGTCAAAGGAATAGTCCTCGATTTGCGCGACAATCCTGGCGGTGAGCTCAATGCCGCCGAGAGCGTTTCCAGCCTGTGGCTGAAATCGGGCACGCTGATTTTGCAGGAAAAGCGCGGTGACCAGGTCATCGACAGCGGCAATGCCAGCGGCAACGACCCGCTCAACGGCATCCCGACAGTCGTGCTCATCGATGCCGGTTCAGCCAGCGCCAGCGAAATCACAGCCGGCGCATTGCACGACAACCACGCCGCCTACCTTATCGGCGAGAAGAGTTACGGTAAAGGTGTCGTGCAGCAACTCATCAACTTCGACGACGGCTCGCAACTCAAAGTGACCATCGCCAGCTGGTACCGCCCGAACGGCCAGAACATCAACCATAAGGGGATTACGCCTGACAAAGCCGTCAAAGAGCCGGCCGGCTCGACGCCCGACAACGATCCCCAGCTCCAGGCCGCCGAAACCTATCTAAATAATAAATAGTCCTTATTGACAAATCAAAGGGTAAGCTTTATAATCACCCCATATTTAAAGTTTAGGAGAAACTTTATGGAAGCTTCAAGAGCTATCACGGAAGTTGCCCCAGCTCAGGCTGAATTAATCCACTTAGTCGGTGCGAGCGCTACAGCTGGCGCAGAAACTCCAGCTGTAACAGAGCAGCTTGAAACATCGCAGGATGCTGCAAGCTACTTTGGAAATGTATTTGCAATTAGGGGTGTCAGACAGCCATTGGTGCCACGTCCGGACTATGACGGCAGCACAGCCCAACGCTTCGTAAGTGGCACGCATCACGGTAAAAGAGGCGGCCACCACCGGTTTCCCAACTAACCGATACCGCCCTTGCCAACAGATAAGATATAGTGTAGCCTATAACGGTAAAGCGAGGAGTGCCAAAAGTCGTGGCCAAGACGACTAAGTACGTTTTTGTAACAGGTGGCGTGCTTTCCGGACTAGGAAAGGGTATAACCGCCGCCTCGATTGGCAACCTCCTCAAAGCCCGCGGCCTGCGGGTCAATCTCCAAAAATGCGACCCATATCTGAATGTTGACGCCGGTTTGCTCAACCCGCGCGAGCATGGCGAGTGTTTCGTGACTTATGACGGTGCCGAGACCGACCTCGACCTCGGCCATTACGAGCGCTTCACCGATGGAGAGATGTCTTCGTCGAGTAGCCTGATGGCCGGCCGCGTGTTGCTCAAGCTTATCCAGGACGAGCGGGCAGGCAAGTTCGACGGTGACGACGTGCAGATTATCCCGCACCTTACCGGAGCCATCCAGGATTGGATTAAGAAAGCCGGCGAGGATTACGACGTGCACATCGTTGAAATCGGCGGCACGGTCGGCGACTACGAATCGCTGGCTTTCATCGAAGCTATTCGCGAACTCGGCGTGCGTGTCGGGCTCGACAATTGCGCTTATGTGCATGTCGTTTACCTGCCATTCCTGAGTGCCAGCAACGAAACCAAGACCAAACCGGCTCAGAACAGCGTGCGCGACTTGCGTGGCCTGGGGATCGCACCTGATGTGCTGGTAGCCCGCAGCGAAAAGGTCGCCAGCGAGGCCGCCATAAAGAAATTGAGCCTCTACAGCGGCGTGCCGGTCGAGGCCATCGCCTCGCTCCCTAATGCCCGCAGCATCTACGAGGTGCCGTTGACGCTTGAGGATACGGGAATCGCCGATTTCCTGGTCGACCACTTAGGGCTGAAGGCCAAAAAACCCGACCTTAAGGATTGGCGCGCCGTCGTCAAACTGGCCACCACCGACTTCCCAGCGACACATAAGATCGGCTTCGTAGCCAAGTACATGGACAACACCGACACCTACATGTCGGTCTTCGAGGCGCTCAAGGCCGCCGCCTGGCACAACGGCTGCGGCGTACAGATAGATTGGATTGACGGCTCGCAGTTCGATGCACCCGGCACCGACATCTCCGAGGCGCTCAAGGGCTACGACGGCATCGTCGTGCCAGGCGGCTTCGGCCAGCGCAGCTTGGAAGGTAAAGTCAAAGCCGCCCAATATGCCTTGAAGCATAAGCTGCCATACCTTGGCCTCTGCCTGGGCTTGCAGATGGGAGTCATCGCCGCCGCCCGCAACGCCGGCGTCGAAGATGCCACAACCTTCGAACTCGACCCAGACGCCACACATCAGGTAATCATCACCATGGCCGACCAAGTCGGCAAACATATGACCGGCGGCACGATGCGCCTTGGCGATTACAATTGCGAATTCGAGAAGGGCAGCCTGGCCGCCCGCACTTATAGCACGACCAAAATAGTCGAGCGCCACCGACACCGCGGCGAGTGCAATAATGATTACCGCGACCAGTATGAGAAGTGGGGCATCCGGGCCAGCGGTGTGAACCCCGAAAACGACCTGGTCGAGGTCATCGAAGGCATCGACCACCCGTTCTTCCTGGCCAGCCAGTACCACCCTGAGTTCAAAAGCCGGCCCAACCGGCCTCATCCCATGTTCGACGGCTTCATCAGAGCCCTCGGCAAGGCCTGATTGTCTTTTAAGCTGTCATACGCTACCATAACCAGTATGGATTCAACGTCTGAAGTCTCCCCGGAACCCGTCCAGCCTTCTAGCGGAATGAAGCGCATCCTGCTGGTTGAAGACGACGACGCGCTGGCCAATGTCTATCTGACGCGCCTCCAGGCCGAAGGTTTCGATGTGCGCCGCGTCGCCAACGGTGAAGACGCCCTGGCGACAGCCATAAGTTACAAGCCCGACCTGGTGCTGCTCGACGTCATGATGCCCAAGGTCAGCGGCTTTGATGTGCTCGACATCTTGCGCAACACGCCTGAAACGGCCAACCTGAAAATCATCATGCTGACGGCTCTTAGCCAGGAAAGCGACAAACAGCGCGCCCAGTCGCTTGGGGTCGACGACTACCTGGTGAAATCACAAGTGGTTATCGCCGACGTTATCGACCGCATCCGCCACCACCTCGGCCAGGCTTAGCAGCCCTCCCACAATATTGACTTTTTACAAAGCTTATGCTAATATTGTAGAATGTCAGAACAAGGCGCATTCTTCCAGCCAGACCAGCCAGAATTCCACGCGACTTTGCGCCAACACTTTGAAACAGACCCCAAACTAGGTACTCATTTCGTTTTGCCTGGCCATGCCGGTGGCATAAGCGCCAATCCTAGGGCAATGCAAACGGCTGTTAATCCGAGAGAGAATGTTATGCAGACTCTAGTAGGCGTAGTTGACGATTCAGAGGCCCTTTATGCGATTTCTGAAGTTGAAATACCCCAGGTAACAGAAGGCCGCCATTTCGCTGTTTCTCAGATAAATGATGATACTGAAAGGGCCGAGTTGTTCGGTGTCTTTGACGAAAAACATCCGCTGCCTCTGGGCGACGGCCTGCTTGTAGGCACTATGCTTGATGGAATCGGCATCCAGAACCACTCAGGAGAGCCTGTTCGCTTAACAACACGCGTGTCTGAAGCTAGAGAAAAGCGCCAAGCCGAGACGGTTGTTCCCAGCGACGAAGCAAAGATCGTGCTTGGAGGCATTGCCCATTCATTGGAAACAGGCGAGCAAGACCCCCTTCATGACGCATATGTTTGGGCTGCCCAATCTTCGGCCGTTAAAAAAGCAATCATTGGTGCGGATAAGGCGAGGAAAGCGACTCAGGCAGGCGAGCTTAGGGTTGAAGGCCTGCATAAAATTGACGACGAGCTAGATAATATTAAGGCTGAACTGGTAGCAGAAGGTGATTTTCAGCTTAGTGATGCTGTCACCCGACAGCTATTTGAAAGCGCGCCGTTCGGAGTCGATGCCATAATGGCTACGCTAAATGCGAGCAGTGATGACGAAATTCTGGCTAATGAAAAGGTTCAAATGGCGCTTCAGCACGCGTTCGACTTGCAAATCCTACCATCTGAAACATCTACGGCTATAGCTGAAATAGACTTTAACGACCTTGCATCTGTTTGCGGGGCTGCCTTGTATATCAAGCACGAGTTAACCAACCTATCTCAAGAAACTGTCGAGGCATATTTGCTGACTGGCGAGAAGCACGAAATCCGTACACGTCAGCATAGGCAGATTTCTCTTGTCAATTCCGTTGGAAGGATTAATCGCGGCTTGAGCACTCTGCTAGACGCGGCCATAGATGACCCCAAAATTGCACCTCGCATCGACTACGACCGCATCGATCGTGATGTTAAATACATGACCAGGGCAGTAGCTGCCCACAACCAGCCCAAGCACTAATTATTCGACGGTAACTTCGGTGCGGCGCACGCTGCGGCCGCTAAAGGTGCGCACTTTGCGCTGTTTGTACTGCACGACGCCGTCGCGGGCGGCGTGGATGGTGAAATTGCGGCTCATGGTGGTGCCGACGCCGGGCCGCTTGGTCATTCCGACCTGTCGCACGATAACCTGGCCCGTCTTGACCTTTTGGCCGCCGAACAACTTAACCCCTAGGCGCTGGCCTGGGCTGTCGTGGACGTTCTTGGCGGTACCGCCGGCTTTGACATGACTCATTTTCTTGTCCTTTTATTGCCTTGTGATTATGAGGAGCTCGCGGGCGACAAACTGATCATCCCGAAAGTAGATTAGCTCGTCGTTTTTTACGTGCCCCAATTGCACCCGATTATAGCCCAAATCGCTTATCTGGTCAATAAGGGGTAGGTGGCGGAATTGGCCGGGTTTGGTCTGCCAGGCCGGCACTGCCAGGCAGAAGCGCCTACCCGATTTGACCTGGCCGTGTATGTTCTGCAGGAACTTCTTGATGATTAGATTGCACTCGCTGACGGTCTGGGCCAAAACTTCATCGCTCGGTTTGGCAGTGAAGGGCCGTCCAAGATAGGTCTCGCTGGCCACGAAGTCAGGCTTGGTTTCCCATTGATAAGCTGTAGCGTCACCTAGCTCCAGATTAAAACGATACGGTCTACTCGCTCGAGGGTACTGTTCGGCCAGCCAGTCAAGGTTGGCTTGGCTGTATTCGACCATACGCTTCTCCGAATCTGTGCCCCAAGCGTCGTACCCCATTAAGAGCGCTTCCTGTAAGATGACGCCGGTGCCGCAGAAGGGGTCGAGCACGGTTTGGTCGAAGTGCTTGGGCGGAATCGGCTGGTCGGGTGGGATTTCGCAGACCGATTGGCGTGCCTCATACGGCAATTCGCCGACGGCCAAGTTGATAATTATTTGCGCCAGTTTGGGCGGCAGCATACCGACCTTGGTATCGCGCTTTGGCCGAGCGCGGTCGCGTCTGGTATAGGCGTCGATGTCCTGCACTTTGACGGTCTGGGCGATGATGGTTTGCTCGCCACCGCGCACGAAAACCAACTCCCAGCCGGTGGGGCCGGTCAGCTTGTTGTGATAGACCTGGGCGCTGCTCAGCTCGGACTCTTTGTTGGGCACCAAGCGCACCGAGCGGCCGGTTTTGCGGATGGCCTTTTTGAGCTTCAAGCCGGTCGCTTCCAGCTGCTTAAGCGGAATGTCGAGGCCGATGACGCTTAGGCCGAGCAGCAGCTTGCCATCGTCCATGCGCTCACTGTGGCCGGGCGAAACTTCCAGCAGGAATTTCTCGATTTTTTTCCAGTCGGTCGTGTCGAGCGTCGTCAACACTTTGCAGAACTTGACGCTGCCGCCGAGCCGATCGAACGCCAGCAGGCAAGGGTCGACGTCGACGACGACGGCCTTGTCGCCGACCGGACGCAACTTTTCGGTGCCGTACAGCGATTCCAACTCGGCCAAGCCGAGCGCCGGCTGCCGCCCCAAAACCATCAGACTTTGCATCTTATCAGTTTACAGCTGCTGAAAGCTTTATAGAAATTTACGATGTACATGTTATGTACATAAAAGGTACATCCAAAAAGTGAACGCCAAGTTTCGATGTATGATGTAGCTTATGAAGGCAGTTTTCCTCGACCGCGACGGCACAGTAATCAAAGGCATCCCGCACTACGACCGCGTTGACAGCGCAGACAAAGTCGAGCTTTTTGCGGAAACGATTCCTGCCCTAAAAATTTTGGCTGAACTGGGTTGGCCGGTCTTTTTTGTCACGAACCAGGCTGGAGTCGCCGAAGGACTGATTACGATGGCCGATTTCGGCCAGATTAACCAGCGCGTCCTCACTTTGATTGAGCCGAGCGGGATTAAAATTACCAAAACCTATTTGTGCCCGCACGCCGTAAATGGGGATTGCGAATGTCGCAAGCCCAAGCCGAAGCTGCTACTCGATGCCGCCAAGGAGTTCGGAATCGATTTGGCGGAGTCATGGATGTTGGGCGACCGCGAAACCGATGTGCAGACAGGTAAGAATGCCGGCACCAAAACCATCCTGGTCGAAACCGGCGGACCGGTCGACGTGTCCGAGGCCGATTACCGGGCCAAAAACCTGCTAGACGCGGCTAAGTACATCAAGAGCCATTCTGGTTGATATAATAGCGGCATGAGTGAAGAGAAATCGTGGTGGGGGCAGCACTGGAAGTTGGTGGTGAACATCATCACCTTGGTGGCTTTGGTCGTGGCGATTTATGCCACCCGCAAAGAGATAGGCGACAGCTTCCGCAACCTGGCGCGCGTCAACGCCTGGGCGCTGTGGCTGATGATTCCGATTGAGTTCCTGAACTACCATTCCCAGGCCCGGCTGTACCAGCGGCTGTTCGCTATCGTCGGCAACAAGCTCGACTATTGGTTCCTGTTCAAAGCGTCACTCGAGCTGAATTTTGTGAACCACGTCTTCCCAAGCGGTGGCGTGACCGGCATGTCGTACTTTACGCTGCGGCTGCGCAAGGGTGAGGAAATCACCAGCGGCAAGGCGACGCTGGTGCACGTCATGAAAATCATGCTTTACGTCTTGGGATTCGAGTTGATTCTGGTTTTCGGCGTGATTTCGCTGGCAGTGATGGGGCGGGCCAGCGGGTTGGTCATATTGGTGGCCGGGTCGCTGTCGACCTTGCTGCTTGTGGGGACGGCGGTCTTCGCCTATATCGTGGGTAGTCGTAGCCGCATCAACAGCTTCTTTACGGCGGTGACGCGCGGCCTTAACCGGCTTATCAAAGTGGTGCGGCCGAAATATCCCGAAACCATCAGCGTCGATGGCGCCCGCCAGATGTTCGACGATTTCCACGACAACTACAACGCCATCAAGAGCAATTACGACAAGCTGAAAGTGCCTTTCTTGTACGGCTTGCTGGCCGACGCCACAGAGGTCGCCGCGATTTATGTGGTCTACATAGCGTTCGGCAAGTGGGTGAACATCGGCGCCGTGATTCTGGCTTATGGAATCGCCAACTTCGCCGGCCTGATTTCGGTGCTGCCGGGCGGCATCGGCATTTACGAGGGGTTGATGACCGCCGTGCTGGCCAGCACCGGCATTCCTGTCGGCGTGAGCTTGCCCGTGACGGTGATGTACCGGGTGCTGAACACGCTTATCCAAATCCCGCCGGGCTACTACCT
>DATIHM010000058.1:0-18265 GCA_035480695.1 Candidatus Saccharimonadia bacterium
TATTGCTTGCCTTTGCCGGTGAGGTCACATTTCTGCATAAGGTGTTATTTTAGCGGAAAACACCTTGAACGTCAACTCTTTTCATCGGGTGGCGTGTAGGTGATGACGTCCGGGTCATCGTGGGGGTCGTCGGCGCCGCCGGCAGCGGCTTCCTCGCCGGCATCGTAAAGCTCCTGCGAATCGATACCATCGTCGGTGCGTGGCTCGGTGTCGTCGAACTGCTTGCCGGGCTCGGCGCCAGGTTGCAGCTCGTCATCCGGAGGTAGCGTATCGTCGCGTGACGGCGGCGCCGACGTGAAAGGAGTCTGGCCCTCGTCGCCCGGCAATTCCTCTAAAGCTTCCTCGTCGTTGGGTTCATCTGGCGGCATAGCTCCTCCTTACTTATGCTTAGGAGCTTAGCCGTTTAGGCGCTGCAAATCTGTTAGATTGCCCACAGCCGCCAGCAGCTGGCTGACGGTTTGGCCGCTGCGCGGATCCTTCAAATCGGGATTCAGGTCAGCCAAAGGCTGGAGCACGAAGTCGCGCTCGGCGAAACGGGGGTGTGGGATTTCGAGCTTTTCGTTCTTGATAACCCGGTCGCCATAAAAGATGATGTCGATGTCGATTTCGCGCGGCCCCCAGCGGAAACGCTCGATGCGGCCGACCTGCTTTTCAACCTGTTTGGCGAACTCGAACAACTCCTGCGGCTCGAGCCTGGTCTGGCCGCTGGCGGCGGTGTTCAAAAAGTCAGGCTGCTCGGTGTAGCCGGCCGGTTTGGAACGGTAAAGCGGCGCCATTTTCAGGTTGGTCAGCTTCGCACTCAACAGTTCCACAGCCTTGGCGATGTTGGCGCCGGAGTCGCCCACGTTCGAGCCAAGCGCCAGGTAGACCTCTGTCATTACCTTATGTTAGCATGGGCGGATGGCCGAATTGGTAGGAATCCTCAACGTCACGCCCGACAGTTTCAGCGACGGCAATTTGTTTTTTGACGCGGTGAAGGCGATTGAGCATGCTAGGCAGATGTTTGGTGACGGCGCCGCGCTGGTCGATGTCGGCGCCGAGAGCACCCGGCCTAAGGCTACGCCACTTACGCCTGAGCAGGAATGGCAGCGGCTTGAACCGGTCTTAACAGAGCTGGTGCGAGATTTCCCTGGCCGTATCTCAGTCGACACTTATCATCCCGAAACGGCCGAAAAGGCGCTAGAGCTGAGCGGCGATGTCATTATCAACGACATAACAGGTATGAACGACCCGGCCATGCGGGATGTCGTGGCTAAGTTTAAGGCAAGGTGCATCATCAGCGAATTGCCCGGCGGCGACATCCAGGCCGCCCACGCCAGCGAGCCTGTAAACGATGCCTTGCAGATTAAAAAAGAGCTGCTGGCACGGGCGGCCGGGCTCGAAGCCATGGGCGTCCCGAAAGCCAATATCATCCTTGACCCGGGCATCGGCTTCGGCAAAACCATGGCGTTGAACCGCAAACTGCTGGAATTCCCCAAACTTATCAAAGGTTACAAGGTGATGATTGGCTACTCGCGCAAGCGTTTTCTGGGCGAACACCGCATGGAAATCGGCCCGAACCTTGAGGCGGCCAGGATAGCTATCGCTGCCGGCGCCGCCTATTTGCGTGTGCATGACGTTGCCGGACACCGCCAGCTGCTAAAATAAGATAATGCTGAACAACCTGTCGGGCGAGCAAGTTTTCATCGTCATCATATCGATTATCATTGCGATGTCGATTCACGAGGCGATGCACGGCTTCGCCGCCCACTGGTTAGGCGACCCGACGGCCGAAGAAGCCGGACGGCTCACGCTTAACCCGCTTAAACACATCGACCTGGTGACGACCATCATCCTACCGGTCGTCATGATTATCACCACCGGCATACCGTTTTTCGCAGCCAAGCCGGTGCCTTTCAACCCGGAACGTGTCAAATATGACGAGTTCGGCACGGCAATCGTCGGCGTGGCCGGCCCGTTGACCAACCTCGTCCTGGCGGTGCTGGCAGCCGGCATCTTCCATTTATGGGGCACCGACCTCGGTAGCTTTTTTTACAACTTTTTGATTCTTTTTACAGAGGTAAATATCGGCTTTTTCATCTTCAATATGATTCCATTCCCGCCACTCGACGGCTCGCGGCTGCTGTACGCTTTCGCCCCAGAACCGCTTCAGGAAGCCATGATGCAGATAGAATCGATGGGGTTCATAACCGTCCTGATTTTCATCATCATTATTTTCCAGTTCGCCTCCGGCCCGATAGTGAACATAGAGAACTGGTTCGTCCAATTGCTGCTGGGTTAACGTATAATGGATGCTAGGTCGGGTAGGGCATGGGCCCCATCGCCGAGTAAATGATTATCTGATACTAATCATTCGGGAGCTCGAGATTTGCGTCAACCGTGGTTGCCGCGTGAGGGCACCCACCTGGGAACATCTCAGGTAGTCAAGCTCGGTGCCCGACTTTTTTGGTACAATATGTCTCACCGAGGGCTTCGGGGTGTGGCGCAGTTGGTAGCGCGTACGGCTGGGGGCCGTGAGGTCGCAGGTTCAAGTCCTGTCACCCCGACCAGGGTAATTGACGTTTTATTCAAAATACGTTAAAATATCTCTAAATATCCAGAGGTATTTGGAATGTCCCGAGTCGAATCAAGTATAGCCCGCAATACTCTAAAAACAATTACCGCTGCCGGTATAACTCTGGCTTTGGCGGCTTGCGGTGGCGGCAAGAGCCACGAAAAGAAAACCACGACCACGACATCCACCTCTCAGACGACATCCCATATCCAGCACCGAAAACAAGGTGTCCAAATGCATCTCAGGCCGTCGCGCGTCAACGTTGAGAAGCTTGCGCCCCATACGGCAGTACAAGCACGAGCTGACAAGCTAGGCACCTTAGCACTCGCTACCGGTAATCGTCCCACGCAACCACTCCAAGGCACTGAATCAGCCGGCGGAGGTAGTCAAACGAAGTTAGGGAATGGCCTTATCGACATTAAGCGAGAAGAGGTTATCGTGGTGGCCAATGAAGCCCATAAGCGGCTTTGCGATTCAACTATAGAAGTAATTGGTAGCAATGTGCACAATAAATTGCGCGATATCGGCTATATAATGCTCAAAATCGTCGATAATAATTCCCAGTATGCCTACGACTTTAAATTGGCCAGGCTTGGCTCAGGCAAACCTGGCCACGATTCAGTTTACTGGCAAGGTTCAGAGACCCAAGGCGGAACCGGCATGCGCGGTGTGACTGACAACTCCTTCCGTTTTTCTGGATTACATCCACAACACGGCCAAGTATTGAAGCTCGACCTCGCTGCCCACAACGCCACCATGGTTTTGCGCGACATCGACGAACGCGGCTGCCTTTAAATCCGGACTCCACTCCCACGTGCTAAGATAGAAGGCATGTGGCAGGAAACCAAACATGGGCTCTACAAGCAGTTCAACTTCGAGAATTTCAAACAGGCTTGGGCTTTTATGAGCCGCGTGGCCGAGCTGGCAGAGGAGTATCAGCACCATCCGCGCTGGGAAAACGAGTGGAGCGTGGTGCAGATCTGGCTTATCACGCACGAAGGTGGCAAAAAGGTCACCGACAAAGACCATCAGATGGCTAAGCTGATTGACGAAGTATTTGAAGGGCACCAGCCTAAGGCTTTGGCCGATGCCGTGCCAGCCCATGAGCAAGTCAAGATTTTTGCTGACGGCGGTTCCAGAGGCAATCCAGGCCCGAGCTCCAGCGGTTTCGTGGTGCTTGATATGGAAGACAATATTCTGGTCGACAAAGGCGTTTACCTGGGTGTGACTACCAATAACCAGGCCGAGTACACGGCGCTGAAACTGGCGCTCGAAGAAGCGCACAAAATGGGCGCCCGCGAGGTGCAGGTCTACATGGACAGCCTGCTGGTCGTCAACCAGATGAAGGGTATTTTCAAGGTGAAAAACCGCGATTTATGGCCGATCCACGACGCCATCAAGCAGCTGGCCAAGGGCTTTGATAAGATTAGCTTCAGCCACGTGCCGCGCGAGTTCAATAAACTGGCCGACGCCGCCGTCAACCGCGCGCTAGACGACCACCTGGACAAACTCCAACAGGGGTGATATAATCATAAGCGGCCAGATTACCGATTGGTCGCGTGCGCTAAAACGTACGAGGAAAGTCCGGGCAGCAAAGGGAACGGCAGTCGCTAACGGCGACCGGGGGCAACCCTAGGGAAAGTGCCACAGAAACCAAACCGCTCAGTTCGTTTCTTCGAAGATGAACTAAGTAAGGGTGAAAAGAGCGGGGTAAGAGCCCGCAATTCACCGGGGTGACCCGGCGAAATGGTAAACCCTGCCGGCTGCAAGGAGATGGATACTTCGGGCCTAAAGCCCAAAGCGTCCCGCTAAGGATTCATCACAAGAACCGCTCGAGCTCGCGGGCAACCACGAGCCTAGATAGATGACCAATCTCGACAGAACCCGGCTTACAGGTAATCTGGCCCTAGAAAAGTCCCGCTTGTGCGGGACTTTTCTGTTACGCGGCCCTGTCATTAATGAAGGCATCCACGATATCGAGCAGAGGATTCTGCAATGAGTCAGATTCGCTTCCATCTTGGCCTTGGGATTCGATTAAAGCCTGCCGTATACCATCAGCCCTATCTCTAATCATTTGGGCTGCCATCATCCTCAATTGATTAGTGAGGGGATCATCGCCTTCCATTCCAACGATGCCGAGCCTGTCGAGAGCGTCTTCAATATTAAGTCCGGGGTTGCGCCTTGTTCTGCGACTTTCCATAGACTACTTCTTGGCGGATTTGACGACGGCCGCGAAGGCTTTCGGCTCGTTAACAGCCAGCTCGGCCAGGACTTTACGGTCGAGGGTGACACCGGCGGCCTTGAGGCCGGCAATCAGTTTGCTGTAAGTTGTGCCGTTCAGGCGGGCAGCGGCGTTGATACGAGCATTCCATAGCTCGCGGAAAGTACGCTTGCGGTTTTTGCGGTCGCGCGTGGCATACTGCAACGACTTCGTGACTGCCTGGCGGCCGCGGCGCACGCTCACCCGGTTGGGGTGGGACATGCCTTTGGTGGCTTTTCGGATTTTGTTATGACGCTTATGGGCGGTGACGCCTCGTTTGACTCGCATCTAGACTCCTAAGTTCTTCTTAATGTTGCGGGCGGTGCGGCCGCTGCGGGTGTGCAAACCACGCAGGGCACGCTTCCGGCTGCCGCTTTTCTTGCCTAAAAAGTGGTTAAGGTTGGCGCTGCCCACACGGACTTTGCCGTTCTTGCTGACGCGGACGCGGTCTTTGGTACCGCTATGAGTCTTGAGTTTGGGCATTGCTTTCTCCTTCTGGGGTTATAGGTTGGGCCGGTTGGCTGGGTTTCTTGCCGCTGGCGCGGATGACGAAGTTGAGTTGCCGTCCGGCTAGTTGAGGCTGCTGATCTACGATTATTGTATCACCGAAGCTTTCGATGACCCGCTGGGCTATGTTGAAGCCGATTTCGCGGTGGGCCTGCTCGCGGCCCCTGTAGACTAACGTCACTTTGACCTTGTGGCCGGCTTCGAGGAACTTCTTGACCTTGTCCATCTTGATGTCCAGGTCGTGCTGGCTGATTTTCAGCCCGAAACGCATCTGTTTCATCTCGAGGGTTTTGGCAGTCTTGCGATTCTTCTGTAGCTGCTTGGTGCGCTGGTAGTTGTACTTGCCCCAGTCGACCACCTTGCAAACCGGCGGGTCGGCGTCCGGCGAGATTTCGACTAAGTCGAGGCCGCGCTCTTCTGCGATGGCCAGTGCTTCCTGCCGGCTCAAGATTCCGAGCTGTTTGCCATCGTCATCGATGACGCGCAGTCGGGGTGCCCGAATCTGCTCATTCAGGCGGGTGTATTTGGCTATAACCTGTCTCCCACTTCCTACCGTTAATGATTTGATATTCTGTCATTCTAACAGATGAAGCATCAGAGGTCAAACTTGTGGCTTGAGGTTGTCGCGGCGGAAGCGGATGGCATTGCTCATATGCAGGGCTAAAACGTTGTCGCTATCGTCGAGGTCGGCAATCGTGCGGGCGACTTTAGCGATGCTTATATAGGCGCGGGCCGATAGATTGAGGTTCTGGCCGGCTTCGTTGAGCATGTCCGTAGCCTCAGGCGAGAGCCTAGCGAGCCGCTTCACATCCTGGCTCGACATATCGGCGTTCAGCTTGCTTGCGGTGCCAAACCGCTTTTTTTGCCTCTGTCGGGCCCGCGCCACATCTTTAAGTGCGGATTTATCCCGTTTCGGGTCAGCCGTCAGCGTGAGGAGTTTGCGGTGCTCAACTTCATGGACGCTGCAGTACAGGTCCATCCTGTCGAGCACCGGTCCTGACAAGCGTTTTTGGTATTGGCTGATCTGGCTTTGGCTGCAGATACATCGCCCGACACCGTTGTAGCCGCAAGGGCAGGGATTCGCCGTAGCCACCAAGATGAAATTGGCTGGGAAATCGGCGGTTTCTTTCGCCCGCGCCACGTTTATCAACTTATCCTCGAGGGGTTGGCGCAGGGCTTCGAGTGTGTCGCGGTTGAATTCCGGCAGCTCATCCAGAAATAGCACACCCCTGTGGGCTAGACTGATTTCGCCTGGCCTAAGCCGCGAACCACCCCCGACCATCGCGACGTGGCTGGCCGAATGGTGAGGCGACCGGAACGGCCGTTCGGTAAACAGTTGTTCATAATCTTGGTCGGCCAGGCTGTGCAAGTGCGTGACCTCCAGCATTTCTTCGCGCGTCAGCACTGGCAAAATCGACGCCAGGGCTTTCGCCAACATGCTTTTCCCGGTTCCCGGCGGCCCATGCATCAATAAGTTATGGCCGCCAGCAGCTGCGATTTGCAGGGCTTGCTTGGCTTGCCGCTGGCCGACCACTTCACTTAGTTTGATGCCTGTTCTTACGGACTTTTCCGCTTTAGCTTGCAGTTTGCCAGCACCTGTCTCGATATGTCTGATGGGCAATCCGATATTGAGGTAATCATACAGTTGGCGCAGGTCTTTAACGGGGAAGAGCTTTACCTTTGGCACTAGCTGGGCTTGCTTGAGGTTATCGTATGGTATGAAGAATGACGTCAAACCTTTGCTGCGGCCCAGCAATATCTTGCCGATGATACCGCGGACGGCCCTGACACTTCCATCCAGGCCCAATTCACCAATAAATGCCTGGCTGGATTCCAGCCCGGTCGCGACCTCGCCGCCGGCCAACATAATGGCGACAGCAATTGCCAAATCAAAGCCGCTATCCACCTTTGGAACATCGGCCGGAGCCAGGTTTACCGTGATGCGTTTGCGAGGTAGCATTATACGGCTAGTGGCGAATCCACCCCTTATGCGTTCACGTGATTCATCTACCGCCTTGCTGGCCGAGCCCACAATCACGATAGTCGGCAGGTTATTAGACAGATGGCATTCAATGTCTACGATCGTGCCTTTGTTCCCGTGCGAGATAATACTGTGTACTTTAACGCTCATAAGCAGGTGTTTGAGGTCGTTCACACCACGTCTCAACGTGGGCAAAAGTAAAACACCTTGTCCCGGGAAAGACAAGGTGTTTTAACGATTATTTAAGGTTTTGGTTTTAGCTTTTGGGGGTTTTAAGGTTTTGGTTTGAAGCTTTTCTTGGCGGGACAACGACTTGCGAGAAACCGTCGTCCCGTCTTTTGAGCTTTTTGTTTTTGAGCACTTAATTTGTTCAAGCGCTATACGTATCTTATAGAATGCAAAAAAGGTCGTCAATACCAATTATGCTTAATGGGTAAACAAACCTGTGCATAACTTTTGCCCGAGTACATGGTTTAAACGTAAGCACATTGACTTTTTAGGTCATCCGTGCTAGCATTATTCATGTAAGTCACCAAAACAAAAACCTACAATTTAGAAATTAGGAAGCCCTCGCGGGGGCGCAGACTTACGAAACGGGAGAGTCCCGTGTCGACGCTCTATTTGGCCCTAAAAGCCACTAGAGCGGTCAGTCAGCCGGTCGGCGGTAAGCGCTCCAATAGTCTATTTAAAGTAGCGGATTTATCGCCCCGGCACCATTTTATTTAAAAAGGTAGCGCCAATGAGGTTCGCATTCAGGGTTTTAGCCCGTCGCCACGTAAGGCAATTTATAATTCTCTTAGTCTTGGATGCTGCAGTGTTCGGAGCCAGTGACGCCCAAAAGGTGCCTTCATTGATGCTGGCAGTCGGTTTCGTATTATTCCTGGCCACTATTTATCACGTTTTTTATGGGATTATGTCGATTGCCCGTTTTTATGGCTTCAGACTGAAGCGGCAAAACCGTTTCGCACTGTACTTTACAGGGGTGGCAGGCGTGTTGGCTGCGCTCCAATCGATTGGCGAGCTGAGCGGGCGTGACATCGCGGTCATGGTTCCTTTGGCGGCGATCGGCTACCTCTATAGTTCATATGGGTCTAAGCTGTATAATGTAAACCATGGGTCCGAATAGTAACGAATCCCTCCAATTACCTGCGCCGATGCCCGAGCAAGGGCCGGTGACAGGCGGCTCTAACGAAGCTTTGCCGCAAAAGGCTGAAAAAGCCCCCTCGCCAGAAGCCGCCCAGCAAGCAGGCGCCGCGCCGCCACCCAGTTTGCCGACTATTCCGTTGCCGACGCCGCCGGCGATGCCCGCGCCACTCCAATCTGCAGGCCCTGTTTCTAGTAAGGGTAATCCTGCCCAGGCAGCCGACGACAGGGATCTTATAGAGAAGGAGTGGGTTACCAAAGCCAAGCAAATCGTCGAGCAAACGCACGACGACCCCTTTAAACAGTCCGAGGAGCTGAATGTCTTCAAAGCAGATTATATGAAGAAACGCTACAATAGGACTATTAAAGTAAGTAAGTAGGTCCGACGATGGCAGCACTGCTAATCATCCTCACGATCATCTTCGTAATGATTCTGGTGGCCGCACCGGTTATTTTCTTGCAGACCCGCAAAACCTTCCGCGAACAGAAGAACTACGAACGCGGCCTGAAGATGGTGCCGCTTTTAATCCACTTACCGCCGCCTAGTGACGATACGGATGTCGGCCAGCGTGACGTGCGTGATGTAACAGATGAGACCATCAGCAAAGCGCAACTCATATATAACATCATCGCCAGCACGTTCCAGAAGAACTTTAAGAATACCGCGCTGTACGGCCAGCGCCATTTCGCGTTTGAAATCGTCGGTACTCAGGGCTTCGTATATTTTTATGCCGCTGTGCCCCTGTCGCTCCTAGAGGTGATAAAACAGGCGGTCAACAGCGCTTATCCATCGGCTCGGCTTGAGGAAGTATCCGAGCATAACATCTTCAGCCCTGTCGGCAAGGCCAGCGGCACTATCGGCGGTGAGCTTAACCTGAAAGAGAATTTCGCTTATCCGATAGCGACTTACCAGGATTTGAAACGCGACGCCATGCAGTCGTTGCTGAACGCCATGTGGTCCCTTGGCAAAGAAGACGGTGCCGGTGTGCAGATACTTATCAGGCCGGCCAACCCTGGCTGGCGCAAATCCGCCACCCAACTGGCCGAGCGCAAGCGCAAGGGACACAAGAGTTTCGGCAGCGGATTGGCCAAAGATCTGGCCGTGGCCTTCGTGAAGCCGCCGGACGGCAAAAAGGAAGGCGGCGAGCCCAAGAAGCCCGAGCTTTCCAATCTGGAGCAGTCAACGCTCGACGCCATCGATGAAAAGACCCGCTACCCAGGTTTCGAGGTTGGGATTCGCGTAGTCGCCTCATCCAACATCAGCCAGCGTGCCCAAGCCATTCTTAATAATATAGTCGCCAGCTTCTCTTTATATGATGCGCCGGGCAAGAACGGCTTCAAGTTCGCGCTTTCGAAGGATGTCGACAGCCTGGTTACGTCTTATATAATGCGCTTCTTCCCACAGCAGAATAATAAGAATATCCTGAACTCGGTTGAGTTGGCCACGCTGTTCCATTTTCCGGATCAGGGAAGTGTGCCGACGTCGCAGCTGGCCCGCCAGGAATCGAAACAGGTTGACGGCCCGCGCAATGTCCCTGAAGAGGGCCTGCTTTTGGGCTACAACCTCTTCCGAGGCGCGAAAAAACCGATCCGCCTGGCGCATGAAGACCGGGCCCGGCACATGTACGTGGTCGGTCAGACCGGCACTGGTAAGTCGACCTTCATGGAAAACCTGGCACTCCAGGACATGCTGAATGGCAACGGTTTCGCCTTCGTCGACCCGCATGGCGACACGGCCGAGCGCCTGCTGGCCATGGTCCCAAAGGAACGGACTGAAGACGTCATCTACTTTTCGCCGGCCGATATGGACTACCCGATGGGCCTTAATTTATTCGAGTTCGACGAGCCCGACCAGAAGGACTTTTTGGTCCAGGAAACCCTCAATATGCTTCAGAAATTGTATGACCCACAACACCAGGGCATCATGGGGCCGCGCTATGAACATATCTTCCGTAATGCGGCGTTGGCTGTTATGGCTGACCCCAGGGGCGGCACTTTTATCGACATTCCGAAACTCTTCAGGGATCCGGACTACTTGAAGCAAAAGCTACAACATGTAAAAGACCAAACCGTCCTGTATTATTGGCAGAAAGAATACCCGTCTTCACAACGCTCAAATGATGCCGGTGAAGTGACGGCTTGGTTCGTCAGTAAATTCGGTGCTTTCCTGAGTAACGAGATGATGCGCAACATTATCGGCCAGACCAAAAGCGCCTTGGACCTACGCTACATCATGGATAACAAGAAAATCCTGCTGGTGAACTTGAGCAAAGGCCGGACCGGCGACCTGAACAGCAAACTGCTCGGTATGGTTTTCGTTATGAAGTTCCAGGCAGCGGCCATGAGCCGGGCCAATATTCCGGAAGACGACCGGGTTGATTTCAGCTTGTACGTGGACGAGTTCCAAAACTTCTCAACTGATAGCTTCGCGACCATCATGTCCGAGGCCCGTAAGTACCACCTGAACCTTATCGTGGCTAACCAGTTCACGACCCAGCTGACCGAGGAAATCCGCGATGCCGTGTTCGGTAACATCGGTACGATCGTGGCTTTCCGCATTGGCCAGACGGACGTCGAGGCGATTGGGCGCTACTTCCAGCCGACCTTTGACAGCGAGGATCTGCTAAGGGTGCCGAACCACAACACCATCGTGCGTACTTTGATTGGCGGCGTGCCGACGCAGTCGTTCAGTATGGCCACCTTGCCGCCACTGGGCACGCCGAACCCGCGGCTGGCTATCGCTCTGAAACAGCTCTCGGCCGCCAAATATGGCCGGCCCCGCGCGTCTGTTGAGAAGGAAATAAGTGAGCGTATGACCGTTAAGACGCCACCTGGCGGCACGCGGAGCGGCTTTGGATCGGCGCCAGCCGCTGGGAATGCGCCTGTTAGCCGGCCGGCGCCGCCTCCACCGACAGGCACCGGCAACTTCTTAGATGAATGGCTCGATAAGCGCCGCAGCGGGGCGGTATCGGCATCACCGGCCGCACCGGCCTCCAGCCCAGTGCCGTCCAGTCCTTGGAGCGCACCAGCTCCGGCAGCCCCTCAGGCGCAATCTTACCAGCCTCCACCAGCTTGGCCGACCGCAACGCCAACTACACCGGCCCCAGCCCAGACCCAGAACATCTCCAGCAATGAGATAGAGCAGGGTGAGGTCGATAAGATCGCTGCTGAACTTAAGCAAGAAATCGTGCCGCCGGCCGAAGCCCAGCCGGCTCCAGCTACGGCTCCGGCGCCTGCGCCCGAGCCGCCCAAGACCGACCACACCGTCGAGCTCCACTCCGACGAAGCTAAATCAGCCGACGAAGGCGACATCTTCATCGACCGTGACGGCACCTTCCGCGCGGCCGGCCAAGGCCAGGTCCCACCACAGGGCTCGACAGGTTGAAGCCGCGGCCAAAATAAGATATACTGGTAGTAAGTGGGGAAACGTCAGAACTCCTGTAGAAATTAATTCGAGGTTTATTAGTGGCTGAGGGTAAAAGTAAAAAGAACGGCTACTCCGCCGACCAGATAACGGTTTTAGAAGGTTTGGAGCCGGTCCGCAAGCGGCCCGGCATGTATATCGGTGGCACTGGCAGCGAAGGCCTGCACCACCTGGTTTGGGAAATTATCGACAACGGTATAGATGAAGCCCTGGCTGGCTACGCCACCAGCGTATCCGTCAAACTACTGGCCGACGGCGGCGTTACGGTAGTCGACGACGGTCGCGGTATCCCGACAGAAATCCACCCCAAAACCAAGAAGAGCACCGTCGAGACGGTGCTGACGGTCCTGCACGCCGGCGGTAAGTTCGGCGACGGCGGCTATAAGGTATCGGGCGGATTGCACGGTGTCGGCTCCAGCGTCGTCAACGCGCTGTCGAAGAAGCTGTCGGTAACCGTTTACCGCGACGGTAAAATCCACCACCAGGAATACGAACGCGGCGCGCCGCTTACAGACCTGAAAATGGTTGGCAAAACTGACCGCACTGGAACCGAAATCACCTTTTACCCCGATGAAACTATTTTTAAAGAGAGTACCAAAATCAATTACGAGACGGTCTTAGACCGCCTGCGTCACGCCGCTTATCTGACCAAGGGAATCCATACCTCGCTCGAAGACGAGGCAACCGGCCAGCGCTACGGCTTTTACTTTGAGGGCGGCATCCAGAGTTATGTGCAGCACCTCAACATCGGCAAAGAAGTCGTCGATGAAGACATTTTTTATGTAGACAAGCCCGTGCAGGATTGCCAGGTCGAAATCGCCTTGCAGTACACAGACGCCTACACCGAGCTGATCAAATCCTTTGCCAACAACGTACTGAACCCCGAGGGTGGCACACACCTGACAGGCTTCCGCGCGGCCCTGACCCGCGTCATCAACGACTACGCCCGCAAGAATGGCCTGCTGAAAGAGAAAGAAGAAAACCTGACCGGCGAAGACACGCGCGAAGGCTTGACCTGCATTATCTCTGTCAAATTACCCGACCCGCAGTTCGAAGGCCAGACGAAAGGCAAGCTCGGCAACCCCGAGATGCGCGGCTACGTCGAGCAAGTCATGAACGAGTACTTCAATTACTACCTCGAAGAGCATCCGGCCGTCGCCCGCAAAATCGTCGGCAAAGCACTTCTGGCCGCCCGTGCCCGCAAGGCTGCCCGAGCCGCCCGCGAAAACATCTTGCGTAAAGGCGTTTTAGACGGCGCCAGCATGCCCGGCAAGCTGGCTGATTGCAGCAACAAAGATCCGAAAGATTCCGAATTGTACCTGGTGGAAGGCGACAGCGCCGGCGGCAGCGCCAAGACCGGCCGCGACCCCAAGAGCCAGGCCATCCTGCCGCTGCGCGGCAAGGTGCTTAATGTGGAGCGCGCGCGCCTCGACAAGATGCTCGCCAACAACGAAATCCTCAGTCTCATCAAGGCCATGGGCGTAGGTATCGAGGAGTCGTTTTCGATGGAAGGGCTGCGCTATCATCGCATCATTATCATGACCGACGCCGACGTCGACGGCAGCCACATCAGCACATTGCTCATGACATTTTTCTTCCGCTACATGAAGCCGGTCGTCGACGGCGGACACGTCTATCTGGCTAAGCCACCGCTGTTCGAATTGGTCCGGCCGTCCCGCAAAAACCCGGTCTTCATTTACAACGAAGATGACCTCGAAAAAGTATTGGACGAGACCATCGCCAAGCGAAAGCAGGAGGGCCAAAAGGCCAATCCCGAGGACGAGCGTCACAAGCAAGCTGGTTTCAGCGAAGTCAAACGCTACAAAGGCCTGGGCGAGATGGATGCCGAACAGCTCTTTGAGACCACCATGAACCCAGAGAAGCGGGTGTTGGTACAGGTCAAGGTCGAAGACGCCGAAAAGGCCGACGCTATCTTCAACAAGCTGATGGGCACGGAGGTAGAACTGCGCAAAGGCTTCATCCAGGCGAACGCCAAATTCGTTAAGGACCTGGACATCTGATGGACGACGACCAAAAAGAGCCGGAACTATTTGACGGTACCGACGTTCTAGATACGACCCACTCACGCGTTGTCGAGCGCCGTACCGTCGAAAACGTCATGGAAGACAGCTATCTGCGTTATAGCATGAGCGTTATCATAGATAGGGCCTTGCCTGACGTCAGGGATGGTCTTAAACCTGTACACAGACGCATCCTTTATAGCATGGACGAATCCGGCCTGCGCAGCACTGCCCGGCACCGCAAGAGCGCCAATGTCGTCGGTGAGGTCATGGGTAAGTATCACCCGCACGGCGACTCCAGCATTTACGATGCCATGGTGCGGATGGCCCAGCCCTGGGCGATGCGCTACATGCTGGTTAACGGGCAAGGGAACTTCGGAAGCATGGATGGTGACCCGCCAGCTGCAATGCGCTATACCGAAGCCAAAATGGCCCGCCTGGCTGACGAATTACTGGCGGACATCGATAAAGAAACCGTTGACTTCCGCGAGACTTACGACGCCACGCGCACTGAGCCTACTGTCTTGCCGGCCAAACTCCCGAATCTGCTACTGAACGGCCAGCTCGGCATTGCCGTCGGCATGGCCACCAACATCCCGCCGCACAATCTGACCGAACTGGTCGACGCTGAGGTCTATCTTATCGACAACCCTGAGGCGACGCTTGACGACCTAGTGCAGTTCGTCAAAGGCCCGGACTTCCCGACGGGCGGCGTTATTTATGGCAAAGAGTCTATCAAGGCGGCTTACGCCACTGGCCGGGGCGGCGTCGTGACGCGCGGTGTGGCCGAAATCGTCGAGGGCGCCAAGGGGCGCCATCAGATTGTCATTACGGAAATACCTTATGCGTTGAACAAAGAGACCTTGGTGCTCAAGATGGCCGAACTTATCAACAGCAAGAAAATCGGCGGTGTGTCCGACATGCGCGACGAAACCGCGCGCGGCAAAGTGCGCATCGTGCTCGACCTCAAAAAAGACGCTTATCCTAAAAAACTGCTGAACCAGCTCTACAAGCTGACCCCGCTGCAGACCAGTTTCCACTTCAATATGATGGCATTGGTAGACGGCATCCAGCCCCGTGTACTCGGCCTGACTGACATTTTGAGTGAGCACATCAGCCACCGCGTCGTGGTGGTCAGACGCCGCACCGAATACGAGCTCAGGAAGGCCAAGGAGCGCGCCCACGTATTGGAAGGCCTGAAGATAGCCCTCGACCACATCGACGAGGTCATAGCGACCATACGTGCGGCAGACAGCGTCGAGGAAGCCCAGGCTGCCCTCATCAAAAGGTTCAAGCTGACCGACATCCAAGCCCGCGCCATTCTGGCCATGCAACTGCGTACGCTGGCCGGCCTGGAGCGCAAGAAAATCGAAGACGAGCTGGCGGAACTGCTTAAGCTGATAAGCAAACTGGAAGGCATCCTGGCCGACGAGGCCAAAATCCGCAAGATTATCAAAGATGAGCTAATTGAGCTCAAAGAGCGCTACGGCGACGACCGCCGCACCAAAGTCATTGCCGGCGAGCTGGGCAAGATGAGCGACGAAGACCTCATCGCCGACGAGCAGGTCGTAGTCACGCTCACCGCCGCCAACTACATCAAGCGCAGCCCGATCGCCGAGTACAAGCGCCAGGGCAGGGGCGGCAAGGGCCGCCGCGGCATGGCCACCCGCGAAGAAGACGTCATCGAGCACGTCGTCAATGCCAGCACGCATGACTTCCTCTTGTTCTTCACCAACCGAGGCCGCGTGTTCCGGCTCAAGACTTACGAAGTGCCGGCCGTAGGCCTCAACGCCAAAGGCATCGCCATCGTCAACCTGCTGCAGCTGCAACCGGAAGAGACCGTCACTTCGGTGATTAACGTTTCCAAAACGCATGACGCGCAGAACCTCATCATGTGCACCAAGCGCGGCACCGTCAAAAAGACGCCGTTCGACCAGTACCAGAACGTGCGCACCAGTGGTTTGATAGCGATTAACCTCGACTCCGGCGATGAGCTTAAGTGGATCCGCATGACCTCCGGCGATAACGAAGTCGTCATCAGCACCAGCCATGGCCAGGCAATCCGCTTCCACGAAAAAGATGCCC
The DNA here is from genome assembly GCA_035480695.1 of Candidatus Saccharimonadia bacterium. GTDB lineage: Bacteria > Patescibacteriota > Saccharimonadia > Saccharimonadales > UBA4665 > DATBED01. Next base: position 15,976 of record DATIHM010000058.1, read on the forward strand.
GGCCGATGGGCCGCGTGGCGCGTGGCGTGCGTGGTATCCGCCTACGCCCCGGCGACGAAGTCATCGGTATGGACATCGTCGAAAAGGGCGCCGACATCTTCGTCATCAGCAAGTACGGCTACGGCAAGCGCACCAGCATCGACCAGTTCACGCCGCACGCCCGCGGTGGTGTCGGCATCCGCTCAGCCGTCGTTAACAGCAAGACTGGCGAGCTGGTGGGCGTCAAACGCCTGCTCAGCGATGAACAAGAGCTCATCCTCATCAGCCGCAATGGCCAGACCATCCGGCTCGGCCTCAACAATATCCCGGCCCTCGGCCGCGCCACCCAGGGCGTGCGCATCATGCGCCTCAATGATGGCGACGAAGTTGTCTCACTGGCGCTGGTCGACAAGGCTGACGACCTGCCCGAAGAAGACGTCGAGGCTCCAGTTGAGCCCGCGCCCGAACTCATCAAAGAGTAAGTCCTTAAATCGCTCGTGCTTGCAAGACGGCTCTACTGAGTTTATTGTTGACTCATTAACAGAGGTTACTGATTTATGAGTGAGCTCACACCCGAGTTCCTGCCGTTTGCCGAAAAGCTGGCCAGAGAAGTCGGTCCTATGATCGTAGAAGAAAACGACCGCCTTACAGTCGTAAGGTTCAAAGCTGATGGAACATCTTTAACAGACACTGATACCAACATCAACGAGTATGTTATCGATACTGCTAGTAGGGAACGCCCTGGCATTGGTATATATGGTGAAGAGGGGATAAGCGCTAAAGGTGATGAGGCTCACATGATGGTATTCGATCCGCTTGATGGCACGACCGGCGCAGAGCACGAAATGGATGTAAGCACTTTTGCGGCCGGGGAAACGGACGAAAAGGGGATGAAATCTGCTTTGGTTTTTGATCCGTTCAAGAATCGCATGTTCCGTGCAGAGAGAGGCAAAGGAGCCTTTTGCAATGATGAGCCCATCTGGGTAAATGATATAGCGCCGTCCCGAAAAGGAACAGTAATCATTTCAGAGGCCGATATTGCGTACCATGCTGCAATCAAAGCCTCTGGTGCGGAGTTAGTTCCTTTGGCGGGGGCATGTAATCGGGCTATGAAATTGGCGATGGGCATGGGGCGCTTCTGCGGAATCATCCAAGATAATCCGAGCATGTTCGATGTCTGGCCGGCTTCGAGGATTGTGCAGGAAGCTGGCGGTAGGGTAACTGACTTCAACGACCAGCCGCTCGGTTTCCCAGGCAAGGTCGAAGGAGTGATTTTCTCTAATGGTGAGACAACTCACCACGAACTACTCGAAATCGTGCACAGTGTCCGCGGCTAATTCGGGCTGTGGCGAATTTCGCATACAGCCCAGCCGGACTGCCTTAACATGGGTTGAATGGCAGTAAGCCGAGACAAACTGGAAGATGTGACTATGCCTTTCGCCGAGCGTGACGAAGATAGTCGACCGATTATCCGCCCCGGTTCCGTACCGTCTGGACTGCTCGACTTTATCGGAGGCATTAAATTTCCCAAAGAGCAGCACGATTGGTACGCGCTCCAGACGGCTTTTCGTGGCTTTCGGGAAATCAGCAGACAGGCAAGAGGCACGGCTGAAGCTGCTGACGCCGGCTACCGACCGGTAGGCATGCCAGAAGACTGGCCGGGCATGGTCGTCCTCTACCAGACTCGAATCCAGCCACAAAACCGTTGAGTCTATTACTACAGAGACGGTTCATTTACCCCTTGACCAAAGCGGTCATGTTGGGGTATGATGGTTGGAATGGCTTGACGTGAGGCTTCTTCGAGTGTCCCTTGAAGCCCACTCCCACCGAGTGCGAAAACCTCGCGGCAACCATACAGAACGTTAAAAATTGAGTAGTGCAAATCAACGTCAGTTCATCATGAACTGTTTCAAATCAGTTCTCTTTATGGAGAGTTTGATCCTGGCTCAGGATGAACGCTGGCGGCGTGCCTAATACATGCAAGTCGAGCGGTAAGGCTCCTTCGGGAGTACACGAGCGGCGGACGGCTGAGTAACACGTAGGAACGTACCCCAAACTGAGGCATAACTGCTCGAAAGAGTAGCTAATACCGCATGTGCTCTTCGGAGTAAAGCTACGGCGGTTTGGGAACGGCCTGCGTCCGATTAGCTTGTTGGTGAGGTAATGGCTTACCAAGGCGACGATCGGTAGCTGGTCTGAGAGGATGATCAGCCAGACTGGGACTGAGACACGGCCCAGACTCCTACGGGAGGCAGCAGTAGGGAATTTTCCACAATGGGCGCAAGCCTGATGGAGCAACGCCGCGTGCAGG
>DATIHM010000059.1:0-5156 GCA_035480695.1 Candidatus Saccharimonadia bacterium
AAGCTCTCCGGAGTGCCGAGCTGATTGTGGTTGAAGGTACTCTTTATCCCCTGCTCAACCGGCTGGCTCAGGACAACCTACTGGCCTATGAGTGGCAGGAAAGCGAACAGGGGCCGCCACGCAAATATTACTGGCTGACAGACGACGGCAAAAAGTTGATGCTTGAGCTAAAAACGACTTACCACAAGCTCGATTCATCCATTAAGACCCTGGAGAAAGGAGCCAAAAAATGAATGAGGTAACCAAAATACATCTGGGCCGGCAGGCTTTCACGGTTTCGGCCGAAGCTTATAAGGAATTGCGGGCCTATTTGGATGCGATTAAGAAAGAGGTGCGCGACAACAGCGTGGTAGACGAAGTGGAGCTGCGGATGGCCGAGTTGCTGGCCGAGCACGGTGTGACCGACGAGAAGGTCATCTTGCCGGCCGACGTCGACTTCTTGAAAGAGCAACTTGGCAACCCGGTAGACTTTAAAGAAGATGGCGATGACGAGTCCGCCAAAAACGCCCACTCGCCCGAAACCAAGCGGCTGTTCCGTGATACTGACGACGCCATGCTGGCCGGCGTGGCCGCTGGGCTGGGAAAATACTTCGGTGTCGATGCCCTGCTCATCCGCCTCATCTTCGTACTTGGCATTTTCACCGGCGGCTGGGGTATCGTGATTTACCTGGTGCTGTGGCTGCTGGTGCCGGAGGCCAAAACCTCCAGCGACCGGCTGCAGATGGCCGGCAAACCCGTGACCATCGACAGTTTAAAAGAAGTAGTCGACCGCGCTGACGTCAAAGGCGCCGCCCAGCGCGCCAACAATTCCTTAGCAGGGCCGATTAACCGTTTTTTTAACCTCTTGCTCAAGCTGGTAGGTATCGGATTCATTTTCGTAGGCTTGAGTGGCCTGCTTGGCCTTTTGGCCGGCGTTTCTTACCTGATAGTACACAGCGGCAGTCTGTTGCAAGACAACATTTTCCCCATCGGCCTGAAGGAACACCTGCTGCTCTACATCACGATGTCCGTCGTGGCCATCGGTTCGCTGTTCATCGTGCTGTTCGGAATGGCCATGTTTATGCGCAAGTGGCCGATACGTGGCTGGATAACCGGTGTGCTCATAGGCCTGGCCTTCATCGGCACGGCTGCTGGAGCCGCCCTGGCTGCCGACACTGTCCCAACCGTGAAAGACCGCTATGACGCGAACCTCCACACCACCTTGCGCACGCTGCAGCCCTTCAGCTCAGTCAATGTGGACGGCAAAAATGTCGACGTGCGGTTCAGGACGGCATCGAGTTATTCAATCAGTATCAGATACTACGACCACCCGAACCTGGCCAACGTCAAGACGACCGTTTCAAACAACGCTTTACAGATTGATTCCAGCCAATTCGACTCGGACCGCCACTGCCAGACCTGGTGCATTCCCAATGACTACAACGTGGTAGTGACCGTCAACGCGCCGAATGCCGACCAGTTGATTCCCGACATGCCGGTTCCGGTCACCACACCGACACCGATAAAACCGCCAGTTCCGCCGACCGTCTACAACAACTGATTTATAATGGGTCGTGATGGATAGGCAGTACCCGGCCCGGTTTTTGCGCAAAGTCCCCGAGATTACCGCCCTGTTCTGGGTGGCCAAGCTGTTGACGACGGCGCTGGGCGAGTCGACTTCCGACTACCTGGTGTTCAAAATCAACCCCTATATCGCGGTGACGCTGGGCGGAATCGCTTTGGTGATTGCCTTGGCCTTGCAGTTCAGCAAACGCCGTTACGTGCCGTGGGCGTATTGGCTGGCCGTGGCCATGGTGGCGGTGTTCGGAACCATGGCGGCCGACGTGGTGCACATCCAGTTCGGCGTGCCTTACATCGTTTCAACCCTGTTATTTGCCGTGGTACTGGCCATCGTTTTCGCCGCCTGGCAGAAGAGCGAGAAGACGCTTTCCATCCACAGCATCACCACACCTAAGCGCGAAGTTTTCTACTGGCTGACGGTTATGGCGACCTTCGCGCTGGGAACCGCCGCCGGTGACATGACCGCCGTGACCCTGGGCCTGGGCTACTTCTCATCAGGCCTGCTGTTTATCGGGCTGATTGCCATGCCCGCCGCCGGCCGCTGGCTGTTCGGCGCCGGCGAAACGCTGACTTTCTGGTGGGCCTACATCTTGACGCGGCCGCTCGGTGCATCGTTCGCGGACTGGGCCGGCAAGCCGCACTCCGTCGGTGGTCTTGGCTACGGCGATGGGCCGGTCAGCTTTGTGCTGGCGGCCTTGATAATCCTGGTCGTGGCTTACATGACTTTCAACCGCCAGGAATCCCGTCTCGAACACTGACAAACAAAAAGACTTCCGAAGAAGCCTTAAGTATCACTTGGTTGCGGGGGCAGGACTCGAACCTGCGACCTCGTGGTTATGAGCCACGCGAGCTGCCGCTGCTCCACCCCGCGTCGTTAGTCAGATAATTATAGCAAACAGGGGTAAATAAATCAATCCTGGCTGTCTTGGCGGTGCAGGAAAAAGTTTACCCACGATTGGACGTCGTGCTGGTAGGGCGGTTGCGGCGATTTGGGCGCGGTCGGGTGCTCGAGCCCAGGCAAATCCACAGTGTAAGCCTGCGCCACGCTGGCCGGAACCACGACCTCCTTCTCGCCCGGCGCGGCCAGCCCGAAGTTCTGGCGGGCCGACAGCTCAAGGTACTGGTTGGTGTTCAAGTACTGGTTCTGCAGCGTCAGGTTGTCGTTCTGCAGCTTCTGCACGTCATTCTGCTGCTTGAGCCCGGATATCTGCTTCTGCAAGCCGTAATTGGTCTGGATGGTCTTGACGCCGCTCCAGCTGATCAGCAGCACGATAACCACGAACAGCACCTGGCCGGCGAAGCGCACATCGCCCATCTTTTGAAGGAGGGACAACGATTTTTCTTTGTAGTTGTCGAGCTGGCTTTTTATTTGCATGGAACCTTTAACATTATATTACTTTCGGCCAAATCTGGTATACTTACCTCTGTTCTGGCGGGAACTTTGGTTGTCCTGCGTAGTTTCACTGACGACGCTTCGCTCTTCCCAACCCAAAATCCCACTGGGATTTTGGGGGTGTAGCTCAGTGGTTAGAGCAGTCGGCTCATAACCGATTGGTCCCTGGTTCAAGTCCAGGCACCCCCACCAATTTATTACTCGAATTGACTTTTTATCAAGCTTATGATAATATTATGGTGTCCGTTAAAGATAAAAATCCAAGATGACTAACTTCCCCGCAAACAGCCGCGAAACCAGTGTGATATTTATCAAATGCCATGATTTTGACTTAAGCGCTATACTGAAATTGGAAGGGCAAAACCAAAATGTCATTTGAAAACGCGCCGGGTGGGCCGGCCCCCGCTGACCAGCCGCCCGCTTACGAACAACATTACCAACCGAAAACCTACGAAGAATTCCTCAAAGAGGCTAGAGAGGCTCTAAGCGTTGCTGTCGAGTGTGAAGCCCGAGACGGTCTCGAAGCAGCTGCTCCTCATTATAAAACTGCCTATGCAAAGTTTTCCGGCGCAATAGGTGAAGGGACAGAGTCAGGCATTGAACCTAATCCAGAGTTTTTCATTGAATTTGGCGCCATCGAAGCAAAAGAAGTCGAAAGCGGACAAGTTGAGGAATACGATCGCACTAACCCGCTAATGCGACCTCGTGTACATAGCGTTGATATGGGAATTCACGCCCGGAATAATTTGCTTAGAGGGGGCGAGCTCTTGGTCGCAGATCCAGAAACAGACGACAAAAAGCGATTTCTTGCCTCAGTGGTAATCGCAGCCGAGCTCGACACACTTGGCGATGTTTATGACGCGCAAGAGGCAGTGAAACGGGCAAGGCTCTTGAATCACGACCCTAAAATAGCTAGCCTTTTGGACGGGTCGCCCAGCGAAGGAGTGAGCAGGGCCCATCAGTTGTCTGGCCCTGCCCTGCTCGACTTAGCTAACGGTACACATGAAGCATTGGGGTTAGCCGCATGAACTTTTTTGGCGAAACCACTTTAAATGCCTTGACGGGTCGCGTTATACTAGAAATGAAGAAGAAATGAAAAAGCCTGGACAAAAAAGCAATCAAATTTTTAACTATGGGAGGAAATAAATAAAAATGAGTCCAAAAGCGTGGGGCGAGACAACAAATCATAATTATGTAAGGCCGGAGGTCAGGGCTGTTGGTCCTAACACAGCGCATCCATCGGGCGAGGTTTGGCGACCGGTAGAGCTGCGTCCTAAAGTACTTAAAATGGCTGAGCCTGCAGGTTCCTTAGCCGTTGATGCCGAAGCGGTTCCAGCTGAGCATCCTGAAGAAATCGAAGAAACTCAGACCACCCGAGAAAAGATTGCGGCTTAGTTAAGCCAATCTATTCAAGAAGTCAGTAAGTTCAGTGGTGCTGGTGGCGGACATGAGCTGTTCGCGAGCCTCTTTGGCGCCGTCGAATCCGTTGATGTAAGTTTTGCAGAATTTATTAAGTGTTTGGATATGCGGGCCGTCGCCGTTCCAGGTCTGCTCGTAGAGTTTGACGTGTTTTTCGTAGAGTTCGAAACGTTGGGCCGGTGTGAACGATTCCCATTGGCTGTTCTGACTGAAAGCGAACGGATCGTGGAAGATGCCACGGCCGATCATGATGCCGTCGAGGCCGTGTTGTTCGGCGAGCTGTTCGCCGTGCTTGCGGTTCACGACGTCGCCATTGCCGATTAAGAGAGTGTTGGGCGCCAGTTTGTCGCGCAGCTCTTTCGCTTGGCCGATGGAATCCCAGTGCGCAGGCACTTTGCTCATCTCTTTGCGGGTGCGGCCGTGGATGGCCAGCGCCGCCAGGTCATGGCCGAGCAGGAACTCCAGCCAGGTCAGGTCGATTTCGTTGAAACCGAGGCGCGTTTTGACGCTGAGCGGCAGGCGGCCGGCCAACCCTTCCCTGGTGGCCTCGATGATTTCGTGCGCCAGCGGCCGGTCGTTGACCAGCGCGACGCAGCAGCCGTTCTTGACGGCCGACTTTTCGGGGCAGCCCATGTTGAGGTCGACGCCGGCGAAGTTGACGCCCTCGGGCAGACCGAGCTCGCGCGCGAAAGTGCCGTCGGCCAGCTGCTCGGCCGTCTTGCGGAAATTTTTGGGCTCCTTGCCCCAGATCTGGGCGATGAGCGGCCGCTCGTCAGCCGTGAAC
>DATIHM010000060.1:0-2325 GCA_035480695.1 Candidatus Saccharimonadia bacterium
AGGGCCAGGCCAGCCCCTGCAAGGGGCTGAAGGGCGCTGCGGCGACTGCTTGTAACGGCGGCTTCAGCAATACGTCGGCGCCGACAAACGGTTCCGGCTCAACTCAGACCGGCAACAATAGTAATAACCTGACCTGTGACTTGGAGTTCACCAACGCGTTGACCTGGGCCATCTGCCCGATTGTGGACGCCCTGGTCAAAGTGGTAGACCTGGTAGACGAGCAGATAACCGACGCGCTGACCGTCAACACGGCGAGTATATTCTGTACCGGCTCCAGTGCTTCGAACAGCACCTGTAACGCCTATTACGGCGCCTGGCAGTCCTTCCGCAACATCGCCTTGGGACTTCTGGCCATCGCCGGCTTGGTAATCCTAATCTCGCAGGCACTTGGTTTTGAGGTGCTGGATGCTTACACAATAAAGAAAGCCCTTCCGAGACTATTGGTGGCGGCGATTATGATTACCCTGTCGTGGCCGTTGATGGAATTCTTCGTGGGCTTTACGAATGATCTAGGGTTCGGCATAAGACATTTGATTTACGCGCCGTTCGCTAACATCAAAGCCAACATCAACCTGGACTTCAACGGAGGCATTACCAACATCTTGTTCGGCGGTGCGGCGACCGGCGCTGCCGCCGTGGCTGCCGTCCCGATTTGGATCGCGGCCGGCGGCATCGGCGTGCTGCTGGCCTACGTCGCCACAGCGGCGCTGGCCGTGCTGGTGGCTTTCGTAGTGCTCGTTCTGCGGCAGGTAGCCATCATCCTGCTCATAATCATGGCGCCGGTCGCCATCGTCTGCTACATCCTGCCCAACACCGAGCGCATTTATAAATTCTGGTGGGAATCGTTCAGCAAAGCGCTGTTGATGTTCCCGCTTATCGCCGGCTTTATCGCCGCCGGCCGCGTCTTTTCGGCCGTGGCCTTGCAGAACAGCGACAATCCGGTCAGCGGCTTCCTCGGCTTTGCGGCCTACTTCGCACCCTACTTCTTGATTCCGGCCACCTTCAAGTTGGCCGGCGGCGCTATCCGCCAGATCGGCGGCTTCGTCAACGACCGCAGCCGCGGCGGCTTCGACCGCCTGCGCCAGTACCGCGGCAACCAAGCCAAGAACCGCGTCGAGCGTGCGCGCAAAGGTGGCCTTTATAGGAAAGATTTCGGGCAATTCAACAGGCCATTCAAGCGTGACGCACAAGGCAATCGTGTTAAATCCAGCGTCGGCCGGGTTTTGAACAAAGTTGGCGACTATACTCTAGACGCTGACGAGGTGGTGCCCATGAAGCTTGGAAGCACTACTTTGGGAGGCGCGTTGAGTCGACCAGGTATACCAGGCTTCCGTCGTGGTGCCGCTAGGGATATTTCGCTGATTGACCAGGCCAGACGCGACCAGACTGCCAAGGCATTCCAAGAAATCGACCCGGGCTATAAAGCCGGCCGACTATTGGCTGGCGAGTTCGGCTATTATAACGATGGCCTTCAGGCCGCGGATAGGGCCTCTTTGGACGAGAACTACGGTATTAAAGACGGTAAAGGTAATATTACTGGCTATCGCAACCCCGACGGTTACGGTGAGAGGATGCAAGTCGCGCAGATGTTCTCACGCAGCGGCAACCTAGAAGGTCGAGAGGCTGCTGCCGAACTGGCGGCAGCCGCGCCTGTTATCGAGAAGTTCTCACAATCAGCTGAAACCGCCCGCGTCGATGGTCGCCTGTTGGGCCTTATGGCGGCCGCCAAAGATGGCCGGCTTGAAATCGACGACATCGTTAACAACCATAACCGTCAGATGGTTTCTGGCATGACACCCGACCAAGCTATACAGGAAACCACCATGTTGCAGAACCTTGCTACACAAAAGCGCGTCAGCGCCGCCCGCGGCCACGGTATCGAATACGACGAAAACGGCCGGGCTTACAATGTCTACAAAGAGGCTGTGGACTCCAAGGGGAACGTTATCGGTGGTCCGCTATCAGAGAAGGCCCAGAACTCGCTGGCGCGTGTTAATTCTGGCGAACTCGCCCAAGTCAAATCTGAAGATATTGACGCTTGGGCTGAAACCATGGTGGCCGGAGCTTCAGAATATGAAATGGAGATGCGGAAGGATGCGGAAGGCAGGAGTACTGGCAAAGTCATGTTTAGGGGGGAAGGCGCCGACAAGAACGATCTTGTTCCAAAGACCGGCATCGCCGCGCAGCGCGCCAAAGAAGTCCAGAACCGCATCAAGTACCTTGCCCAGTATAGCCAGGGCGATTCCGATGTAGGCCGCAAGATCAGGGGTGTTTGGGAGCGCATCGGTGGTGACCCGAGCGCGCTTGAATGGGGCACAGCCAGGA
>DATIHM010000061.1:0-28219 GCA_035480695.1 Candidatus Saccharimonadia bacterium
CAATCCTGATGACTACTATGTCGATATTTCAGAAATACCCAACATTACGCCCGAGCGAATCATGCAACTGGTTAAATCGCATCAAGCCCAATCCGTGCCTGTCGGCACTTCGGCCCAACCGTCGCCAGACACCCAGCCGGCGACATCCGGAACAACGCTTCCCCCCAGCCAGCCGCCAACAGTACCGCCAGCTCCAACGGTTTAATCTAGCCTCTATCTATCCCGTGTTATGATAGGTGCATTAACAACTTAATTTCCTGGGGTGGCGTGAAATTCGCCAATCGGACGTAAAGCCGTCGACCGCAGCTCTTCAGCCGCGGATGACCATGTGAGACTCATGGGCCGACCGTATAGTCGGGACTCGCTTCGGCGAGGGCTGCAGAGGAGCAGCAGAAAAGGAAGCATATGAAGTATGAGAAATTCGGGGCTCCGGCCCTGATTGTGGCGGCGTTGCTGTTCAGCGTCGACGGCCTGTTGCGGCGGCATTTGTTCGCGCTGCCGGCACCGGTAATCGTTTTTTGGGAGCACACGCTCGGCTTTTTAATATTGCTGCCGTTTATTTTGGCGTCGCTTAAGTATTTCAAACAGCTGACGCGCAAGCAGTGGTTCGCCATCGCTGGCGTGGCGTTTTTATCGGGTGCGGTAGCGACCATATTATACACGGCTGCCCTGGGGCGCATCCAATACATCCCTTTTTCGGTAGTCGTTTTGCTTCAGCAATTGAATCCGGTCTTCGCCATATCTACGGCCGCCCTTTTGCTGCACGAGCCGCTTAGCCGGCGTTTTTACGCCTTGTCGGCCGTCGCCCTGGTGGCAGCGTACTTCCTCTGGTTACCGCATGGCACGGTTAATTTGTCGACAGGCAAGGGAACTTTCATGGCCGGCCTGATGGCGTTGGGCGCCGCGGCCGCTTGGGGAATTTCCACCGCCTTTTCAAAGTATTCACTTAAGAACACCTCGACTGTGCATATTACGGCTTTGCGTTTCGGAATCACGCCGTTCTTCGCCCTGATTTTCGTGGCGCTATCAGGCAGCATGCACGCCGTCGGCTCGATAACGCTTGACCAGCTTAAGTACCTGGTGGCTATAACTTTCTCCACCGGAATGGTCGCCCTGCTGATCTACTATTTCGGTCTGAAGCGCGTCATGGCCTCACAGTCTGCCATTTTGGAGCTGGCCTGGCCGATTTCGGCCGTGGTGGTCGGCTACATCTGGCTCGGCCAAGGCCTGACTGGCGAACAAGCCGCAGCTGCCGCGGTTCTGACCGGTGCCATCTACTTCATCGCCCGCGACACCTTCCAGGAAAAGCCGGCCAAAATTAAAAAAGCCACCACTAAAGCAGCTCACTCTAAGCGAAAACCGGCTTCCGAGCCGGCGTAGAATCAGCGCTTCTTTGACTTCGGCACTGGCTTGGCTGTGTTTTGAGCCATAGTGTGCAGGTTGTGAAGCATTTGTTCGATTGTCATAACTCGTTCCTTTTTTGTATTAACCCTTTATGGGCCAACATTGCCAAGCTTATGCCCCATACAGGGGAAAGTCTGTAAGAATTTTTACAATGGTTTTCAAGTAGTTGGCGGCAGCAGCTTGTTCGGGCCGGTGTATTTGGCTTTGAGCAGAGCCTGCTCAAGCGCCTTGAGGACAATTTCAGCCTGCTCCTGGCTCATGCCGACTCGCGCGACCGGCGCAGTGTGTTTCGTACCGGTAGCTTGGGTAAAATTCATGGTGATACCAGCCTGGTTTGCCAGTATTTCAACACCGTCGCTGTACATAGTGCGCACGTCCATAGCCAGCAGCATGATGGTCTGTTTGCCCTGGCCTGTTTCGCCGCGAATCTCATCTGGCATGTCACTATCGTAGTTGGCCAGTTCCCAGAGCTGCACAGCCTCACGGTCTTGTACGCCGAAATGGCTTATCAGAAGCAGCAAGACCTCTTCGTCGGGCCGCTCCAGGCCGGCTTCGATGTTCGCCAGGTGGGTCTCATCTATCTCAACTGCGCCGGAAACTTCGGCCAGGCTTTGCCTGGACTGCTCCCGCACATATTTGAGGTGGTTTCCCAAAGAAATGTAGGGTGCTTCCTTTTCACTCATGTCCTATAATCATAATCCCGCTTGGCTGGCCAGTGCAAGCTTAAGCATTAGCCAAATTAACCTTTTTAACGTTTAATAAAAGAAGTGAACATCGTCCAGAACGTCAGTTTGAAAGACCACTCCACCATGGGTCTCGGCGGCCAGGCCGCATATCTTACCGAGGTGTCGACACGCATGGAGGTCTTGGAGGCGTTGAGTTGGGCGCAGCAGAACAAACTGCCGGCCATTATGGTCGGCGGTGGCAGCAACATCGTTTGGAAAGATGAAGGCTTTCCCGGCCTGGTCATCGTCAACGATATTTTGCGCTACGAGGTTTTTGAGGAAGACGAGAGCAATGTCTACTTAACGGTCGGTGCCGGTGAGGTGTGGGACAGCGTGGTGGAGCGGAGCGTCGCTGCCGGCCTGACCGGTATCGAGGCGCTGAGCCTGGTTCCGGGCAAGACCGGTGCCGTGCCGGTGCAGAACGTCGGCGCCTACGGCCAGGAAATTTCAGAAACCCTTACCACTGTCGAAGCCTTCGACACTAAAGTCGGCGATTTCGTCACGCTGGCCGGCAGCGACTGCGCCTTCGGTTACCGCACCAGCCGCTTCAAAACCACCGACCGTGGCCGCTTTTTCATTACTGGCATCTCGTTGCATCTGATGCGCGGTAACCCAGAGCCGCCATTTTATGCCAGTGTCGAGACTTATTTCGCCGCACACAACATCAAAGATTACACGCCGGAGGCGCTGCGCCAGGCGGTTATCGCCATCCGCACCAGCAAACTGCCTGACCCCACCGTCGTACATAACACCGGCTCTTTCTTCGCGAACCCGATTGTCAGCCAGGACCAGATTGTCAGCTTGCAAGGCGCCTACGAAAACATGCCGCGCTGGCCGGCCGATGGTGGCGTCAAACTGTCGGCCGCCTGGCTCATCGAGCAGGCCGGCTTCAAGAATTTCCACGACCCCGAAACCGGCATGGCGACCTGGCCAGCCCAGCCATTGGTGCTTGTCAACGAAAAAGCCAAGAGCACCGCCGACCTCCTGAAATTCAAGCAAAAGGTTGTCGACACGGTGCACGCCAAGTTCGGCATCACACTCGAACAGGAGCCGGAGCTGTTGCCGTGACCGCCGATTACTCAGCAAAACCCTTGGTTGAAAAGCTCGGCTTCAGGCCTGGTGAGACAGTTTTCGTGGAAGACACGCCCGATTGGTACTCAGCCTTCGCCGAAGAGAACGGCTTCGAGCTGGAGCCCGGCCTGCCGGCTACCCACGCCCACCTCTTTCTCAATTCTAAAAAAGAGCTGGCCAAGTTTTTGAAAGATAACGATTTGGAAGAGATTGAAAAGTCGCTTTGGGTCAGCTGGCCCAAGAAATCATCCGGCGTCAAAACCGACCTGACCGAGCAGGATTTCCGCAACTTAATCTTACCGACCGGTTGGGTCGACGTCAAAGTCGTCGCCATCGACGACACCTGGACCGGCTTCAAATTCCTCCGTCGCAAACGCTAATTGTCGCTGGGGAGTGGGAACTTCAGACAGAAGACTCGGACTTCTTCGCGTAGTTTTTTGAGCTTGCTTTCGTCTTCTCGATTGTCGATCGCCCGTTTCATCCAGTCAGCGATCTGCGGCATGTGCTCTTCTTTGAGGCCGCGGGTCGTGATAGCCGGCGTGCCCAGGCGGATGCCGCTCGGCTTGAACGGCGGTAATGGGTCGTCAGCAATCGAGTTCTTATTTAGGGTTAAGCCGATTTTGTCGAGTGCTTCCTCAGCGACTTTACCGTCGATTCCGAACGCACCGTAAACGTCGGCCAAGATGAGGTGGTTGCTGGTGCCGCCAGTGACCAGCTTGAAGCCTTGCTTCTGCATGGCGTCGGCCAGGGCTGAGGCATTCTTGACGATTTGCTTGGCATAATCTTTGAACTCCGGCTGCTGGGCCTCGCGGAAAGCCACCGCTTTGGCGGCGATGATGTGCTCGTGCGGGCCGCCTTGCATGCCGGGGAAGTTAGCGCGGTCAATCAGGGTCGGGATGTTTTCGAGCGTCTTTTCGGGCGCCTTCAGCGGGTTGCCGACCTTGCCCTTGCTGAGGATGAGTCCGCCACGTGGGCCACGCAACGTTTTATGCGTCGTGGTCGTGATGACGTGGAAGCCGTAGTCGAAGGGGTTCTTAGCGACGCCGGCGACAATCAGCCCGGCGATGTGGGCCATGTCGGCCATCAACATGCATTGGTCACCGACTTCTTGGGCGATTTCAGCGAACTTGGCATAGTCGAGCTCGCGCGGGTAGGCGCTGAAGCCGGCAAGGATGATTCTCGGCTTGTGTTTGAGCGCCGATTTACGCAGTTCGGCGTAATCGATTTCGCCGGTCGACGGATCCTTCATTTTATAAGGGATGAAGTTGTACAGCTTGGCCGATTGTGTCATCGGATTGCCGTGCGTCAGGTGGCCTCCGTGGCTTAGGTCCATTGCCAAAATGGCGTCGCCCGGCTCACACCACGAAAAGTAGACGATTTCGTTGGCCGGCGCGCCGGAGTGTGGTTGTACGTTGGCGTGGTCGGCCTTGAACAGTTCCTTGGCACGGTCGATTGCCAGCTGCTCAAGCTGATCGGTAAATTCCTGGCCGCCGTAGTAGCGCTTGCCCGGATAGCCCTCCGAGTACTTGTTGGTGAAAATGCTGCCCATGGCATCCAGCACGTCGCGGCTGACATAGTTCTCAGAAGGGATGAGCTCCAGTCCTTCACGTTCGCGCTTCTCTTCTCCAGCGATTAAAGCAGCTACTGCGTCGTCTTGCATTTCGCATCTCCCCTCTTAATTGTTAGTGCGACGGTTGCCCTCACCGACGCTGGCTTTACAACTAATTGTAACAATTTTCGGCTTTGGGTTAAAATAGTGGGAACGATTTGGCCAGGGTTCTGAAATTTGTCGGCCAACAGTCTTGTGCTCTTGACATCATATATGGTAATATTGTGGGAATATGGCCTCCACTAACCAGAAGATTGGCAACTTAATAGCTCAGATACGGCAAGATAAAGGCTTAACCCAAGCTGAATTCGCGCGTCGTCTCAGCACCTCGCAGTCGGCCATCAACAGAATGGAGCACGGCCGCCAGAACCTCAGCCTTGAAACGCTCGGCCGCATCAGCGACGTGCTGAACAAGCCGCTTATCAGCCTGAACCAGGGCGCCATCAACTTGTTAATCGAGGGTGGCCACGAGCTGAAGGGCGAAATCACGCTGAAGACCAGCAAAAATGCCACGGTCGCCCTGCTGTGTGCCAGCCTGCTCAACAAAGGTACGACCCGTCTCAAGAATGTCGCCCGTATCGAAGAAGTATACCGGCTTGTCGAAGTGCTCACCAGCATCGGCGTGGCAGTGCGTTGGACCGGCGAAAACGACCTCGAAATCAAACCGCCGACCAAACTGGACCTCGAAAACATCAACAAAGAAGCCGCCCGCAAGACGCGCAGCGTGCTGATGTTCATCGGGCCGCTAATGCACGCCGCCAAAGAGTTCAGCATTCCGTATGCCGGGGGTTGCGAGCTCGGCCGGCGCACCGTGCTGCCACATTTGTACGGCTTAGAGGAGTTCGGCGTCGGCGTGTTCACCAAGTCCGGCCATTACCAGGTGACATCCCATCCCGTCGTGCCGGCCCGGTCGGTCGTGCTTTATGAATCCGGTGATACGACTACCGAAAACATCCTGATGGCCGCCGCCCGCACGCCGGGTGAAACAGTTATCAAGATGGCCAGCGCCAACTACATGGTTCAGGATTTGTGCTTCTTCTTGCAGCGGCTGGGTGTCAAAATCGAGGGCGTCGGCACCAGCACCCTGAAAGTGCACGGGGTGAAGGATATCAAGAAAAACGTCACCTACTCGCCGGCCGAAGACCCGGTCGAGGCGATGACTTTCATTTCTGCTGCCGTGACGACCAATTCGTCAATCACCATCCGCCGGGTGCCGCTCGACTTTTTGGAACTGGAATTGCTTAAGCTGGAAAAGATGGGCCTCAAGGTCGAGGTTTCACCGACCTACAAAGCCGACAACGGCAAGACCGACTTGTCAGACATCAAAATCCATAAGCATGACGGCGGTCTGCGCGCGCCGGTCGACAAAATCCACCCCAACATTTTCCCTGGCCTGAACATCGACCACCTGCCCTACTTCGTGCCAATAGCCGCCGTCGCCCATGGCCGCACGCTTATCCACGACTGGGTCTACGAAGACCGCGCACTGATGTACACCGAGATGAAAAAAATCGGCGTCAACTTGCAGCTGGCCGACCCGCACCGCGTTTTCGTGGAAGGCCCGACCCGTTGGAAGCCGGCCGACCTAGTGGCACCCAGCGGCATCCGCCCAGCCGTCATGTTGCTTATAGGCATGTTGGCAGCACCAGGCAACTCTGTCTTACGGAACGTCTACACAATCAACCGCGGCTACGAAGACCTGGCCGACCGGCTCAACTCACTCGGCGCCAAAATCACCGTCTTACACGACATTTAAGCAGAGGCTGTGGCGCGTTTCCGCTCTGGTGAACGCCAGGTTACGTGCCGCTCGGTGATGCTGCGCTTGAGGCTCGGCAGCAGAAGCAACGACTTAATCAAGGCAAAGTATTCTGCCCACGAAAGTACGTACATTAACAGGTACATCGGAGGGGTGTAGTAGCTGAGGCGCAGGCGTTCCTTAGTAGTCAGGTGGTCAGACGACCAGACATTACACAGCAGATAAAACGTCAACACAAACATGGCTGAAGAAAAAATCCGCAGGTCGCCGTAGCGCATCGTCAAGAACAGGAAATACCCGATTACAGCCGGCTCAAAAAAGAAGAAAAGATCCTGCAGCAGAGAGAACGGCAACATGAACCAGGTCAATCGTTTTGCATGACGGCTGCTGCGAGAAAAGAACAGATGGTCATTTTTATAAAAGGTTTGCGAGCGGCCGAACTTCCAGCGGAAACGCTGCTGCATCAGGGCACCGACCGAATGCGCCGGTTCGGTGTACGCGATGCTGTCAGCGGCATAGGCAATTTTCTGCCTTTTTTCTTTATTTACGATGATCTTCATGGTGAGATCGATATCTTCAGTCATTGTATTCGTGTCGTAAAAGGAAACTTTCTTCATCATGCTGCGCCGGAACATCGAACCGATCCCACCGACAATATATTCCACGCCAAGGAACGCCTGCCCCTTTTTCATCTGGTAACAGACCAGGTACTCAAAACGCTGTACCAATGCCAGTAGAGTGCCGTCCTCGATGATGTTGACATTGCTCGAGAGCGCTACGATGTCACTGTCGCGAAAATGCTGGGCTGCGCTTCGTAAAGCGTTTGGCGCCAGAAAGGAGTCGGAGTCCAGGCACATCACAAGACTGCCCTTGGCACAGCGACGTAGACCATGATTCAAGGCGGCCGCCTTGCCTTTGTTAGACAGGTTTATCAGGCGGATCTTACAGCGGTCGCGATGCGTCCGCTTAAACTCACGTACCACCTCCTCGGTCCGGTCAGTCGAGCCGTCGTTGACAACAATAACTTCCAATTTACCTTTCGGATAATCACTTCCATACAGCGACAACAGGTTGCGCTCGATGGTGTTTTCTTCGTTGTGGGCCGGCACCAAAACAGAAATTGTCGGCAAGTGCCAACGGCTTCTACGCCGTTTCTGCAGACTCTGCCGGATGGTATAAGCATCACTGCTAACCAGGTAGGCGGCCATCCTCAGCAAATTAAGAAGGCAAAGTATCAGAATGGTGAAGAAAATTATTTCTTTCATGCGGCTTGTTTCAAATCAAAGAACATTACCCGACGATCCTGGGCCCACAATCCCTGGCACGTCATAAGCATTAGGCCCGGTTTACCGCCATGCAAACTGGATAATAGCTGCGTATCGGTTGGCTTAACGACCTCGTTCCCGTGATAAACGTACGTAAATACATGGTTGTTGTCGGTGGTGACATAGGCGTAATCGCCAACTTCCAAATCTTTAGTTTTACCAAAAATAGCCTGTGTCCAGTGGCCATAGATAAGGGTTTTGCCCAACTCATTGTTGCTAGGCGCGGTATTTTGAGCAAAGTTAGCGTAAATCGACGAAACCGACCAGGCAGCGGCATTAGAGTAATAAGTGCCTTTCACGACCTGCACGTCAACCGCTAATCGCGGAATTACCACTCGAACCGGCATACCCGAAATAACTGCCTGTTTGGGCATCGCTGACACATGCTTAGCCAGAGCCGCTCCTGTAGAGATGGCTCTCTCATGGGCTGAGTGCTGCTGCCACAGAGGCAATGCGAAGAATGAGAGCAACACCAAGTACCCTGGCAATGTCCGCCAGAAAAGATTGATACGCATTTTAGTCAGCAACTTACTTTGCGATAAAGAATCGGGTAACAATGAAGCTGCTTGTAACCAGAACACCAACAGTAATGGTGGCAATGCTTAGCACTGTAAGCGCCAGGTTGCCGCCGGTGTTAGGTAAGATAGCAATGCCTGCTAAGGTCGAAGTTGCTCCAGAAACGCCTGCTGCGCTAGTGGAAAGTGGGCCACCGCCTTGTCCGTACATAGGTTTCTCCTTTTATAAATAAATTGGGTCACTCCTGTTAGCAATGCCACAGAAATAACCCTTCTAATATTTATTCTACACTATTTATGCTTTTTTGTCTAGATTATATATTAATACTTATGTTTATAGGTGTCGGAACTTGCTATAATGCCTAGTGTTTAAACTTTGAGCGGGCGTGGTGAAACGGCTCTCATGCTAGCCTTCCAAGCTGGAGTTGCGGGTTCGATTCCCGCCGCCCGCACCAGATTATTGCAAACTTAGATTCAATGAGGCAGAGGCGCCGGCCTGGGTCCAGTCGGAGCCGGCATGAGCCGGTTGGCTCGTTGTGATTTCGGAAAGGCCGTTTTTGGTCGGATGGACATTGACGACTTGGGTGGTCAAAGCGCGCGCAGCGATGTACTGGCCCGATGTCAGATGGCTGATGGCCACGGCTGCCAGCACCAGTAATCCCGCCATTGCCAAAGCGACGGGCACGGCGTGGTGGTGTTTCTTTACTGCCATTGCCACTGTGCTTCCAGCGCCGAAAAATCGGCTTTGTCACCATTGATGGCATGAACGAGGATGAAAATGTTGTCGCCACTTTTCACCGGGTGCAGCACGGCAGCTTCGGCGACCGTGACATGTTGCGACTTGTCACTGGCTACCACCACATAATCCGGACTGCCGGCAAACGAGCCGACGTGTTCATCGCCGATGGCATAAGTCGGCAGGTTAGCCTTCATATCCTTTTCAATCGCCTGTTTGGCAAGGCCGCTGAAGCTGCCAGCCGACGAAATCGACGACTTGCTGGCGTAGACTTTATAGGCCTCGGTCGAGTCTTCCAGCGTGTCGCCGTTGAAGGCTTTCATGTCACAGCTGTCGCTGGTTTGGTTGACATTCAGCTTGTCAGCGAAACTGAGTGAATAGCATGGGGTCGTCACGTTGCTGGTCACGGTTGAAGGGCCATCAGCGGCTGCGGCATGCTCCTTTTTGACAGAAGCGTCATGGCTGATAGCGTAGGTCCAGACTGCCAGACCGGCTAGCAAAGATAGGCTCGAAAGTACTATGCCGACAGTGCTGAGTCCGCGCTTCGTGCCGGAACGCGCCGTCGTTCCCATTACGAGCCCGGTTATTCCTAAAATGAGCCCGGCTATGGCCACGAAAAGTGAGCCAGCCAGGCCGAACGCCCCGAAAATCACCGACAAAAGTGCCCGGTTTTCGCCTGAACGCTCGGTAGAGGCCGCCGCAGCCATTGCCTGCTGGTCAGCCTGGGCCTGCAGCCTGTAGCCGCAATTGCCACAGAAGGCGGCACCGGCTTCAACCGGTTGCTTACAGTTCGGGCATTCCATGTTGCAGAAATTTAAGCATGTTGGCCACAATGGGTGCAATAGAGGTGATGTTGGGGATTGACGAAACCGCAGCTCCGGCAGAAATCGTTGTGGCCGATGCTGCTGCGGCCTTGCTCCAGGTCTTCGGCGGTCGCCTTTTGGTATAACAGGAACAGGCCGATTGATAAGCCCAGGGTGATGGCGAGTGACACGAGCTGGAAATAACCGATTCCCGAAGCCAGACCGAAATCATAGAGACCGTGAAGGACGACTGCGGCCATGAACGGCAGGACGACAACGAACGGCGATTTGCGGTGCAGTTTTTGCCTGACCAGGAAATAGCCGATCATTCCGGTAGTCGCGGCGTGAAAAAAGGGTGTCAGCACCAGGCGTATCATGCCGGCCTGCGTGCCGAAAACCAAAGTGTAAAGCATGTTCTCGGGCAAGCCGAAACCCAGTCCAGCCAGCGCGAAATAGATGACACCGTCGGTCAGCTCGTTAAAGTAGCGGCGCTTGTAAATCAGCAAGGCCAGCGGCAGGAATTTGCAGGTCTCTTCGACCAGCCCGATGGTTATAGCCGATGTGAACATCGAACCGTGAGGGCCTCCTGGAGTCAGGCCGCTGCCTAGTGACAGCTTGCTCTCGATAATCGCGCCGGCTATCGCGCCCAAAAAGCCAAGTCCGGCGGCCTGCCACAGGGCCAGCACCGGCTCCTTTTCACCGCGGTCGTGGGAAATCAAAAACCAGGCCATCGTTACAGCCAGGCCAATGAAAAGCAGCAGAAGGATGAACAATACCATCGGTGTTTTTGTTTTGTCGCTCCGCTGTTAGTATACACTAGAGTGGCTAGCCCCGGTAGCTCAGCTGGATAGAGCAGAGGACTTCTAAGCCTAAGGTCGCAGGTTCGAATCCTGCCCGGGGTACCATTCGATTATTTTTTGAGACGTTCTTCGATGATTACGGTGACCGTGTCGCCGGGCTGCTTGCCGATTTCTTCGCGGATTTCCAGCTTGACTGGGAGCTTGTGCGTGCCGTCACCCATAGCCATGAACGAGCTCTGGAACGGCTGGCCGTCAACGGTCCCCTTGACTTTGACCAGGCCGCGCGTTCCGAAAAAGGCGACTGAATCAGGCCAGATTACGTAGGTCCAGCCGCCTTTGGCATCGCTTTTCTGCAGCACCGCATCGAACTTCGTGAGCATAGCCTAATTCTAAGCCAATCCAGCCCTGTGCGAAATAGCATGATGACTTTTTTAAGCACTAGCGGTATACTGGGTGTCGCTCTCTGAAGGAGCCGCCATGTTAGTCGTTAGATACAAGAAACTGACCGCGCTGTTCGTACTCCTTACGGTCGTCTACTTAGTGCAGGCGGGCATGTTGCCAAGCGACAGCACCGTGCTCGCCGAATACCATCTTGCCAATTGGCAGACCGATTTTATAATTTACGCCTTGGCAATCCCGTATGTCGCGATTTCGTTCATTTCCCTGCTCGGCTATCTGGGGATACGGGATTACTCTAAAACCATACGCAAAAGCCATGACGGCGAAGCCTTCCACCTTATTGCCAACGGCGTGCTGCTATTGGCGCTGTGGCTGCCGGTGACGGCTATCATCAGCATGGGGACATCGGCATATGCCGACACGCACCGCTCAGTCGTGGCCACGATGGCCAACTTCAGGGATTATTCCAACCTGCTCATATTGCTGCCGGCGTTCTGGTTCGTGCTGGCAGGCAGTAAAAAGCTGCTCGGAATCGTTAGAAGGTCGGAGACGTCCTTCCCGCAGCCGATAAACCTCATCTTCATCAGCTTTTCTGCCATTTATACCGCGCTCGTTCTGCGCAACCCGCCCAAGCAATTCCCGAGCCATGTCGTCTTTACCGACACCTACTACTTGCCGGAATGGCTGGTCGTGCTGACTATAATAATTCCGCGGCTGATTATCTGGTATTGGGGAGTGCGGGCTGTCTATAACATTTACCTTTACCGTAAACGGGTCAAGGGCCCGATTTACCAGCGAGCCCTTAGCCGGCTGGTCAGCGGACTGGTGCTGGTCTTGGTGATGTTGTCGTTGCTACGCTCCACGCAGGCCGTTTCGACGCGGAATGACCATATGCCTTTGGTTGTGGTCTTGGTCGCCGCCTACGTCTTGCTACTCTTGACGGGGTTCGGCTATTTCCATATCGCCAAAGGCGCCCAGGGCTTGCAGCGCATCGAGGAAATCTAGGCTTGGTTTTAACAGCGTAAGGTTGTATAATCTACCTCTGTTTGGTGGCTGTAGCTCAGTTGGTTAGAGCGTCGGGTTGTGGTCCCGAAGGCCGTGGGTTCAAGTCCCATCAGCCACCCCAAAATGTCCTGCGGACATTTTTGTTGGGAAGAGCGAAGCGTCAATAGTGAAACTAGCCCGCCAAACACACACCCGTGCTGACCCGGCGGGTTTCTTTTTGGGCACGCCCTACCACACCTACCAAGTGCGACGAGTTTAGCGCGAAGCCGTAGTCGGGCACGACATCCGCTTTGCTGAATACGATTCCGGCCGCCTGGCCGTTCGGCAGCACGATCGGTCCGCCCGAGCTGCCGCCGTCAATCATGGCCTGGACTTCGTAGATCGAACGGCCGATGACACCCAGGTCATAGATATTACGGCTGAAAAGGACCTGGTTGTCGCGTATGATACCCGGCTCAGGCATGAAATTGCCGTTAGGATAGCCCAGGACGGCGACAGTCACATCTATCGCCTAGTCACTGCCGGCCAATTGCAGCACTGGCGCGTCCAAGCCGGCGACGCGCAGCACAGCAAGGTCAAGGCCGGCGTCGAAAACCACAGGCACCCCTTCATAACTGTGGTCATTATATTTGACTATCGGCCGTTTCACACCGGCGACGATATGGGCGCTAGTGGCTACAAGGCCTTGGCCCACGACGAAACCCGAGCCAGACACCACGCCGCCGCAGCCGAAGCCGGTAATCCGCACGACCGACGGAGTGCCTTTGCCCACGGCCTTATCGTAATCAGCCTGTGAGAAGTCGAAGTCGGCCCGCGGTTTCGGTTGGGCGAACACGAACGGCGGCGTATTCGGGTCAATCTGCTTGTCGAATTCCGCCATGAAAGCCGGCATCGGCGGCATGATGCGATCCAGTTTTTGGACGAAAAACGAACTGTTGGCGCTGTTGCTTATCCCGACGAAGGGCAGGCGGCCGAAGGCGGCACCAAGCAGCCAGACTAAAAGCAGGCAAGAGCTGATGCTCAGCGTCAGCCCCAGGAGTGATTCATAGCGATGCCACCGACCCTTCAGCGAATAATGCAGCCGCTGGCCTACGTCATATCCCTTGAGGGCGGCAAAGCTCGAAGTTATCAGCACGAGGTTGGCATTGACGATGGTCAGCAACGTGTGGTCATGGAACGGGAAGATGTGCGGGAACAGCCAGCCGCCTAAAAATATCGTGCCGAAGAAGCCGCCGAATACAAAAAGAAGAGTAAAGAGGCCGATTTTTAGGCCGCCGTAAACGGCGCTTGCCAGCAGCAAAAGAATGATTAAATCGACCCAGTTGAAACCGAGCATACATAAGCATTATGCTCCGGGCGGGCGGTTATGCAAATCTGTCAGTCTTTGATTTTCAGCACGACTTTGCCGCGCGGGTGGCCGGTTTTGAGGTATTCGAGGGCTTCGGCGGCCTGCTCGAGCGGGAAAACTTTGTCGATGTTGACCTTGATTTTTCCGGTATCGATAAGACGGGCGACCTTGGTCAGCCGCTCAGTCGACATTTCGCTTTGCATAGCAGTGTAGTTGATGCCTGCCGCTTTGACTCGCTCTTCGTCCGGGGGTACGAGCATCGACACGAATGTTCCGCCAGGTTTTAGCACTCCGTAGGATTTGCTGTTGGTCTCGCCGCCGACAGTGTCGAAGACGGCATCGTAATCTTTGACCAGCTGCGTGAAATCCTGCGACTGGTAATCAATGGCTTCGTCGGCTCCGAGTGACTTTACGAAATCAATGTCTTTGGCGCTGGCTGTCGCCGTTACGTGAGCGCCGATGTCATGGGCGATCTGCACGGCAAAGTTGCCGATTCCGCCGGCACCGCCATGGATAAGGATTTTTTGGTCGGGCTGAAGATTAATCAGGTCGACTATGGCCTGATAGGCGCTGGCGCCTGCCAATGGTAAGGCTCCGGCCTGAACGAAGTCGATATTCGTTGGTTTTGGAGCCAGACGCAGCGCCTTAGCGACTGTGAACTCCGCAAAGGAACCCTGGCCGCCAGCGGCGTTCGCCGAGCCGTAAACTTCCTGCCCGACTTCTAACCCGCTGACACCTTCGCCTAATTCAACGACAACGCCCGATAGGTCTCCGCCCAGAATCGCCGGCAGCTGAAGCTTCGGCATAGCACCCTCGCGCATCTTGCCGTCGAACGGGTTCAGACCGGCGGCATGTACCTCGACCAAAACCTGGCCAGGCCCGGGCGTCGGCTTATCAACCCCGTCAACGGTTTTCATAACTTCCGGGCCGCCAAAGGCCGTGATTTGTGCAGCTTTCATTAATCCCCCTGACTTTACTTACTATACATAGTAAAGTTTTGAATGAAACCGGTCAATGATGGCCGTGCAATACAGCGTGGCCTTTGCCGCGCATCAGCAGATACCGGTTGACCGGCACGGCTATGACGAAGGCGATGGCCAAAGCTAAAGCCAGGCTCCACCAGAACAAGAATGTGGAAGGGCCCGCCGCCAGCGCGCCGGGAATCAGCAAAATTATCAGGGTATCCACGATTTCCATCGTCACAATCGACAGCGTGTCTGACGCCAAAGCCAGCCGAGTGGATTGTTTGACGCCCAGGCCGTTCCGGATAAGTGGCCGCATGGTGAAACCGTAGCCGAACAGGAACGCCAAAGGGATGGTGAGCAGTTCCGTGGCCAAGTTGCTCCAGTTCAAGCCAGAGCCGATAACCGTGCCGATGATTTCGCCGGTTGCGCAGCCACTCAGGCAATGCAGCGTCGCCCTAACTGCCAATTTGGTGTGGCCCTCATTTGCCATGGTTTCCAGTATAATGGAATTGAATGAAGCGACTGCTAGGGTTCGTCAGGCACTATTACCTATTTAGCGCCGCCTTGCTGGCGGTAATTATCGGGTTGGTTTTGGAGTTGACTGGCCAGCACACGGCCGCGTACTGGCTGCTGGGTATCGTGTCTATCGCTGAGGTTTTCCCGCTGGTGTGGGATATGTGGCAGGATGTGCGCAGCGGCCGTTACGGCATCGATATCTTGGCTGCCACGGCCATCGTGGCCTCTGTGCTTCTCGGCCAGTATTGGGCGGGTATCGTCGTGGTGCTTATGTTGACCGGTGGCGAAGGCCTGGAGGATTTTGCCGAGCACCGTGCCAAACGCGAGCTCGATACATTGCTGAAGCACGCCCCGCAAAAGGCCCATGTCATCCGCAAAGGCAAAGAATTGGAAGTGCCGGTCAGCGAGCTGAGGGTCGGTGACAAAGTTATCATCAAGGCCGGTGAGCTGGTCCCGGTAGACGCCCTGATACTCGAGGGTGCGGCCAGCTTCGACGAGTCGTCGCTGACCGGCGAGAGCCTGCCCGAAGCCAAGCAGCCCGGCGACAAGCTGCTCAGCGGCTCGGTCAACCTTGACGGGCCTGTCACCGCCAAGGCAACCGCATCGGCCGAAGACAGCCAATACCAGCAAATCATCAGGTTAGTCAAAAGCGCGGCGGCCGCCCAGGCTCCTTTCGTCCGGTTGGCCGACCGTTACAGCTTGCCCTTCACTTTCCTGGCCTATGGAATCGCCATTGCAGTCTGGGTGTTGAGCGGCGAGGCCATCCGCTTCTTGGAAGTCATCGTCGTCGCCACGCCCTGCCCGCTGCTGCTGGCCGCGCCCATTGCGCTCATCAGCGGCATGTCCAAAGCCAGCCGCTACGGCATTATCGTGAAGACCGGCTCGGCACTCGAAAAACTGGCCGAAGCCAAAACCATCGCTTTCGACAAGACCGGCACTTTAACGCACGGGCAATTATCGCTCGGCCAGGTCAAAGCCTTCGGCTCATACAATAAAGACGAGGTGCTGCGGCTGGCCGCCAGCCTTGAGCAGGGTTCAAATCATGTGGTGGCACGGGCGATCGTCGGCGCGGCCCGAATGCAAAACTTAAAACTGGCTAAGGTAAAGCATGTTCAGGAGGTGCCCGGTCGCGGGCTGAAAGCCATGCTGCAAGGCCGCGAAATCGTCGTCGGCCGCCTCAGCTACATAGAAGAGCTCGGCACCAAACTGCCGGCCAAATACAAGTTAGACAGCATCAAACAGACAGCCGTATACGTCGGGCTGGATGGGGAATTGGCTGGTGTCATCACTCTTAAAGACGAGCCCCGGCCGGAGGCCAAGCCTACCCTAGAACGGTTGAAGCAGTTAGGCCTGCAGCACATCGTAATGGTCACGGGCGATAACCAAGAAACCGCCGAGCGGATTGCCGCCGAGTTAGGCATCAATGAGGTCTATGCCGAAATGTTGCCGGCCGACAAAATCCACACCATCGAAAAGTTCAAGCATCGGCCGTTGGTTTTCGTCGGCGACGGTGTGAATGATGCGCCGGCACTTACAGCGGCCGATGTCGGCATCGCACTCGGCGCGCGTGGCTCCCCGGCTGCCAGCGAATCGGCTGACATGGTCATCATGCTCGATGATGTCAGCCGCGTCGCCACCGCCCGTGCCGTTGCCAAGCGCACCTTCAAAATCGCTAAACAAAGCATCCTGGCTGGAATCGCTATGAGCATCGCGCTGATGGCCGTCTTCGCCACCGGCAAGCTCTCGCCCCTCACAGGCGCCATCCTACAAGAAGTCGTCGACATCTTCGTTATTTTCAACGCCCTCAGGGCACACCTATCTACCTAGACAAAAACAGCGCCACGACCAGTGGCACGAACAAGTTGTCGAGCCCGTTGATGCTGACGTTTTCGAGCAGGCTGGCCAAAACCGATAAGCCGATTATGAACTGCGTGGTCAGATGGTCGCCGCTGTACTTTTTGTAAACCGTGAGAATGATGACCGACGCCACGAAAAACGTCAGCGTGCCGACCATGCTCTTGGTACGTTTCAAAATCGTGTAGGTATTGCTGCGCCCGAACCGCACACCCACAACCGCCGCCAGCCCGTCCGCAATGCTCATCTGCAGCAGCGACGCCATGTAGATCCACTTATCGTGGGTGGCGAAAGCGACTGTTCCGACAGACAAGGCGAAGCAAAGCTCGCCCCACGTCAGGCGCTGCACGCTGTGGATGGCCGTGAAAATGTTCAGCGCTTTCGAAATAAGCACTACGACTACGAACGCCAAACTCAGCCATTCCACCGTTCGCCAACTCAAGAAAAACGGCCAGAAAGCCACGAAACTACCGACCGTCACGTGCACGAATTTTCGGCTGAACTCGCCATGCGTCCTACGCTTGCGCCACCAGATTTCATTGGCCACCAGTATTACGAAAACAGCAAGAAGGGACAGAAGGACGCGCATATCCTCCCATTGTACTCACTCGTGAGATTTATGACAGCGCCAGATGCCGGAATTTATTATGCTACTTACGGTAAAGGAGAATTTTTATGACATATATTGACGACGCCGCAGGGCGAATTGATGAAGAGCGCCAACGGTGGCAGCAGCAGAAAGCTCAGGAGCAAGCAAAGAAAGCGCAAGAGCAGAAGGCTCGCCAGCAAGCGGCCGAAAAGGCCAAGCGCCAAAACTCCACCCTCTGGTAATAAGTTGGTCGGGGTGACTGGATTTGAACCAGCGACCTCAGCGTCCCGAACGCTGCGCGCTACCAAGCTGCGCCACACCCCGAAATCTTACGAAAAATCATGGTCGGGGTGAGAGGACTCGAACCTCCGGCCTCCGCGTCCCAAACGCGGCGCGCTAGCCAACTGCGCCACACCCCGAGGTGTAACAGAGGTCAATTATACGGTAAAACCCCGGTTTTTACTAGCCGTCAGCTCGATGGTTCTGCGCCAAGGCATCGAAAGCGACAAGGGCAGCGATTTTGGCATCATGAAGAGGGTGATGGCGCTTGAAGTCATTATCCTCGATTATGCGATTTATGAGCTGGCTTTTGCTGGAAGTGTCCTGCCCTGTGCCAAGCAACAGCGAGGTTAAATCAAGTATCGGGAAGGGGTGTTGCCAGTAGCGCTCGGCCAAGTTTTCCTCTTGGCACTTCAGCAGGAATCGGTACTCAACTGGGTAACCATTGCTGACCAAGACATAGTCGGCCTGCTGCTCTGCTTCGAGGTACCATTCCCAAAAAGCCTCGCGCAGTTCATGGGATGAGCCGAAGTTTGTTGGAATGTCGGTTATCGCAGGCAGCACGTTGGCGTCGACCCACTCGTCAATTTTTCCTTCGGTCGGGCAGCGGCCGCTGAACTCGGAGTAGGTCTTATTATCGGCGCCGATAACAACAGCCCCGACCGCAAAAGCGTCACCGTGCAGCCCATTGGTCTCGACGTCAAAACTCAAAAGCTTGGTTGCTGGACCGATTGGCGGCAGTTTCGCCTGCTTCGATGTGCCCACGGCTACTTCGCGAATTCTACGGCGCGGGTTTCGCGGATGACATTCACCTTGATGGTGCCGGGATATTGCATGGTGGACTCGATTTTGGTGGCGATGTCGCGGGCCAGTTTGATGGCGCTCAGGTCGTCAATCGATTCCGGCTTAACGAACACGCGCACCTCGCGGCCGGCGCTGATGGCGTACGATTTGTCGATGCCTGGGAAACTGTTGGCGACGTTCTCGAGGTCTTTCATGCGCTCGGCGAAGTTCTCGGCCGAGATGTTGCGGGCGCCAGGGCGGGACGCGCTGATGGCATCAACCGTCCGGATGATGAGCGCTTCCACGCTGGTGGCTTCAACGTCGTCGTGGTGCTGCTCGGCTGCCAAAGCGACTTCTTCGGGCGCGCCATACTTGCGCAGGATTTCGCCGCTGATGTGGTGGTGCTTGCCCTCCATCTTGTGCGTCAGCGCCTTGCCGAGGTCGTGGACCAGGGCCGCGTATTTCGCGGTCTTAACGTCGGCGCCGACTTCTTCGGCAATCACGCCGGCCAGGTGCGCCATTTCGGTGGAGTGCTTGAGCACGTTCTGGCCGTAGCTTGTGCGGTATTTCAGCTCACCGAGCAGCTGCAGGATTTCTTTGGGGATTCCTATTACACCGACTTCACGGGCAGCGTCTTCGCCGGCACGGATGACATCTTTCTCGACATTTTTCTGCGCTTTTTCGACGACTTCCTCGATGCGGCCCGGATGGATACGGCCATCTTTCATCAGCATTTCGAGCGCCTGGCGGGCGACCTCGCGGCGAACCGGATCAAAGCTGCTGAGCACGATATAGCCCGGCGTGTCATCGACCATGATGTCGACGCCGGTGGCGCGCTGTAGAGCCTGGATGTTGCGCCCTTCCTTACCGATGATGCGGCCTTTCATCTCGTCGTCCTCGAGCTTGAGACTCGTTACCGTGCGCTCGGCCGTCACTTCGCTGGCCATGCGTTCCATGGCCGTGGTGATGATCAGCGCGGCTTGTTCCTCTGCGTTTTCGCGGGCTTCATTCTGCAGTTTGTTCACAAGGCCAAGCAGGTCGTTCTTGACATCGCGTTCGGTCATCTGCATGAGCTTATCGGCCGCATCCTGTTTGCTCAGCTTGGCGATTTTTTCAAGCTTATCCTGTTGTTTAGTGCGGATGTCGCGGATTTCGTTCTTGAGCTGTTCGACTTCATCTTCGCTTTTGCGCAGCGCTTCGGCGCGCTTGTCGAGCTCGTCGAGCTTACTATCAAGGGACTCTTCGCGCTTGACCAGTCGCTGTTCCAAGTCCTTGATCTCTTTGCGACGAGTCTGCTCTTCTTTACGCGTTTCGTCGACGGCCTTGTTGGCCTCCTCGCGGGCCTGCTCGACCAGCTTTTCGGCTTCTTTCTTGGCCTTGGCTAATTCCTTCTGAGCCTTTTCTTCGGCAGCGCCCTGGCGTTGTTTGGTAACGACGACATTGGCGCCAAAACCAGCAATAAGCCCTGCAAATGCAAGCAGTACTGCTAACATACTTCCTCCCTGTCTACAGATAGCCGGAGCGGCAATCGCTATCACTTCACTAGCCGGCTCGTGCTATCTGAAAATCGAATT
Source organism: Candidatus Saccharimonadia bacterium (assembly GCA_035480695.1). Taxonomy (GTDB): domain Bacteria; phylum Patescibacteriota; class Saccharimonadia; order Saccharimonadales; family UBA4665; genus DATBED01. The sequence continues at coordinate 20,057 of DATIHM010000061.1, forward strand.
AAATTTAGAGTTCCATAAGGATTGAGGTCTCGAAAGACTGACAATTCCTGCTTTAAATATACGATGCGCCGGCTGAACCGGTCAATGTTTTGGCTTCGTTATATGTGGCGGAGCGCCGTACTCTGGCAGGGCCAGCTTGTCATTATCGCCTTTCGCCAGGCGAGAAACTGAGTCTTTAATCCAGTTTTCCCCGCCTTTTGTGACAATCGGAAGAACCATCCCCGCAGCCAAAGAGTTAGCGACGCTTAAACCGATGCGCAGGCCAGTGAAACTGCCTGGCCCTTTATAGACTGCTATGCCTTCGATGTCTTCCAAATCCTTCCCAGCTTCTTCCAGCAGCGTTTTGATTTTAAGATGAATCGTTTCAGCCAGCTCGCGGTGGGCAAGCCACGTTATGTACTTGAGTTCGTTTCGGTCTTTAAATAAACCAATCTCTGCTTCCGGCTTGTCAGTTCGTATAGTTAAAATTAACATGTTAAGTTTTAACAGGGAATTAGATAAGCTAAATCTCCTGGGTACGAGAAGCTTATTTCTCTTGAATTTTCGCCACTTGGCACAATCTCAATTGTGAACCTCTCAGCAGGTAAAATGTCCTTTACGATGTCTGCCCACTCAACGGCCACCACGTTCTGGCTATCGTGCAATATTTCGGCCATTTCGTCCCGAATAATCCCTGGTTCATTCAGGCGATGAAGGTCGAAATGATAGAGAGTCAGCGCGCCAGCCTTATACTCATTGCTTAGTGTAAAGCTGGGGCTATGTATGTTATCCGCGCTTCCCATGCCTGTAGCTAACCCCTGGACAAAAGCAGTTTTACCTCCACCGAGATCACTAACCAATTCTATTGTCTCCCCGCCTTTAAGTTTGCTTCCGATCTTTCCGGCCAAACTTAATGTTTCGCCTAAACTCGTGGAAACGGTTTGCCAGGTCTGAACGGTACTCATATGCTCCGTATAGTAGCGCGAGGCTGACGATAACAGCAAGAGTTGATGAATGTATAGGAATGGGCGAAGCCTGTGTTGTGTCGGCTGTAGAAGCCAGTTTTGTGGTAGTTTTTGGCTTCTTAGCCTTTTTCGATTTGACCGCCTTGGCTTTGGTAACCTTGGTCTTAGCTGTAGCGGCCTTCTTAGTTGAGCCTGCTTTTGTGACAGACGCTTTAGCCTTAGCTGCAGGTTTGCTGGCAGGTTGGTTGATGATATTCGGCTCGCCAGGTGTAGGCTGGGTCGTCCAGTACCACTTGCCGTTCGCCAGCGCCCAGGCCTGCCCGTCGTTAGCCGTCCCATAAGTGTCTGTCGAGCCTATGATGCTGCCTGTCGGGTCGAGTAGTTTGACCTGGCCGCCGGTATTGCTCAGGCTGAGGTGTGTCGTGTCGGCATAGAAAGTTGTGAAACTTTGTGCCGGTAAAATCGTGCCGTTGGGAATCAAAAATGTATGAAGGCTTGTCGTTCCAGCCTGAAGACTGAACCCACTCAAGTCAAAATCGGCAGGATTAGGATTATAGACCTCGATAAATTCATCCACCGCGTCATTGCCGGTGCCAGCCGGGTTGGGTAGGATTTCGGTAATCAGCGGTGCCATTTGGCCTTGGTAGGTCGTTGGTAATTCATCTACCTGGCTAGTAAAGGTTGCAGGTGGTTCAATCGGTGGCAAAAGTTGCCCAAAGCCTGTCTTTACCGGAGCAGAGTTTGAGCTTGCGACTAGGCTACACCCGTCACTCGAGGGCTGTACGCCTTGCCAACTGCCAGAACCCGGTGTCGTGATTACCGGATTGTTCTTAGAGTCAACGGGCTGTCTTTCCAAAAAAGCGTTTGCATTACTTGGCAAGGTCTGGGCACCGGCAGCGGCTGTCTTGGACCAGCCGACGAAATCTTGCAAGACCGGCGTGGCCGAACCGCCAGGCCCGGATTGGTTGTAGGCTAGAACCTCAACCATTCCGGCTGTGCTAGAAAGCCCTAATGAAACGGAATCAACGGTTAATTGGTAGCACAGTAGTTGCGAGCTGTCACTTACCATGAAATATCCATGCGGCGGTACCAAGCCGGTAAGCGAGATTAGCTTGCTGCTAGTCGCCTTGGCCAGGTCAAAGCTGTTGAAATACTCCAGCTGGTATTTGCCCATATCCAGCGTCGTATTCGAAGCGTTGTACAGCGTAATGAACTGGCCATTAGCGCTGGTGATTTTGAGCTGGCTAATGACGAGGGAGGGACCACTAGCATCAGCTTCTACGCCTACTAAACGGAACTGTCCGGCCAACAAGCCTGTCAGCATTATCGCTGCGATGAGAGCTAGTGAAGGTTGCTTAGTCCGCCGCATAGTGCTGCAGATTGTAAGCGCCCGCTTGTGCGTATGACAAGCAGTAGCGTTTTGGAAGTGCTTCAAACATTAAATTTTTTAATATAGGAGCGGTTATACTAGGGGTATGCTTATCTTAAGCTCAAGCCTTTTGAATAAACAGGTGTTGTCGCTGCGGACAGGCGCGCCAATCGCAAGCATCAGTTCGCCAATAATTAATCCGGACAATCTGAAAATCGAGGGCTTCTACTGCTTTGACCGCTTCGACAAGAAGCAGCTGATCCTGCTTTATCAGGATATCCGCGACATCATGGCAAATGGCTACGTAGTCAACGATCATGAGGTCCTGGTTGAGCCCGAAGAGCTTGTGCGGCTGAAAAAGGTCTTGGACATTAACTTTGAATTAATCGGCAAGCAGGTGGTGACCGTAAGCAAAGAAAAGGTGGGCAAGGTGAGCGATTACGCTACCGAGACCGAAACCATGTTCGTGCAAAAAATATACGTGGCCCAGTCTGTTTTGAAGAGCTTAACAGGCGGCTCGCTCAGTATCGACCGTACGCAGATCAACGAGATAACACCGAAGAGCATTATTATTAACGATTTAATGAAGAAGACGCCGGCAACTGCGCCTGCTGCGATTGCTTAAGCGCTAGCTGCCTCAACGAACGCTTCGAAAAGTTTATTCCAGGGTCTGCTTTCGCTGGGCGTTACCGCCTCTGGATGCGACTGCACTCCGATTACAAAGCGTTTGCCCGGTAGTTCTACGCCTTCAATGATACCGTCTTCTGCGCGGGCGCTTATAACTAATCCCTTGCCGAGTTTATCTATTGCCTGATGGTGGAATGCGTTCGCTCCAATCCGCATAGAACCCAGGACTTCGGCTAAGCGCGATTCAGGTTCTATATTCAACACATGGGCCAGGTGATTAAAATCCTTTTTGTCTACCGATGACATGTGGTTTTGGGCTTGAGGCCTGTCTTTGGAAATGTCCTGCATGAGGGTTCCGCCCCGCGCCACGTTCAGCAGCTGCATGCCGCGGCAGATGCCCAGGAACGGCTTGTCGTCTTCTAACACCCATTTCAGGAGTAGCAGCTCCTGCTCATCGCGTTCGGGTGAAAACTTTTCCTCATGTGGCGACAGCATTGCATTGTATAGGACCGGGTTAATATCGCCCCCGCCTGAAAGCAGCACCCCGTCACATTTTTCGTATAGTTCTCTCAGCGCTTTCGGATTCTCAACTATCGGGATAATGAAGGGAAGGCCGCCAGCCTTTACGACTGAATCCGAATATGTCCGGAATTGGCCGTGCAACGAGGGCAGCCAATTATCTTTGCTTTTCAGGTCTGCAGCTGATATGGCAATCAGGGCACTCATGCCCCCATTTTAACAGATGTCAAACCTCGGTGTTTAGGGCGTTTTTAATATCGTCGTAACTGAAGCCTTGTCTGGCCAAATATTACATCAATTTTTTGTTGTCTTGGTATTTTGTCTGGCGCCGTTTGCGTTCAATGACGCTCTGCAAAGCAATTTGTTCATCGTCTTCTGCTTGTTCAGCCATAACCTTCTGAACGATCTCATCGGGAACACGTTTTTTACGAAGTTCTAAAACCAGCTTACGTTTAGAAGAGGGACGGAGTAGCTTGCGGTCTGCCAAGAAGGTTTCTGCGAATTTTTCATCATCTACTAAATCAATTTCACTTAACTTGTTAAGAATATCTGAAATAAGGGCAGGGGAGGCGTCTTTTCTCGCAAGATAGGTTTCAACCTCCCATTTTGTACGTGGCCGCATGGCAACCCAACGCAAGGCACGGTTATACAGCTTGTCATCGGCCGATAACTTCTTATAGTCTCTGACCTCTTGTGGGCTCAGCTCCTGCCCTGACACCAGCTTTGATTGGAGCAGGGCAGACTCGCTGAGAGAGAAGGAGTACTTCCCTTCCACAAATACCGAATAGCGGTCGGCTCGTTTTTGTTGCTGTCTAATGGCCGTTATTTTCATGGCCAAGCCTTGGGTTTAAGCCTTAGCGGCGTCAGCAGCCTTCACCTTTTTGACTATCTCGGCCATTACTTTAGGATTTTCCTGCAAGAAGTTCTTAGCTGCTTCCCTGCCCTGGCCGATTTTTTGGCCTTCATAGGCGTACCAAGCGCCGGACTTTTCTACGATGTTTTCGTTAGCGGCTAGGTCGAGCACGTCGCCGGCCAGGCTGATGCCTTGGTTGTACATAATGTCGAATTCAGCCTGGCGGAAAGGAGGCGCAATCTTGTTCTTCACGACTTTTACACGCGTCCGATTACCGATAACCTCTTCGCCTTGTTTTATCTGGCCGATACGGCGGATATCCATACGAACGCTCGAATAGAACTTAAGGGCGTTGCCGCCAGAGGTGGTTTCAGGGTTACCGAACATCACGCCGATCTTCATGCGGATCTGGTTGATGAAAATGACGCTGGTACGGCTGCGGCTGATGACGCTAGTAAGCTTGCGCAGAGCCTGGCTCATCAGACGGGCCTGCAGGCCAGGCAACGAATCGCCCATCTCGCCTTCGATTTCGGCGCGTGGCACGAGTGCAGCGACCGAGTCTACTACAATCAGGTCGACAGCGTTCGAGCGCACCAGGGTCTCAACGATTTCAAGTGCCTGTTCGCCATTATCTGGCTGGCTCAGCAAAAGGTTGTCGACATCTACACCGATACGCTTGGCGTAAGCTGGGTCGAGTGCGTGCTCGGCATCAATGAAAGCAGCCGTGCCGCCGGCTCTTTGGATTTCGGCGATAGCGTGCAAAGTCAGGGTTGTCTTACCTGATGATTCCGGCCCGTAAATCTCAATCACACGGCCTTTAGGTATGCCGCCACCGAGGGCGATGTCCAGACTCAAGGCGCCGGTAGGTGTAGTTTCTACGGCGGTGGAGTGCGCTTCGCCTAACTTCATAATCGCACCTTTGCCGAACTGTTTCTCAATCGATTCCATGGCCAGCCCCAGCGCTTTGGTCTTGCCTTCGCTGACGCTGCTTTTAGTCTCGGTTTTCGGTTCTTTGCTTTCTTTGGTCGCCTTTTTATCTGCCATCAAAACTCCTTCTGTCATTGCTTGCCTTTCTCTTATTAATATTTTAGCACTATATGCCCTGCCCTGGCGTGTGAAAACTGCTACAGCTTAGTTTGTCGGCAAACTTAATGATCGTTTAATTCTTTGCGACAATTACCTCTGTTCTCCAAAATGTTTATGCTAGAATGACTCCAGGATGGGTGAACATTCGGAAAAGAAACATTTATGAGAATTCCTGATTCACTGGTCGTGAAGCTGTTGACCAAGAGCGGCAAGTTCAGCAAGGAGCAGATTGCGACCCTGCGCCAGCAGGAAGAGACCGAGAAAAAACCGCTTCAAGACCTGGTTATCAAAAGCAAGTCGCTCGACGAGAAGGAGCTGACCAAGCTCTATGCCGATGAGATCGAAGTGCCCTTCGTGGAGCTGAATGCCAAAGAAATCAAATCGGATATCTTGAAGCTTTTGCCGGAACGTATCGCCACGCAATATAAAGCGGTGGTTTTCGGTGTCGACGGTGACACCAAGCTGCTGGCCATGGAAGACCCTGACGACATCCAGGCGCTGAACTTCTTACATAAACAGCTCGGCAACAATCTTAAAGTACATATCACCACGACCAGCCTGCTCGAGGCGGCGCTCAGCCAGTACAAGGGCAACATTTCCAGCGAGTTGACGAAGGTTATCGCCAGCGACGCGGCTGAGGAGACCGAAGAAGAAATCGACGAAAGCGACCTGGCTGAGGATTCGCCAGTGGCGCAGACGGTCAACATTATCATCGAGTACGGCGTGAAGTCCGGCGCCAGTGACATCCACATCGAACCACGCGAGGATTTCGTGGTGGTGCGCTACCGTATCGACGGCCTGCTGCGAGAGGCAAATAAGCTGCCGCGCAAGCTGCTCGGCGCGCTGGTCAGCCGCATCAAAATCCTCAGCAACTTGAAAATCGACGAGCACCGCGCGCCGCAAGACGGCCGCTTCAAGATAGAGGTCGGCGCCCAGGTTTATGCCCTGCGCGTCTCCACCCTGCCCATCCTGGACGGCGAAAAAGTCGTGATGCGTATCCTGAACGAGTCGAGCAAGCCGGCCGACTTTACGGAGCTCGGCTTTTGGGGAACCGCTTTAGCCGACCTACAGCAAGCCATCATACAGCCGCACGGCATGGTGCTGGTGACCGGGCCGACCGGTTCGGGCAAGTCAACGACGCTGTTCAGTGTGCTCAGCTCGCTCAACACACCGAACGTCAACATCTCGACCGTTGAAGACCCGGTGGAATACCACGTGGTCGGCGCCAACCAGGTGCAGGTCAATCCGGTAGCTGGGATGACCTTTACCAACGGGCTGCGCGCCCTGCTGCGCCAAGACCCGAACATCATCATGGTCGGCGAGATCCGCGACGGCGAGACGGCCGACCTGGCCGTGCAAGCCGCCCTGACCGGACACCTGGTTTTCAGCACACTGCACACCAACAATGCCGCGACCTGCCTGCCCCGCCTGCTTGACATGGGTGTCGAGCCCTTCCTGATAGCCAGCACGGTGCGCGTGGTGGTCGCCCAGCGCCTGGTGCGCCGGCTCTGCACGACTTGCCGCGAAACCTACCAGCCGGATGCGGCTGTCCTCAAACAACTTGAAAAAACGTTCAGGCTAGAAGAGCACGGTGGCATTAAAAGAATCCACGAACTGGAGACCCAAGCCTTAGCAGGCGGTATCGGTAAATCCAGTGACGGTAAGGGCACCGCCGACGAGCTGGGTACTACCGCCAGTAATATTACCAAGCTATGGAAGGCCCACGACGACGGCTGTGACAACTGTAACCATTCCGGTTATAAGGGTAGAATCGGCATCTATGAGGTTTTGGATAACTCGCCAGCTGTCCAAAAAATGATTGTCAGCAATGCCACCAGCGAAAATATAGAGGCAGCCGCCACAGAAGAAGGTATGATAACTATGCAGCTCGATGGCTTGGTTAAGGCTGTACGCGGCCAAACCACCGTCGAGGAGGTGCTGCGGGTAACGTCCCAGGATTAGCATGCAATTTACTTACAAAGCCACTAGCAAAACCGGCAAAATCATCACTGGCACGGCCGAGGCCGCCAACAAGCAGGCCTTGCTGGTCATGCTGCACAAGCAGGATGTCAAACCGGTTGTGATTGAACTGGCCAAGGGTGGCAAGGGCAAAGCGCTCTTCGGTGGTGGCAAGAAGAAAATCAAATTACAGGACTTGGTCGTGTTCACCCGGCAGCTTTCGACGATGATTTCAGCCGGCGTCCCGCTCGCGCGGTCGCTGTCGGCCCTGCAAGGCGACTCCGAAAGTCCGTACATGCGTGAGGTGCTAGGGGGCATCACTAAAGATGTCGAGAGCGGTCTGACGTTGGGTGACGCCTTTGCCAAATACCCGAATGTTTTCTCAGACGTTTACGTAAACATGGTGCGCGCCGGCGAAGAAGGCGGCATTCTTGACGATATTTTAAAACGCCTGGCTACCCAGGTTGAGCAGGACGCGTCCATCCGCAAGAAAATCAAGAGCGCCATGATGTACCCGATGGTCATTCTGACCGTCACCATCGTGGCTTTCTTCGGGATTATGCTGTTCATCGTGCCGAAGCTGGGGAGCATCTTGGTCCAATTGGGAGGCCCGCATGCCCAGCTGCCGATTTATACGCGTGTGCTGCTTAACATCAGCAACTTCTGCAAGAACGCCACCATAGTGCCACACATCCCGAACCTGATTCTCATAGCCCTGATCCTGGGGGGAGCGGCGGCGTACGGCCTGAAATATATTAAGACAGAAGAGGGCAAGTACAAGTTCCATGCCCTGCTGCTAAGGGTAC
>DATIHM010000062.1:0-5311 GCA_035480695.1 Candidatus Saccharimonadia bacterium
CGACAGCCTGGCTATCTGGGCGTTCGGCTCGCTGCCGGCTTACACCTCGGCTGCCAACGCCTGGCTTAAGCAACAAGGATTGGCTGCCACGATGGTCGGTAGCGACGCCAGCGGTTACAATCCGAGCACTGTCAGCACCGCCGCCGACCTGGTGCGCATCGGCGAAATGGCCATGCAGGACCCGGTCTTGGCTGGAATCATCGGCCAGACCTCCGCAGCCGGCATCCCGATGGCCGGCACCATCAAGAACGTCAACCTGCTGGTCGGCACGAACAACGTGGTCGGGGTCAAAACCGGCAACACCGACCAGGCCGGTGGCGTGTTCGTCGGCGCCATCCGTACGGACGTCAACCAGAAACCGGTCACCGTAGTGACCGCTTTGGTCGGCTCCCCGACCCTGTTCCAGTCTATGAAGGACAGCTTGCCGCTCATGCAAAGCGCTATCGCCAACTTCCAGACGGACACGCCCATCCACGCCAACCAAACGCTTGGCAGTTATAAAGTGCCTTGGGGCGGCACAATCCAGGTCAAAGCTGCCAGGAACCTGGCCCTGACCACGTGGAATGGCGCCACAATCACCGCTTCGCTCAAGCTGCCCTCGATAAGCGTTTCGGCCACGACCAACCAGCCAGTGGGCTCGGTTACGGCCACCGAGCCGGCCACCTCCGCAACATCCACACAAGATGTCAATCTTGCCTCAACGCCAAAGCCACCGACGCTCACCTGGCGCCTGACCCATCCTTGACTTAGATTTGACAATATGGCATGTGAGACGTATCGTATTACCATAAGCATCATAAAACATTAAAAAGTTAAAAAGATATGAAACTCGTCAAAACAAATGCTCGGGGATTCTCCCACGAAATGTTACTGATTGCTATCGTCCTGGTTGTCGCCGTAGTCGGGGTCGCCCACATGGTGGCCAGCCGCGCGGACTCTAGCACGCCAGCTTCACCAGTTGTTTCCTCATCATCGCTAGGCGGAGCCCGACCGGGCCCTAACGGCGGCCTGCAAATCCCGCAATCGCTGGTACAGTCAAAGGACTTGTCTGCCTTACGCCGACAACTAGGTAATCCTGGTGGCACTAATACCCAGTCCACTTCTATACCCCAGGACGCCGTTAAGCAAGACCTGATGCACAATGGCCTTAATAGCGCGCAGGCCGACAACTACACCAGCCTGATCAACAAGTCTAGCGGCGTTGTGGATGATCTACACAAAACACTGGGTGGCAATTATGCCGGCAGTTGGTTAGATCAGTCTACCCAGAAGTTACACGTTGATGTCGTTAGTGATACTGGGGCTGAGCACAGTGTTTTAGCGAAGCACGGTATTGACGCTCAATCCCAAGTCGACAGGAAAAGTTTTTCTTACGACAAACTGACGGCTGATCAAAACAGCCTGGCCTCTAGCTTGTCCAAATACATTCAGGCTGGGCAAGTGCAGCTATCAATTGACGATAAGGACAACACCATTGACGTAAAAGTAGCAAAAGATACGCCAGCTAGTGCTTCAGCCCAGATAAACCAGGCTGTGAACGCCGATCCCGACACCACCCAAATGAACGTAGCTGCCACAAGCCTGAGCGCAAAGCCTCCCGCCGCAGATGGCAGGTGTTTATGGTATGGCTGGGCAACCGGCTGTACTGCTGGTTACGATACTGGCGGCTCATCCATAGTGGCCGACGGAACCGTATACGTAAATGGCCAGCCTTATTATGCCACTAGCTGTAGCTTAGGTTTTTATGGCTACCGCCAAACCTCCGCAGGTACCGAAATCGATATCCTGACCGCCGGGCATTGCTTGGCTGCTAACTCTGCGGCGGGTTCAGCAAACTGGGACATTCCTATTTGGACAGATAAGGGCGGCAACTGGGTATATAACGGCCTAACTCGAGTCGGCTACCAGAACCTATCTATGCAGAACCAATACGGTGACTTCGGGCTCATAAAAGTCACGAATTCCACGGCTTTAGCAGCTATTTTTCACCCGGCTACCGCCTTCTGGGGTATCTCTAGCGGTGGTGGCAACTGGTATCCGCCCGTAGACGCCTCGACCATCAAGAATGGCCCTCTGGCGCAAAACACCCCCGTTTGCCACACCGGTCTTACTACCTTGTTTACCTGCGGCCATGTTACCAGTACATCAGCCGTCTTTGCAGAACCCGGCATTCCATCTAATATGACTGGGGTTGAGACCAGTATGTGTGTTTTGCATGGCGATTCTGGAGGTCCGGTTGTGGCTTCTACCCCCGGACACGCCTGGGATGAGGCAGTTGGTATTGTCTCTCAAGTCAGCTATTACAACAATAGTTGCGCAAAAGGCAACTGGGATAACGGAGATACCTTCTACAGCGATGTGCGATACCCCGCCTTCTTCTGGGGATGGAAACCAGCCGGCAGCTAGACATTGCGAAATTACAGATAAGTGGTGGGCGCTGAGGGACTCGAACCCCCGACCCTCTCGGTGTAAACGAGATGCTCTAGCCAACTGAGCTAAGCGCCCGTGCTTCGGACATGGTGCGGACGAGAGGACTTGAACCTCCACAGGATTGCTCCCACTACCACCTCAAGGTAGCGCGTCTACCAATTCCGCCACGTCCGCGCGCGAAGATCAGACTATCTTATCTGTTTTGCCCCGAAAACTCAAGAGTATATAACCTAGTTTATCGGCTTGCAGTCAGAGGTAAGGTTGGGGTCACACGGCTGGCCACTGCTATTTTGCCACTGGTGGCACTCAACGTCACCAGCAAGGCAGGTAAAGAACTGCGTTGGGATCTGATAGGTCTCTTTGTCATCATAAGTAGTGCCGTTTGTAAAATGCTCGGTAAGTATTACCGTAACAGTGCGTGCCGGGCAATTTCCGGAAGTAAGCTGCTGGTCAGTGCAAAATGTATGTGATATGGCGTGCCCGGGGGGGTCCAGTTTCGGATCCGCGGAATAGCAAGCACCGGGGTCTTGGGCCGACAGAGGACGAGAGCCAGCTTTGATAACGCCAGTATCGGTTTGCACATTTGAGCCGTCAATCCACTGCCATGTACACCCATCTATCTCATCCAGTTGTTGTTGTTTCAAAACTTGGTAAGACAGGTTGAGCAGGTTCAGGTATCCGAACTGGAAGGTAAATAAGCCTTTTGATGCATCGCCGCAGCCATCAGGATCACAAGTACTCCCCCCTTGTTTGGCTCCGCCGGATGGGCCAGGGTTGGGCGTCGGCGTAGGCGTAATGCTGGCGCTGGCGCTTACAACCGTCGGTGGGTGCAAGCGGTAAATCTGTGTTGAGCTGTCCACCCCGTCCCCAGCGACATCTTCCCATGTCGCCTTGACCACGAACGTATCAGGGCCGGTCAGCCCGGCGCAGGGGCTATTCGCAGTCGTATCGAAGTCACAGTTGTAAATCAGGATGCGTGCGGGGAAATCGGTCGAACTACCGAAGGAACAAGGGGTGCTGAGGTCGTTCGGCACGCTGGCGTCAACCGAGGCTGACGGCGTTATGATAGTCGGGGTAGCGTTTACATCTGGAATGCAAAACGCGGTAGTCGGGCCGAAAATATTCTTCGGATCATTGAATGCCGGCAGATTATTCTTATCATTCGTGCTGGAGGCTAACAGGGCGCGCAGGTTTTCAACCTGTGACTGTACTTTTTCGGTGGCTGAGCTATTCTCTTCGGCCTGGCGGACATTGAGCAGGCCGCGATTGGCCGTGGCGTAAGAGATGGCTATGGCGAAGCCCAGCACAGTCAAAACCACCATGACCTCAATCAGGGTGTCGCCGGATTGCGTCAGATGTTTTTTTATTTTGGGGAATGTCATTGCATATATCCACCGGTTCTAAGCATAAACTATATGCTAAGGGGTTACCCTTTTCAAGAGCCGCCAGCAAAATTAACTTCTGGGCAGATGGTCATAAATGTGGTCTAGGCTGAAATCGGGCCGTATCATACCCTTGATATCATCGAGAGACGTGCCGAACTTGACGCCCGGGTTCAGCGTGCCGTACGGGTCAAAAATCTTTTTCACTTTGTCGAGCAAAGCATACAGTTCAGGGCCGAACATGCTCTCAAGATAGGGCGTACGCAGCCGGCCGTCGCCGGCCTGGGCGCTGATGGTGCCGCCAAGCGATAACACCAGCTTGTTGTGCTCGCTGAGCAAACGGAAAATCTTTTGACGGTCGCCGATCTGCCCGAGGTTGAGGCGCGGCTGCGCGCGCAACATGGCGTCGCCGGCCTGGCCCCAGACGGCCGGCTTCAAATTATTGGCCTCCAGCAACGCATAAAGCCCCTCAAGATACTCGCGGAGCCGGTCGGGCGTAACAGCCGCGTCGAACAACGGAATGGCCCGTAGCAAGCCATCGTTGTGTCCGATCAGCGAACTGACAGCCTGGCGCACCTTCCAGAAGGATTGCTGCTCCTCTGGGTCGATAGCTTCAGAGCCGTCAACGGCGTATTTCTCGAAAATCTTGCGCGCCTTTTTGGCGGCCTTCTTCTGCGATTTTTCGCTGCCGTCGAATTCCACGAATAACATGACCGGCGGGAACGGCGCCGTGACGATCTCTTTCAACAGGTTGGGGTTCACATCGTTCACCTGTTGCAGCACATTGCCGTCTATAAGCTCGATGACACTGGGCTTGTCGGACATTTCGCGCAGCTCCAACACCGTGTTCTGGGTGTTTTCGAGGCTGTCGAATTTGGCCATGAACAGCGTGGTGGTCGGGCTATGCGGCTCGGTGCTCAGAACCGCTTCGGTGATAATGCCGAGGCTGCCCTGGCTGCCGGCGAAAAGCGGCGACAGGTCGAAGGAACCGTCTTTGCGCTTAACATCAGTCAGGTTGTAGCCGGAGTTGTTTCGCGTGCTGAGGCGCGGCAGGCGCTCCAGCAGCTCGTGCTGTTCCTCGATAAGCGTGTCGACCGAGCGGTAAATCTCGCCTTCAAAAGTGGCCAGGCCGAGCTTTTTGCTCAGTTCACGCTTGCTGAGGCGCTTGGTCTCGATGACTTCGCCGTTGGCCAGCACAACCCGCAGGCTCTTCACGTAATTCGCCATGTCACCGTATTTGATGGACTTCTCGCCTGAGGAGTTGTCGGCCACAGCACCACCGACTGTCGAGTATTCCAGCGAAGCCGGGTATGGTGGCAGGAACCGACCGTGTGTGAACAGCGTCTGCTGCAGCTTACCGAAGTTAATGCCGGGCTCGACAGCCACCGTGTTGGCCTTGGTATCAATCTCGAGGATACGGTTCATGTGGGCCGGAAAAACCAGCAGTATGCCGCTGCCCAGAGCCGCGCCGGATTGGCTGGCGCCGGCGCCGCGGGCGG
>DATIHM010000063.1:0-43403 GCA_035480695.1 Candidatus Saccharimonadia bacterium
ACCCGGGCACGATAGACGGTTGAACCGCTACTCACTACACCGCCTGGCTTGCCTGCAAAGACATAGATGTAACCGTTGTCGGCAACAGTGGCCTGGCCATGGTCGGTCACCGGCAGGGCTGAAGTCGTCGTACTCCAGCTGGAAATCGTACCATCAGCATTAGGCCTGGCATAGTAAACAGTTGATTGCAAGCCGCCGGTGCTGTCGCCGGCAACAATGTATATGTAGCCGTTAACCGCGACAATGCCGAAGCCGGCCCGGCCATTAGGGTCAGGCAGGCTGGTGGTTGAAGTCCAAGCCCCCGTGGTGCCGTCAGCGCTAAGTTTAGCCATGTAAACATTGGGAATCTGACTGCCGCCATTGTAGCCGCCGATACTATAGATGAAGCCATTGACCACAATCGAGCCGTTGCCGGATACCGAACTGCCGGTAACATTGGCATTGGGAATGTTGCCAGCGCTTGTGTTACAGCTGGCGGCGGCCGTCGTACCCTGACAGCGCCAGCTGTTGATGCTGCCGTCAGCGTTAAGTTTGCCAATCATGACGGTATTAGTCTTGCCTGAGCTATTGGCGCCGCCAACGAGGTATATGTAGCCGTTGGCGGCCACCGCGCCCGGGTTGCTCAACCCGTTGAATAGCGAGGTGCCTGTCTGCCAGGTAGCAGTGTCTCCGGAGTTATTACCGTCGACTGTTACGACCGAGTTGGTTGTATCCACCTGCAAAAGGTTACCGCTTGAGGCATTTTGGATTTGGAACGCCGTAGTCGCGTTGCCCAGGCCCTTGACCAGAACTCCTCCCGCAATCCCGGCTGTTGTGCCACCGGTGCCGGCCGCGCCTGCTTGAAGCGTGATGCTGCCACCGGTTCCGCTGGTGCCAGCGCCGGTGGCATTGCCGCCCTGACCGCCCACAAGGGTAATGCCACCGCCTATGGCACCATTCCTGGCGCCAGTCGACGAGTTGGTGCCGCCGGCCCCGGCCGTAAAGGTCAATCCGCCGCCGGCCCCAGCCGTGGCCGTGTTATTGGTCGAATCGGTAGCGTTGCCGCCGGCGCCGGCGCTGATGCTGACAGTACTGCCGATTCCGGCCGTGGTGGCAGTGCCAGAAGTCGCGCCGCCAGCTACGCCAGTTACGGTCAGGACCGAGCCGGCGTTGGTACCCGCGCCGACAACTGAAGCGGGCTGTAGTCCAGTCAGGGTTTCACCGGCCGTGCTGACGCCAAAGTAGGTGATGGTCGCGCCGTTGTTCTGCACCTGGAATAGGTTCGTAGTCGAAGCCGTCGATGAATCCTTGATTGAGACCGGCGTATTCTGCGTCAGGGTAATGGTGGTGCCATTTGTATAAGCATTCTGTAACGAGGTTGTGGCGCCGGCACAGGAACCGAACGTTAGCTGGCCGATTGTCGTGCCGTCGTTCTGCAGACACTGGCTGAGCGATGGCGCTGTCGTTGGCAATTTAAGTGTGTAAGAGCTGCCAGGATTGGTAGTCGGCCCTTGCAGCGTGACGGTGTTCGCACCACCAGATGAAGCAAACTGAATCGTGCCCGGCGCAGTGCTGGCCTTGCCCAGGATTATCTGGTTGTTGGTAGTATCGACCGTCAAAACATTGTTGCCGCCGCTGGTCTGGAACTGGAAGGCGGTGGCGGAGTCGGACACAGGCTTGCCCAATAAGGTTCCGCCCAAAGTCGAGGGTCCGTTCACCGTAAACGAGGCCACATTGCTAGTAGCCAACACGTCGTCAAAATAATTGGTCGAGTTGGTCTTACCGGCGTTGCCTTCACCAATTTGAATCTGGTTAAAGTTCGAAGCGCCCATACCTATCCCAGTGGCGCTGGTCACAGATGACCCATCCATGGAAAGCTGCCAGTTGCCACTAGCCCCGTTGTTCAAACGTAACTCTAATTCATGCCATGCCCCTGTTGACATCGTCGCCGTACCGCAGGTACTACCTGCGGTCACGCTGTTGAATAAACAAACCAGGTTGCCGCTACCACCGTTTGAAATAAATACCGTGAAGGTATTTGCACCGGCATTTGCCTGTATCAAGTCGGTGCCCGAAGAGTTGGTATTACTCGTGAGATACACATAAGCTCGGAAGTATAACGAAGTAGAGGTGCTTGTAAGATTGGCTGTAGCAAACTTTGCTGAACCCGTAGTGTAGGTCGATAGTGCGGCATCTGAACCAGAGTGTACTGTCGTCGTCTGCACGGTCATGCCAGTATTAGTCCACGCGGCCATAGTGCCCGATTCAAAGCCATCAGAAAACAGTGTGGTGCCGGCGCCGCTTATAGTAACATTACCGTTTAGTGCGATGTTAGAGCCAGAGGTGTCAATATTCAGCAAGCTGCTGCTAGATGCGTTTTGAACTTGGAAAGCAGCTGTGGAATCCGAAGACGGCACAACCACGACACCGGAGTTCGACGAACCATTGGGGTTAATAATTATGCCGCCTGAGCCGGAGCCAGTGCCACCCTTTATGGTCGTGGAGCCCGTCGTGTTGGTTGAGCCGATGTTAACCGTTTGTGCGGCTCCTGTGGAATTGGCTAGATTCAGTGTCGTCGTGTTGGCGGTCGAGCCGACCGAGCCTACATTAACTGTCTTGTTGTTGGCGCTGGTGCCCAGGCTGACAGAACCGACAGTTCCGGCCTCCAGATCAAGGCTGGTGTTGGTGCTGCCGGCAGAAACCGTCAAGGCTCCGGTGGCCGTAAGGCTGGTGGCTCCGATAGAAATCGTGTTCGAGCCCGAGTTGAGGTTCAGGGCATTGTTGCCCAGCGACTGGACGGTAACCGCCCCCTGGTTGGCGGCCGTGCTTGTCACCTGGATGA
Organism: Candidatus Saccharimonadia bacterium; assembly: GCA_035480695.1. Classification (GTDB taxonomy): domain Bacteria; phylum Patescibacteriota; class Saccharimonadia; order Saccharimonadales; family UBA4665; genus DATBED01. Next base: position 2,822 of record DATIHM010000063.1, read on the forward strand.
AATTGCTGGAGCCACCTGAGCCCTGTACATCAAATACATCCTGGCCGAAAGAGCCAGAGGAGTTCTGCAGGACTTTTACGGCGGTGATGTTCGTGGTCGGCTGGAAGGTATTCGTGCCCGTCAGTGTATTGTTGGCATCCACCCTGGCCAGTTGGCTGGCGCTCAAACCACCCACTTTGTCGGAGTTGAGGGCGTACGGCACGGACTGCATGCTCATCAGCGGCGTCATGTAGCCGTTGGCGTCGCCGTTGAACTTCATGGTCAGCGACAAGGCGTTCTGGCTGTTGAAGTCGATGCCGCTGTGGCCGCTGTTACAGGCCGAGGTGAAAGCACAAGTCGCGCCGAGGTTGACCTGGAAAACGCCGCTCGTAACGCTGACCGTATCGGTCTCTTCCCACCAGCAGTTGGTGTCGGCCGAGCAGCTCAGCGTGTTCGGGTTGTAGGTGTTGACGTTGACGTTCTGATAAAGGCGGAAAATGAAGGTGTAGCTGCCGTCGGTCACATTGGTGCCGTTGGCGTTGGTGACCTTGCCCTGGAAATTCATGGTGGTCGGGTTGGCGGCGTTGGCCGTGGGCTGGCCGATTCCGAGCATGGCAAAAAACGCCAAAAACAGCACTGAAATCAGTGCTGAAATCGTGAGGCTTTTCCGATTTAGAAAAATCTGTTTTTTGCCTGCCAATTCCGGCCTCGAATTTACTCTTCTAGCATAACCTGTATAACAGGGGTTTGGCAAGGAGTTATTTGACTTTGTTTTCCACAGTTTTTCAAGCCCCCGATTTGGGCTTTTTGCCGTACTTTGGCGCCGACTTTTCGGCCTGGATTTTTTTATAGTAGTAGACAATGAAAACGACGATAATCAATAGCAAAATCGCCAAAGCCAGATAAGTTCCTGGCGATTTGAGCAAAATGCTTGTCTGATAGCTGCGGAACTGGTCGGTGCCGTCAAAGCGGAAATTGACCGTCAGCTTGTACTTGCCGGCCTTGTCTGCCGACGCGACCTTCATCATATCCACGGTGAATTCCCTATTGACCTGGGGCAAAATGAGACTTGAATTCTCGTTTATGACCCCTTGGCTGACAAGCTTGCCTTTTGGGTTCGTTATGGTGACCGTACCACGCGGCACGACATGAGTGTTGCCGTCGTTAAGGAAATGCAGCACGACTTTACTGGGCAATTTGAAAGTGTCGTGGCTGGCTTCGACCGACGTGAGCTTGAGGCTATGGATGTCGCCGCCGACCTTGTTGACGAAAAGCAGCGACGAGGCGATCGGATGCACGGCAACCTGGTTCGGCTTGGGCGTTGCAGCGCCCTCAGATAGGCCGAGCATCAACGCGCCGTAGTGACCGCCAGGCGCCAGCGTGCTGTCGTTGCGTATGTAGGCTATGATTTTGACTGTCTGCTGCGGCTGCACTACAACCGAAGTCTGCGGCAGTGTCAACCAGGTCGCCAGGCCGTATTTTTTCTGCAAAGCCGTCGGGTTGGAGCCGACAAAAAACAGGCCGCCGGTGTCAGCCAGCTCGTTGAAGTCCTGTGTCGTCAGCTGGATGTTTTCGGCGCTCGGCCGGTGGTTCGTAACCGTAAAGTCCAGCTCATGTTGTGGTTCGACGGCTAAGACCTGTACCTGTTGGAAGGCCGGCGAAACGGTTATGCCCTGGGGCTGCATAGTGTCAGTCGCCGCCGACGCGACCTGAGGCAACAGCAGAAGTACGGTTAAGAATACGGCCGAAAGTTGACGCCTATACACGGCGGGATTTCTTGCGGTACCGTACGATTCCTGCTGATTTGCGGAAAGTCACCCATAGGCCGATGCCGACGAAGACGATCGTGAAAAGCAGCACGCCGATCAGCCTCCACGGAATCACCCAGAATTGCACGCTGGCATCCAGCGGCACGTCCCGCTGGCCGTTGTTATAAATCATCACCAGATTAGCCTTGTAGTGCCCGAACCGCAACCGGTTGGCATGGGCGAAATTCCAGTTGATGGTTGTGACTGGTTGGTCATTCTTATCGACGAGCGGTTGGCCATTTGAGCCGACCTTAGCCACATGGACCGGGAAGCCATTGTTCCAGTTGGCGGTGAAAAACCTGCTGCCGTCGGGCAAAACATTACCTTGGTTCTGGTTGATATCAATCGAATCTATCTGCTTACTGCCCTTGAAGATAAAAATGTTACCGTAAGGGGCGACATGGACATTACCGGTATTTCGGATCTTGACCGAGAAGCTGACAGGCAGGAACTCATAGGTTTTGTGGCTGGCCACGAAGTTGACAAGCTGGGCCTGGCGCTTGGCGCCTGGAATATCGGCATTCAGTAAGATGAAGGTCGCGACGGCTCCGTGCGCGATTGCCTTGCCTGGCTCTTCTGCGATGTCTTTGGCACGCAAATACTCGACAGCGAAGTAGTAACCGAAGGCAGCCGATTTAGGCACATTGACCGTCATCTTGATGTCTTGCCACTCGTTACTTGGCGCGTCAAAAGCCGTCCTATTGAATGACACCCATTTAACCCAGGTATCGTTGGGCCCGGGCGGCACAAGATGAGTGACGCCGTTGTCATCTTCGCTAACCTTAAGCAGTTTAATCTGAAGATGCTCGGTTTCGCTGCCAATATTGCGGACGCGCAAATCGGCGTTCACTGAAGTCCCGGGAGCAGTGTCGAACTCTATCGGTAAGGGCGAGATCTGCAGGTTTATGCCCTCAGTCGGTGTGGTGGAGGTCGCGGCGAAGGCCGGCTTGAACGGAACCATCAGAGTTGCCAAACCAAATACCGTCACAAGGAGCCAGACTGAAACCCTCTTCATTACCAAACAGTATACCAAAGTCGCCTTAAAGCCATTCTACAGAGCTGCAAAAGTGTCAAAGCTCTTAGAATCGGCCGGCTGCGACAACCGTCACGGTGCCGCTGTAATCGGTAGCAGCTGGTGTGCTGCCCAGAATCATCGCGTTGTAGGTCAGTGGCACCAGGCAGGCGTTGGCTACGCCGTCGGAAACCGCAATCGTGCGCAAGGTGCCGTCGAGGCCACCGCCCCTGAAGCTGGTTCCGCCCGAGGCGAATTTGGCGTCGATCGTGACTGAGTTACAAGTACCGCCGGCTGTGGCACCTACGCCGAGGTTGGCGCCTTCTTCAGCCGACAAAGTATGCACCGCGCCACCCGCTGATGGACTGTAAGCTATCGTATGGCCCGCTGTTGTAGAGTGCAGGCCGATGTTGGCGCCGCCAGGGTCGGCCGCCCACATATCCCAGCCCCTTTGGGCATTCGTCGTCACGCTGGCATTTATGGCACTGCCCGCCGTTCCTGAGGTAGAAAGGGTGCCTAAAGCCGAGGCGTTCGAACCAAGCGAGAATGCAAAACTTGGGCTGACTGTGGCCGTGACCGCTATCTGGTCGTTGCTGACGACCGCGGTTGCCCAGTTGCTGGTGTCAAGGTTGCCACCAGTACCACCTCCCGAGCCGGTGCTGGCACAGTTGGTCGAGTTGCTACAGGTCGTAATGACGCCGGTGAGGTTAGGGTTGGCGGCCGGATTAGTCAATGCTGTGGCGCTTGTCCAGTTGAAGCAATACCAAGTACTGGCGGTCAGGTCAGTGCTAGTAAACTGTACCGTCTGCCCGCTGATTTGGTTTGATGCGCTGGGAGCTGTAATACCAGGCCAGGCCGTGGCGGCCGTCGAGTCGTTAAGCGGGTCAGGTGGCCAGCCGGTCGAGGTCGTACCTACCGTCCAGGTACCGAAGGCGCCGAGCGTGAAGCCTGTCGGGAACGTGACCGCGACTGCAGCTTCGGTCTGGGATGCGGCCGTTGTCTTGGCGCAAACTGTACCAGTTGTGGTTCCGGTGGCGTTCATGTTATCAAGCCTAACCAAACCATAGCTAAGAGAGCCGGCAGCAGCGTGGTCAACAAGCGTGGGTACCAAGAATTGGCAAACTAAGGCAATTAATAAAACTGGCGTGAGGAGAATTTTGGGATTTAGGAATTTCTTCAGATTTTTCATGATACCTTTATCTCGGCTTTGCTGTTAATTTTTTTGTTGACATCTTAACTTTAGAAAACCGCAAGCGGTTTGTCAAATATAAAAAGTATATCTAAAATGCGGCTGCTGCTATCAGGGTTACGATTTCGGCATAGTTTGATGCGGCTTGGGTAGAGCTCGAAGCTTTGGCCTTGAGCTGGATAGCCGCCTGGCCACCCACTAATGGCGTCGTCGAGTCGAGTAGCGTGCTAATGGTGGTAGCAATCTGCCCAACGTTGTTACTTGTGTTGTTATAAGGGGAAACCTTGGATAAGGGGCCGCCTGATGTCTGGGTACTGCTGGCGATTTGCGCTCCGAAGCCTTCGCTCGCCGAGCTAAGGTCGGCTGTCGCGGAGGCGATGGTATGGCCGGCTGTGACGCTCTTTAGGCCACCGTTAGCTGAATATATATAGACCTTGCCACCGCCATCCCCGTTGGTGGCGAAATCAACTCCTAAATTTGTCGGGCTATTTATGACGCTAGCTGGCAACAAAGTGCTGAATGCTTCGCTGCTTCCGCCGGCCGCACAGTTCGCGTTACTGTATAAACAGAAACTGATCTGTTGACCGAGGGTGGCGGCGTTCGAGGATGGGCCATAGGCGCTCTCGGTGTGGGCACCCTGCGTCGCTTTGGCGCGGATACAATAGGTCGTGTTCGAAGACAGCCCGATAATCGTCGTGCCGCTGGCGCCTCCCCACGAAGAATAAGTCTGGTAATCAGTCAGTGTCAGCGTAGAACCGATTGTGTGGTCACTCTTCACATAGAAGATATTGCTGGCGAAGTCGCAACTGCCGACACCGACCTGCACCTGCAAGGCATACAGCGCATCCGTCGGGTTATTCTGCGTATCGAGCACGAACAGCAGCTTGTCGTAATAACTACTCGGGTTGGAAAGGGTGACCTGAGGCACGTTGGCCTGCTGGGTCTGGATGAAGCCCGGTTTATCGGTATAGTTGCTGGTTGACTCGGTTTGGCCGCTGATTTCGCCGGAAATGCCTTCCAAAGAATAAGTCGATGTGCCGGAGTTGCCACCACCGCTGCCGAAACCGTAACTGTTCAGCTTGTAGTTGCTGGTCGCCGGGAAAGCGGCGAACATATTAAGTACCAATCCTGCCGTTAACAGCGATACGAAACCCTTTAACATGACACTCTCATCGCGGTTAAGTATAGCATCACTTCCATTGCCAGGAGTCGGCAATGGTGCGGTAATCGGTGCCGAGTTCCCGGTTATTCAGCGCTGCTGTCAAGCTGACTGAGGCCACGTCCCCGTCGTGGGCCATGAATCCGGTATATTCTGAGCCGTCCTGACTTTTGGAAAAGACCAGCGCGTCATTCGAGTCGGACTCTTTATATATTGTCGGGTGCAGGCGCCTGAAGTTTACACCGGAATCATTGACCAAAGTACCTCTATATATAGTTATGACTGCATCTTTTACCGCCCGATCGGTGCTGTCGACGGTTGCCAGTCTGATGTCTTCAAGGTCATTGCCGCTTTTTTGGGTGCTGATTACCACGTAGGTGGCGGGATATCTGAAGCTGACTGATTTCCCTTCGTAAGTCTTTGGGCTGGGAGCATTTTTTTGCTTTTCGGGTTTCGGCGGAGTAATAGTGCCGTAAGCCGGCGAATCTAGGCTGTGCACGATAGACGCGACCAGGACTGCCACTACCAGGAAGCCGGCCGTGAACCCGACCGTCCTTGGGTTGCGCTTCACGAAACCCAACGCGTTTTGCCTCCACTTACGGCCCATAGCCTTTCTATAGTGGAGCTTATGCTATATTTTTGCAAGTTACTTGGCGACCTGTTCCCAGGGCAGTTCGGCTTTGCCGAAATGGCCGTAGGCGCTGGTCTGGCCGTAAATCGGGCGGCGCAAATCCAGCCCGTCGCAGATGCCTTTCACGGAAGTGTCAAGCAGCTTGTCTTTGAAGGCATGCAGCTCTTTGTCGCTGGCTTTTGACGTACCGAATGTGTGGATGGTCTGCATGAGTGGCGTCGGGCGGCCGATGACGTACGCCAGGCCGACTTCGCACTTATCGGCCATGCCGGCCGCCACGATGTTCTTGGCGATGTAGCGGGCAGCGTAGGCGCCGCTGCGGTCTACTTTGGATGGGTCTTTGCCACTAAAGGCGCCGCCGCCGACGCGAGCATAGCCGCCGTAGGTGTCAACCACGATCTTACGGCCGGTCAGTCCGGCGTCACTCTCCGGGCCTGGAATATGCCACAAACCAGTGCCGTTGATGATGATGCTATCGCCCTTGGGTAAATCGAACTTGTAGCGCTGCAGCACGGGTGTCACGATTTTGGCGATGGCGTCGGCACGGACCTGCTCGGCTAGCACCTTTTCGTCGTGCGCCACGGCCAGCACAAGCTTTTCGACTGCGACCGGCCGGCCGTCTTTGTAGCTGACGGTCACCTGCGCCTTGCCATCCGGGCGCAACCACTCGAGGTCTTTGCTTTCGCGGGCTTCGTCGATGCGACGAGACAGGGCATGGGCCAGCGCAATCGGCAACGGCATCAGCTCAGGCGTTTCGTTGCAAGCGAAACCGAACATCATACCCTGGTCGCCGGCGCCGAGCGTGCTGTCGTCCTGGTCGACTCCCATGGCGATTTCCGGTGACTGTTGGTGCACGTCGTTAGAAAATTCGGATTCGTCACTGAAGCCCCAAGCCGGCACGGTGTAGCCGAGCTGGCGGACTTTATCGCGGGCGATCTCTTCGAAATTAAGTTTGGCTTTGGTTTTGATTTCGCCGAACAGTGCGATGCGGTTGGCGCCAGCAACCGTCTCGATGCCGGTGCGGCTGTTCGGGTCCTGTGCCAGGGCGGCGTCGACGATGGCGTCGCTGATAGCATCGCAGATCTTGTCGGGGTGTCCAGAGCACACTGACTCGCTAGTGAAGTAATCCAAAAAGTCCCAAACCAATTTTGAGTCTGCCACGAAAAAATCCTTTCTACTTAATAGCGCGGAAAGGATTTGACACGTCAATATCTTCCCCGCACCGCGGGCTAGATGTAGCACCTTGCGCCCCATGGGCCAGGTTGCCGGCGGTTCAACGAGCTAGTTCTCTCCCCGCACTCTTCATATCCCGATTGTTAATGCAGACTATTGTAGCAGACTCAAGCGGGCTGGCAAGCCGCTGCCGCTTAGTCGGGGATGACGGCGCCCTGCGTCTGGCCATGGTCGGTCTGGGCATCGTAATTATCGTTAGCCCAGTTGAGCGCGGCCAGGTCAGCGTTGGCCGTGGCGTCCGCAGCCTGCTTGATGCCGCTGCAGCTGACGCCTTGCAAACCCTTCAAATCCTGCTTGATTTTGCTGGCATATTGGATGTCGAGGTCGCGGTGGCCGTTCTCGTGGGTCTGTAGGTTGGCCATGAAGCTGCGCCATTTGGCGGCGTAGCCCGAGTCGCTGCTGGCCGTCGGGTTCCAGTCCGGCAGCACCTGGCCGACATGCACGCCGACTGCCACATTGACGATGCTACAGGTCAATCCGTCCGTCGTGTAATCGTAAAGCCAGTTCATCGTGTAATAAGTGCCGGCCGCGAAATCCTCGCCGGACTGGCTGACTTGCGAGCACTGCTTAATTTGGGCCTGCACTTGGGCGGCCGTGTTTCCATACACCTGATAATAAATCGGCTGGTCGACGACTTGCGAAACGCCATTCTGGCCTGGCGACAAGCTGATGGCCGCAGGGTCAAGGTCGAGATTGGATTTGTTGCATGTCGGGGCGGCGACCGGCGGCGGGGGGCTGGTTTTCTTGGCGGGTACAGGGATTGCAGAGACCCTCGCAGTAGGCGCTGCAACGCCACCTGATTGGACTCGCACATCCTTGCTGGCCCACCCTACTGCCTCCACGGAGCCAGCCGGCCGGTTGGTAGCCATAAAGACAGCCGAAACGACCAACAGCGAAGTCAGTGCGAGCTTGAAAAATCCTCTCATATCCACACCTGTTAAGGGTAATCAGTATAATACCACAAACTCGCTAATTTTTCAAGTGTTTTTACGGAGATGTGGGGTCGGTCGGCGGCGTTGTGCCATCTGTCGGAGGGGTCGTCCCATCAGTCGGTGGAGGCGTGCCGTCGGTGGGAGGAGTTGTTCCGTCCGTAGGTGGAGTAGTCGTATCAGTCGGCGGAGGCGTCGTTGTATCAGTCGGTGGCGAAGTTATCTGCGACGTATCGCCCGCTGGCGGCGTTGACGACGTGCTGGAACTCGCCGGCTGACTCGATGTACTTGAAGTGACCTTAGATGAACTCACCTTTTTGGTCGTGTAGGTTGCCGTGGCGGCCGGGCGGGTTTGCGGCTGGGTAGTCGTCGCTGGGTTTGAGGGGGCAGTATCCGTAGTCGTTTTGGTCTGTGTAGTTTGCGGCGTCGGCTTATTGTCGGTGTGCGGCTGGTTGCCATAGCTCCCGGTCATCGCCAAAACACCTCCGGTTATGCAGGCCACGAACACCCCTGCAAACAAAATGATAAACAGCTTCTTGTGCCGTGCCACAAATCCCAGCTGCCGCACCGGAATCGCCACCGGCTCCCGCACGACCATCTTGTCGCCCAGCACCAGTTCCGGACCTTTGATGTGATAAGTATTGCCGACGCTCATCGAGCTGACCATCCGCAAGTTGCGGCTGAGCGACACGCGGAAACCCTCCGCGGTCTTAAAGACCAGCTGGATGTATTTCTGGCCCGGCTTGTATTGCCGGCGTACCAGAACACCCTGAAAATCAGCTATGTTTTCGGCGGATGCGTACATTTCCCGTTTTCCCCTCGTCTACTAACAATATACCACGATTTCGGTTGTGCTTTGCAAGAGCCAACCTCTTTGAATACCGCCCTTTTCTAAGGTATAATTAACGCCGCGCTGGGGATTGGCCAAGTGGTAAGGCAACGGGTTCTGGTCCCGTGATCGGGGGTTCGAATCCCTCATCCCCAGCCAAGCATAAGCGGTATGCTACAATTGCACAATGAACCCTTTTACTCATAGCATAGACCGCAAAAGTTATCTTTTATGGAATGTCGTTTTAGCGCTCGTTTAATATCCACTTCACTCTATCTTTAGCTCCTCTAACATTTTAATCGCATATTACGGCGTTACTTTCCTGATGCTGCTTCTGCTAATGGCAAGACGACTGCAGAATACTGGACTTAATATGTGGCTACTGTTAGCTTTTTTGCTACCCATTGCCGACGCATTACTATGGGTAGCGTTATTTTTTATTCCACCTAATAGCCCCGACCCTACACTTTACAGGTCAAGAACAGGCCTAGGATTTAAAGCACTCATTGGCTTAGTGATTCTTATCTTTGTAGCAGTTATGATTATAATGATTGGTCCAAAATTTATTGGGAATTAGCGTCCGTGATACCTAGAAAGAGGAAGTTGCTAAGATTGTTTAAGCTACCCAGCTAAGCCAAAAGAGCTTTCACTCTTACCATTGACGCAGGGTCCAATAGCAAGACTCAAAGTTCTGAAATCCGACCAAAGCCCCAGCCAATATTTTTGTATCCGTAAAACTATGTAAGCCAAGTGGAACGTTCGAACTTGGATTTCACTTAGAGTCTTCTATTATTTCTGAAGCTGCTCAGCCAATTCTAAGATGATTCCTTCCGGGCCGCGGAAGTAGCATAGCTTGTACATGTTTTCGTAATTGTAAGTGTCCACAAAAACTTCATAGCCCTTTTGTTTCATGGTGTCTACGATGTCTTCAATATTCTCTACTACTAAGGCGAGATGCCGCATACCGTGCGAGTAAATGAAATTCTCTTGCACTCCCGATTTGTCTAATGGATTAAGAAATTTTGCCAACTCCAAGTTTATTTGCCCGTTCGGTGCCCGCATGAAGACAATTTGAGACTTGGCGTTTTTGAACCCCGTTACTTTGTCCAGCAGTTCACTCTGCTCTTCGGCTTCACCCTGAACTGTAAGGCCAAAATCAAGGAAAAACTCCTTTGCGGCCGTTAAGTCATTTACGACGATGCCGATATGGTCAATACGCTGAATTTTCATCTTACAAGCTTAACAGTGATGTTCTAACATTGTCTATGTACTCAGCCAGGTATTACACCAAAGGTGTCCTGAGTGGTCACTTTTCATAACGTAATCCTGGTTCAAGTTCAGTGACGCTAGTGATGAGGTCTTCAGCATCTACTACTGACCATAAGACCAAAGATAGAAGCTACTTTTGACTAGCTCAAGGAACACATGCATCTAGTCACTTCATTTCCAAGGAGCATTAAAGGCTACTTCGCACACTACCTACGAGTACTGCTAGGCTACCAGATGAGGCAGGTTTCGTGATTCTGGTATAGGTTTATTGCCTGTCGGTAAACTTATATCGTAGTCATCTCAGTTCTTAAGTTCCGTAGTTACTGAGCAACCTGCTAAGGTCAAAGATGTTGACTACTCCGTCGCTGTTAAAGTCTTCTGGAAGGCCTGAGCCAGATTGCTGCCAGTGGTTCAGGAAGGTGGAGAGGTCAAAGATGTTGACATGGCCGTCACCGTTCAGGTCGCCGATGACTCCACTGCCCGTGGTGCTTACCGCGACGTTGCAGACTGTGTGGGATCCGCTGGAGTCAATGATTGCCCAGTTGTTTAGGTTTGTTACAGATGCTTGCTCGGTCCTAAAGGCATAGTTGGTAGCCAAATTGACTGGTGTGCCTCCGGCAGGCGTGACTACCACGCTGTAGGTATGGGCTGGGATATTGACGGTTAGCTTGAAGTGATAGCTGGTGCCGGCAGTGTAGGGGACGGAGGCGTCGGCAGTGTAAGTGCCGGCATTTACTGCATCGATAACCCCGGTGCCTTCAAAAGCCACAATAGCGGCCAGATTGGTATAAGCGCTGGCGGCCCCATTGCTCAAGCCGGTGACGGCATTTATGCCATTGGCGCTGGGAGTGGCATCGAAGTCAAAAGTAAAGCTGCCGGTTTGGTTGGTTATGGAATTGTTTTGCCAAGATGCGGAAGCTGTGGAGCAGTTACCGCCAGACACTTGGTACTCATAAGCCCCGATGTCATAGGCACTGCCTTGGGGGCGGGTGGTGCCGGCTTTGTCGGTAGTGGCATAGGGAACTGTGGTGCCGTTGTCGATGGCCAGTGAGCCCGCCGCCAAGCGGTAGTCACCGGTGCCGGCGTTGACGAAGCCGCCGCTGGCTGCGGTCTGATTACTGCTGCCGCAATTGGCCGCGGTAGCACCACCATTAGCGTCATGAATAAACATGTTGTGGTCGCAAACCAGGCCAGAGACAGATCCACCGCTGAAAGGCAGGCTGACAATATTGTTGCGCAACGTGACATTAGTTGATGCGCCAAAGTCGATGTCCGTACCGCCATTAGAGTTGTACGGCTGGGCGTTGATAATGGTGTTGTTGTAGATCTCAACGTTGGTCGAGAAACGCACAACTATACCCCAGGCAGCCGTGTTCTGGCCATCTATGACGTTATTGTAAATCTTGGCGCCATTAGTTCCCGGATAGTGATAGAACTGAATACCGGCGCCGTGGCCGCCCTCAATGGTATTGCCGCTGATGTTGATGTTCTTGTTACCGTAGGAGACATAGATACCATGGAAATTAGCTGGCGGTGAATTATAAGTGCCGGTATTGAGGATAAAGTTATTAGAGAGGGTGTCATTAGTCGAGTAGGTAGTGCAGGTGCCGGGGGAAACGTCAGTACAGCCGACTCCGCCAATCCAGATGCCGGTGCCAGGGTAGTTCTGTATCGTGAGGCCGTTGACGGTCGTATAGCTTATGCCGTTGAATCCGTTGATAAACGGATCGTTGCTGATGTTCTGGCCGTCAAAGACCGGCGTCTCGCCTGGGTAGTTGGTGAAGGTGATGGGACTAGTCGAGGTTCCGCTAGGTGCCGGCCAATTGATATTCTCTTGGCCGGTGTAAGTGCCGCCCCTGGCATACAGGGTATCCCCGGGCTGTAACAGTGTGGCGGCATGAGCGATTGTTTTGCAGGGCGATGCCAGACTGCAAGCACTGCTATCTGAGCCGGTAGGGGTGATGTAGTAGCTGGTGCCCGTAGCAGCATGCGATAGCACCAAAAAATACGAGCCGATCCCCGCAAAGATTATGGCAGCAAGCAAACGCTGAATATGTGAGGAGCGGCTATTATATAGGCTACGTGAGTGGCTGGCGGTTTTCGCAATAAGGTGTTTCATTTGAAGTTGGAGTCTACGCCTAATTATATGCCGCAATGCTTCAATTTAAACATTATTGTGGAAACGCATCTAGCATAATGCGCCTCCCGCGGCCTAGTTTCTTGGTTCGTCTTGGGGTATAATTTACTGCCGTAATGAGAATTGGCCAAGTGGTAAGGCAACGGGTTCTGGTCTCGTGATCGGGGGTTCGAATCCCTCATCCCCAGCCGTATCAAGCAAATCCGAAACCGGCTTTAACCGTCTTTAATGATGTGATTAGTCAGTTTTACAGCCAGGGGTTGCATAAATAATACGGCCGGGAAGGCAATCACCAGGCTGATGCCCCATCTTTTGAGATACGCCGCCGTGAACACCGCAGCAAGACTTTTAGCCACGATGGTGTTAATCGCGCACACCAATCCAGTCATCGGTAAGACAAGCAGAAAACTCTGGATGTATCTTCGATAGCGCTTATCTATCATTGATTCAAATGTAGCATAGCCTTGATATAATATAGGTATGAGAAAATTGCTTTGCATAACGTTGATTGTCGGCTTCCTATTCATTGACTTCTTATTTTTCCACGACATTTTTAAACCCGGTGAAATTACCACACTCCCCCAGTACTTAACAGGCTTATTGAGTATCCCCGTAATGCTTTTGTCCCTACAGGCCTTATTACGCGACGACAAACACGCCAAAAACAGCTAAGAAATCCGGGGAGCGATCCGAGAAGCAGCTGAGCTCTACGTCGTTGCTCGAGCCATCGTATGCGAAAACGTGATAAATGTAAGATGTTACTGGGCGCATATCTGTGTTTACTCCCCCAACTGCTGGCAAACTGTGTCCTGGTCTTAGTTGCAATCAAGCTATTTACATATTGCCCTCACTTGATTATAGTGCGATATATTATAAAGTGTGACGGAGTTTCTATGGCAGACAGAATCGAAAATATTCCTTCAGGCGAGGTGGGCAACAATACATCTCACATTGACCGCCTCATGAAGGCAATTACAGGGTTCCAACCGAATAAGGAAATAGGCTACTTTGGCCTAGATGAGCCTTGGGCTGAGGAGCGGCAAAAAGGCCCGCATGACTTGGACCTTCAAGAATTAAGGGCCGGGATGAGGGTAGTCGTCACTGCCGAACCAAGTTTTAGGTCCAGCTCATATGAAGCGTCTGGTCATGATGTCATACTTACAGATCCTATTGAAATAGAGAACTACGGGCTTGGCAAATTTCCGCTTATAGTGCTGTGGGCACGACGGGTGCGTGATCACGCTTCCGACAGCACACCTCTTAATTCGAAAGAAAACATACGTTTAGTGGATATTTCCAGGTGGCAGGTTGTCCGCACGGTTGGCGGACCGTACATGGTAAAAAGACACGTCAAACGATACGAGCCGGCAACCGCCAGCCCTTCAGTGTAGCCCTAGATACATTTGATTTCGGATAAACCACTCGCTATTGGAACATAGTCCTGCTGAATCGGCGTCGGAAATGTCATTGCAGCTCTCTTCGCCGGCGGCCATATTCATTAAGTGTTATTAACCAGGGGGGCTTATGGCAAAAGAAGATGAAATCCGACCGTTCAAAATCAATATAGAAGAAGAAAAGCTGGCAGATTTGAAGAAGCGCCTCGAGATGACACGTTGGCCTCACAAGGAGCTTGTGTCGGACAGGTCGCAGGGCGTGCAATTGGCGACGATGAAGGAGCTTGCCAAATACTGGGCCAACGATTACGATTGGCGCAAGGTCGAGGCCAAGCTGAATGCACTGCCGCAATTCATGACGAATATTGATGGCGTGGACATCCACTTCATCCATATCAAGTCGCGGCATGAGAACGCGATGCCCATGATTATGACGCACGGCTGGCCCGGCTCGGTCATAGAGTTGCTGGAGGTGGTCGGCCCGCTCACCGACCCAACGGCGCATGGCGGACGTGAAATCGACGCGTTCGATTTGGTGCTGCCCTCGCTTCCGGGTTACGGCTTTTCCGGCGAGCCCGCCGGTCTGGGCTGGAACCAGGTCAGAATAGCCGAGGCTTGGGCAGAACTGATGAACCGTCTCGGCTACGACCACTACGTGGCACAGGGCGGCGACGTAGGCGCGGCCGTCACCGACGCCATGGGCCGCCAGGCTCCGGAAGGACTGCTCGGCATCCACACCAACTTACTGGTGACCGGGCTCGGCAACGCGGCAGCCATGCCGGCTGACTCCAAAGAGGAGCGCCAGGCTTTAGACGCAATCAACACCTTTAATTCCAGTGGCAAGGGCTACTTCATCGAGCAAGCCACGCGGCCGCAGACCATCGGCTACGCCTTGCTGGATTCGCCCGTCGCCCTGGCCGCCTGGATGCTCGACCACGACACCGACGCCTACTATAAGATTTCACAAGCCTTTGTCGATAACCACCCGTCGGGCAACCTCACCCGCGACCACATCCTCGACAACATCACGCTGTATTGGTTGACGGGAACCGGCGCTTCGGCGGCTCGCGAATACTGGGAGAGTGGACAAGTCGCAATCCAGACGGCCGGCCAACCACAGCCGGATGTCCCGATTCCGACCGGCTTCACCACTTTCCCTGGCGAAATCTGGCGCACCCCGCGCAGCTGGGCAGAAAAGTCGTATCCCAACCTCACGTACTTCCACGAGGCTGAAAGGGGCGGCCACTTTGCCGCTTGGGAGGAGCCGATGCTCTTTTCAGCAGAGATACGCGCCGCCTTCAGGCAACTCCGCGAACAAGGTGCTAAAGCAAAGTATACAGCTGCTAGTTAGATTTTTTGGGCGGCTTGGTCAAATGCAGAACATGTTGGCGTTCGGCTTCGAACATGGCTGAGGATTTTTGGAAGTAATTCGATAAGACTTCCAGTTCTTGGCGGGAATAGCTGTCCAGCAGCTTGTTCTGGGCGACCCTGGCAGATGTGAACAGAGGTCGAAATCTGTGCGCCGCTTCCCTGTCTATGACAACCAGCGTGCCCCGCCTGTCGTGCGGATGCTTTTCGCGTTTAACCAGGCCGGCTTTTTCGAGCCGGTCGATCATGGCAGTGGTTGAACCGGAACTCAGCCCGGTATATTTCGACAACTCAGAAGGTGTCGTCGCGCCACGGTAGAAAATCAGGTCGAGCCCTTCGAAATCGGTCGTGTTCAGCCCTAGTTTCTTACCGATGGCGTTGCGGAACAGCGTGTAACTGATGCCGTTCTCGCGGCTATCCACAACCACCTGTTTCTTCAAATCGCTGTTGTCTTCAAGCGTCATAAATTCCCTTGACATTTATCTCGATATTAGAGTATCTTGATTATACAGCTATATAAATCAATTGTAAATTGGAGGCACTATGGCCAACAAAGTCCCACTGATCGTTTTCCCGGTAAAGGATTTAGACAAAGCAAAAAGTTTTTATAACACTTACTTGGCGACTGAGCCTTATGTGGACGGCGCCTGGTATGTCGGCTATAAAGTCGGCGATATGGAAGTCGGCCTGGACCCGAATGGCAAAACTGTCGTCAGCTATATTGACACCGATGACATGGAAGCCAGCCTGACAACCTTAAAAGGCGTAGGTGCCGAGGTTGTCATAGAGCCCAAGGATGTCGGCGGCGGCTTGATGGTCGCCCAAGTCGAAATCGAGGGCAATACCATGGGCCTTCGCCAACAACCTAAAAAGTAGCCGGCTACAGATTTTAGCTGGTCGGCTTAGTACGAACGACGGTAGTTGCTGCGACCACCACCGCCACCGCCACCCTGAGGGCGTCGATCTTCTTGCGGGCGAGCCTGGTTGACCATAATCGCGCGGCCACTCAGCTCTTTGCCGTTGAGTTCCTTGATAGCGTTCTGGCCTTCTTTGATGTCTTCCATCTCAACGAAGCCGAAGCCTTTTGATTGGCCGCTGAAGCGATCCTTGATTACGACCGCACTCACTACCTTGCCCTGCCCTGCGAACAGCTCTTCCAGTTCTTGGTCGGTGACGCTGTAAGCCAGCCCACCTACGTAAAGTTTCATTGCCATTATTATTTGTCCTTTCTTAATTGACATCGCCTGCGTTCATTATTGCTGCTCGCGATGATTGTTAGTTCGAAAGACTAATTTATGACAACGGAGAGGTAATAGTAACCACTTGCTTAGGCATAAGTATATCACATAAATGCTATCGACACCATATAAGAGTATACTTAGGGATATGTACAAGTTCGTTATCGCCAAATTGCGCGATGGAAACGTCATTTACGTTAACTTTATCTCATCTTCTGCCGGGCATTACTTGAGCCGGCAACCATATGTCATCGCACTCGTCAAAGAGCTACTGACAGCGAAGAAATTAAGGGGTGAACGGATCGTCATCGAGCAGGACATGGGGCGGACCATCGGCAAGACCGATATAGTCGCGACCAGCGAGAAGGACATCATCTATTACGCCAGGCCAGTCAAGTCGGATGTGTTCTCGCGTTTTGCCAAAAACCGTTACCCGCAGTCGAGTAACAAATTGACGATTATCGTAGTGCAGGATACCGATGGCAATTATGAGGTGAGTGACGCCTGGATAGGGCCCAATTGCCCGGCGTTCCCAGGTGATGAATACGAAACTATCGAGAGCAAGGAGTACTGGCAAAGCCACGCGCTCGTGCAGGACGCCCAGGCAATCCAGTCAAGGTCGATAACGAAAACCTGCCCTTATTAAAGCAGCCAGGCGAGGTTGCGTTTTTCTGCATATCTTGTATAATGTGGCCTAGTAATTTGAGGTTGTAGGTAGCAATGCACGACAAATATCCCCACGAGAAGCCACAAGAGCAAGGCCTGCACATGTGCCCCGATTGCACATCAGAATTAGTACAACCGATGGCGTGGGCTGAGGCTGAAGGCCACCGCTGGGAATTGCATTTGGAATGCCCCAATTGCAGGTGGGAAGAGGAAGGCATTTACGATCGCGAGCAGGTTGACGCTCTTGAAGAGAAGCTTGATGACGGCCTAGCCGCAATACTAGGCGACCTGCAAAGGCTGACCCAGGCGAACATGGCCGCTGACATCGAACGCTTTATGGGTGCCTTAATGGCTGACCAAATCCTGCCCGAAGACTTCTAAGTCACTTAGCCAGCAGCCAGGCCAGCGCCTCTTCCCGCGTGTTAAAGACTTTTGTGGTGTCGTTTTTGTCAAGCGCCAACAGAATGCCCTTGGCAACCTCGGCGTGCGGCGCGTTACACAGCGCCAGCTTGTCGTATTCCAACGTTTCTAAAAAGCTGAGCGCCGCCTTATCGGAAGCGATGGAGTAGCCGGTTTGGCGGCTCATATCTATGAGGCCAAGCAGCGGTTTATGCGCAGCCTTCAGCTGTTTGATAATCGGTTGGGCCTCATCGTAAAGCTTGGCGAAAGTCTGCGGTGTCTGTTCGCCCACGATCAAGGCCTCCACGAACCCCTGCGGGCGGCGGATGACCTGGTTTTCGGCCGGTTCCTGGCTGTCTTCTGGCATCTTACGGTTGGTTTGGCGGCGCTTCGAGCGAAACGCTTTCTTTTTGGTCGGTCGGTTTCAAAATATTGTCGACAAGCTGGTCAATCTGGTCATTGGACAGGTTAGCCTTGACGGCGTAACCCTCGATGCCGTTTTCGCGTAATCCCGACGGCGCGTCGGCTTCGTTCAGGTTAGAAATGACAAGTACCTTGGTGTCTTTGCCCCAATCGCTAGCGCGCATTACTTGCAGGATCTGGTCGCCGGCCAGCTTCGGCAGCATTAGGTCGAGCAACACCAGGCTGGGCCGCTCCTTTTCGATAAGTGCAAGGGCCTGGATGCCTTCGGTAGCGACGAAACAGATGTAGCCGAGTGCTTCAAGACGGGTCTTGTAAATGTCGGCGAGCGCGGCGTCGTCCTCAACGATGACGATTTTGGCCCACGAGCCGTATTGTGATTGCTGGTCCATAAGGCAATATTAATACACTTGCCCCGGTTTTGCCTAGTTGGAGTTGGATTATCTCTTGGCGGCGACGCGCTTCGAGCGGGTTTTCAGCTTGGGGGTGCTGGTTGTTTTCGGCTTGACCGTCGTGGCTGTCGTCGTCTTCTTAGCGGCCGATGCGGCTTTCCGAAGGCGCGTCGTCTTCACAGCGGTCGGCTTGGTCGCACTGGACTTAGCGGCTTCGCGGCGCACTGGGGTGACGCCATCTTCTTTCGCGATGGCCGGCTTGGAGTGTCTCAGCGTGACTTTGTCGCTTTTTGCCCTCTTGCCTATTGACCAATTTGCCGATTTGCCAGAATTGACCGGCTCGCCTCCGTCGGCCTCTGAAGCTTTAACCGCTTTTCGCAGGTGGACTTTGGCCCGGATCTTACGGCTTTCGGGACGTACGGCGCGGACGGCTTTACTACCGACATGCCTTACCTTAGTCGGATGGTTAGTGCCCCCGTCTTCGTGTTCTTTGTTACCGTCCTCAGGCTCGCCGGTTTTGCGGTGCCGAATTTCCGGTTTTGGTTGATGCTTACGGGTGGGTTTGCCTCTGCTGGCAGTCCGGGCTATTGGTGAGCCGCCCGTATCGGCTTCCGCAGGGGCGGCACTGGCGGCTCCGCCCGTCAGCTGGGCCACCTTTTCGCTGCCACTCACGTCGGCGGCACCGCCCGGCGCGTGGTAGACACCATCAGGGCCAAGCGTTTCCGGTACTTGTGTGCCGTTCGAATAGTAAACCGTGTGGCCGACAATTCTAGTAGGAATCACTGGTGCTGGCTGTGGTGATTGCTGCATGTTTGCCGGCGCGTTTCCGCTGCTGTGAAGCTGAGATGCTGAGGCCGGGCTTGCGCTACTTGAACCGCCTGAAGAATGGTGCTGAGATGAGCTACTTGAAGAATGATGAGAGGTACTCGGCACAGGTGCACCGTTGTGTGCTGTCTGATTAGGCGCTGGAGCTGACGATGAACCGCCGGTGTTGGCAGAGGCCGCAGTCGCACCCGGTTGGGAGCGATTCTCGTGGTGGTTGGAATTGTGAGGTTGCCGCGCGTGATGGGCGTCGTGGCCTTGGGCAACTTCGGCTTGTGCCATGTGCGTTTTAGTGTGGTCCGGCTGGTCGCCCTTCTTTGTACGGTGATCCGGAGTGCCCGACGGCGCCTGGGCATATATATTCGGAGTAGTTGGGGTAGTCGAGCCGCGGGTGGCTGAGGTTGTTGATGGGTGATTGTCGCCTCCGCCTCCTAAGAATGCCACGGCGACAGTAGCAGCGGCCACGGCTGTGATTGCGCCGATTGCATTACGCTTGCCGTGGGTGTGTTCTTCTTCGTCGGTTTTGTCTGCCCTGCTCAGTTTGTTTCGCCGTGAATCAAGTGCGATTACCGGAACAGCTTGCCCCCTGGCTTCCATTCGTTCGCGGGCAACGCGAGCGCCCCTTTCGCTAGCAGATTCATTACGAGGACGCGTTGCGGCTGGCTGTTGTATGGCCTGCTGCCGGCGCCACCGCTCTTCCCTTTCCATTGCCTCAATTGTTGCCGGGCTAACGTGCGGAAGCTCGCCGCGACCGAATGCTGCCCGTGCCTCTGTAGCAGATTTAAAATCCGTAATAATAGCCGCGCGTTGGCGACGTGGCCCTCTATACTCTTCGGCAGATGGGGCAGCCTTTTCAGCAACAGGTGTGGACTGGTCACGCTCATCGGCATCTTGAACAAAATCCGGCACGAATTCTTCCGTAGGCTGGTCCACACTTGATTCGCTCTCAGGCTCAGCTTCCGGCTCTGTTTCCGGCTCGATAAACTGGGTTTCCTCGGCGCCTGCACCGGTGTAAATCGGAGCCGGCTTTGGGCGCTGCGGCTCAAAAAAGAAGGAATCTTCCTCATAATCGCCGGTTTCCATGTCACCAAAAAGCGGGCTAGGCTCAGGCTGACGCACAGTATCTCTGGGTTGTGGTGCCGGCTGCTCTTCCTGCAAGATATATCGCATCGTAGAATGGCCGACTAGACTTTCCGCGTTGACTCGACTGCCAACGGCGCCGACAACTTCTTCAGGCGTAAGGTGAACCGAAAATTTACGAGCAGCTGGTGTGGGCTCAGAGACTGGTTGAGCTGGCGGTTCTACCGCAGAGATAGGCTGAGGTTCAACTGCGTGAGTAACCTCAGGAGCGGGATTTAGGGCGTGGTAAGGCGCCGTTATCCTACGTATGTAATCGCCCGCGTCTTCTGCTGCCATCTATCAATAGCTCCTCAATCTCAGATGTGCGCCTATTTAAACAAGCAAGTTTAAGATTGTCAAGATTTAATGTTATTTAATTGCATCAAATCCCAATTTAATGTATGGTCAATCATTATGAGCGAGGTTTTTCCAGAGGGAACAGTTCATCATGAAGAGGAGCAGGCTCCGGCACAGCCACGGCTAGAGTTAAGCGGTGGTAAGTCCCGGGGTAAGCGAAGCTTCCGCCCCCGGCTGCCAGGTGCTGAAAAGCGTGCAGCCAAACGCGCTAACAAACCTCCGCGTACGTTCAAGCAAAAGGCTAGGATTGGCGGAGCAATAGCAATTGCTGTGACAGGCGTCGGGGCTTATGCTTATTTCGACATCAAGGACCAGCTCAACGAAAGCCACCAGCAGACTGAACTGCTCAAGCAACAGAATGCATACGAAAGCGCTATCGGCGCGGCCAGCATGCAAGCATCCAACATATTTGACACCTGGATGAAGGCTCCGGCCGGGAGCGCCAACGCCTCAACCTGTGCCGAACATGAGTACGTATTGTCGGCTGGTACCGTAGTGGACAAGCAGCCTACGCCGGTCCGCGTCATGGTAGGCGAAGAGTTGAAGACAAACATCGCTTATACGATAACCTCTGGTGAACAAGCTATCGTCCGCTCCATGCTCGTTTATAAAAATAGCAGCAACCCTAACGCCCATCAGCTGGGCGCCTTCGTGGACAAGCCCGCTGCAGGCGTTTCAGAAGGCAGTGCTCTTGAGGTTAAACAAGGTGCCCCACAAACCGCAAACCGTGTTGCCCGCGCCTTCGGCTGGATAGACCTGACGGAGGCAAAGACGAACGGTAATGCAACACCTTTGAGACTCCCGAATGGTCCCAATCATGATGGCGGAGAAGTGAGTTGTCCATGGACAACTCATGGCCAACCGACAGTCAACGGTGAACTCGCCGCTTGGTCAGTTATCGTACCTGAAATAGACGAAACCGATTTAGGCGCAATCCAGCAAGCAATCAAATAAACCCAATGTATTTTTTGAAAAAACTTGACTAAGTTTTCTTAATAGCTTTATTATTGGCTTAGATTATTGTGTGGCACGAGGTCATAACAGGTGGGCAAATGCCCTCCTGTTATGCAATAAGCCCTTGTTTATTGCATATAACCGGTTAATCTCTTAACACAAAAACCTCCAAATGTTGAACCTTTTAAGAAAGGTGCAGGTTTTATATCTATGGAAGCAAAGACTTTCAAAAGTGGTGGCATTGTCGCAGCCTGTGTTGCTGGAGCACTGTTTGTGGCAAGCGAAGTTAATAGCTGTGGGCCTAACATAGCCATTCCCGACCTGACCGGCCCCTTGACAGAGCAGCAGGTTCAAAAACAGTTCAGCGGCCAAGTCAACGAATTCTCTTTCCCCAACACAATCAATGGACCGCGGGCTGAAGCGCAGGGTTATTCGGCCGTTAAGGTAGCTAGCACATCTCATATACCCGTTCTAGGTTTCTTTTATAACCACACCATAGGCCCTTTCGCCGGTGAGTCAGCTTGGGCAATCCGCAAAGGCACTATCGGCTTGGATGTGCCGGCATCGGCAGTGACGGATAAGCGCCCTTACAATCTGCCAGGTTCAACCACGAAAGACCCTAAAATCGGACTTCAGGTAACGATTGACATCGACAAAGCTCACACATTTATCCAAGACCCGAAAACGGTCAACTCCAATGCCAGCGAAGGCATAGTTGCCCGAGAAGCGAATGTAATAACCGATAACGGCGACGAAGGCCGTAATGCCTCCAGCATCATAGGTTTGACCGATGCTAATACCCGAGACGATTGCGTACGAAGTGACTTCTACCGGGTACTCGCCCCGGTGCTTTCCAAGAATATCGGCAGGATACTCTGGTTCGCTTACCAGTCGGACCGGGATGCCATTCATGGCCTTCTTAACACACCCGATTTAGTGCGCCAAAGGGAGCTAGCTATCAATCCCGTACGAGTTATCCTTATCCACGATAATGAAACTCCCACGGACCCTCAAAGCTACAAAGCAATCTATTCCAACCAGACCCAACAAGCTATCGTTGGCAACCTGGCCCATGAGCTGGGTGCTAAAAAGAGCGACATAAGCACCGACACTAAACAAGAAGATTGTAACCTGACTAACAAGGCTGCCACTCAAGCTGCCCAGCTTGCGGGTAGCTACCAGAAGGCTACCGGCCAGACGCCTATTAAATCACCGGAGACATAGGAAGTACAGATGAGTTTTACTGCCCGAAACCCTGAAAACATCGCCGAAGGTGGACAGGTCGTGGACTTGTTCGACCCTGACGGTGCGGGCACAGCCGCCGCTAGAGCACCACGACTTGGTCCTGAGGACCAATTTGTCGTAAACATGGCCATACAGCGCCACGTGCTAGAGCCAATGGGCACTAAAATCCAATCCGCGCCATTCTACCAAGTTAAAGGCCAGTTCGGTGAGCATGTTGGCAACCTTACAGCAATCTATGGCCACCACCTCTCACGCACTCCGACTGAGACTGACCAGCAATATGAAACACGCCTTGAAGGGCTTATCGCCAACTACGTCGATACTTATGAGAAAGACAAGACACTTCGTAGCTTACCTGCTGACGAAAAATCAAGGGTAATAGATTATGCCGAAGGGAACCAACCGGGTTTTGCAGATAGCTACATGGATTATGACATATCAACGAGGACCCGTTCGCTTGACGCCGGTTTCAACCGCATAGCAGGCGAAGACCAGCTGCAGCTTAGCCAAGAAGACCTCAAGCAGGCCAAAGAAGTCGGCCGCATAGCCGCGGAGCTTTGGCTTAAGCAACGTATAGCTCAGCGCGGAGCGGCTAATTTTGCAAGCGGGCGTTCCCAAGACGAAATAAAGGCTCACCAGGCCAGCGAAACAGGCGTCTTCATCAGGAGCGCCGCAAACGAACACGGCGAAATCGACCCAGTTTATCCCGATGCTGCCGCCATCCATGTGCTTGACACGTATGCCGGCCACCAGTATGACCCGAAATCAGTCGACGCCACCGTTCCCACAGAGGTCTACATGGAAACGCTTTGGGATGAGATACAGCATGTCCACACCAAAAGTTCGACAAGCAGCGAGCCAGAACCTGAAGCGCCCGTCGTTGGGCCGGCAGCCATGGAAGCTGTGCAAGAGCCACAACCCGTCGCTGCTAAGCCGCTTGTCCCCGAAACTGTAGAAGACCCAGCTGATTTATCCGTCGAAGGCGATGAGGTTGAAGCCGAATACGATGATGAAGAAACGGAAGCTGATGCCAATAAAAAAATAATGCTTCTGGAATGGGCTGACTCAGAACATTACCCGGATGCTCCGCTCGAATACCGCAACTTCATGAAGCGTATGGCCGAGCTAGCCTCTGACCCTGGGGTGGCCGGCACCAGAGAAGTCCTACACAATTTTGACCACCATCTGAAGGATGCTACCAATAATGCCTGGGAGCGCCTGGAAAACGAAGCACTTTATTTCATCAGGCTTTATTTCGTTATGGCAGTAACCAAACTATATCCTGATTCCAGCCACCAAGAGCTGGTCCAACATATCAAGGACGACGAACTGTATGCTGGTCTCGACGCAGACGGCCCCGACAACCCGCATCGCCCCCATGATGTAAACGGAAACTTCAAAACCATATTGTCCCGGTTCAAGGGCAAAAAGCAGGCGGCCGATGAACTTACTAGCTACTTCAACCAATTCCTGACTCGCAACAAAAAGGATAGCTTTACCGGCCCTTACATATTGAACCACCCTTCCGTCATCAAATACTTGAATGCTTTCCATCGACAAACTGAGGAGGATGCAACATAAGGCCATGAGGGTAAAAGGAGGGTAAAAAATGGGTCCTGAACAACTAACTCAAGATTTAGCTGACTTGGAGCGGGCCAGACAAAAAGCTCTTGACCCGTCGCTGACGGACACGCTTGGCTATATGGCAGGCAAACACGGCAAAAGGGTAGCTATGGTAACTGCCGCGTCAACGCTGGCGCTGGCTACTGAAGGCTGTGGCATCATCGACGGTGGTGGCAGCAACACGCCAATCAAAGCCAACGTCGCGCCAACCGTCGCTCAAGCCCAACCCAAATTGACTGATGCTCAGAAGGCTCAGGCTTACGAGAAAGCACACGGCTTCCAGGCCGATGGCACTCCCGCAACGACTACGACTGGCAGCACGACGACCACCACTACCGAAGCTACCCCCTCAACACTTCCAACCACACCCGAAACAACCTCTACAGCCACAGCACCGAGCCAGACTCCTTCGCCATCAACGCCGTCCGCCGGGGCCACAGCCTCTGTTGCCAAAATAAAAGCCGGCAAAAAAAATGCACCCACCACCGGTAAGAAAAATCCGAAAGACATCAAGAAAGCTGTTGCGTCAATCAAAGAAGGTCGAGAAGACAAGGGTTCCGACAGCGGAGAAAAAGATGAAGGTGACGCTAAAGCATTTGTTGCGCGCCGTTCAGAGCGCAATGAAGACAAGGGCAGTGACAATGGTGAGAAAGAAGCCACTATTCACAAACTGAAGCGCGGGAAAAGCAGCGGCGAGCCCGAAGACCGTGGGCGTGACACTAACGAAAAAGAAGAAGGCTCAAGCGGAGTTGACCGCGAAACAGAAGATGGTCGTGGCAGCGATAAGGAAACCGGCGAACCATCGGCTCCACACCAACCAGCTGCGCCAGGCAGTTCCAGCACCTCAGGCAGCCGCACGACAACGAGTCCCAGCCAGCCCCAGCCGAAACCACAGCCCTCCCCCACAATCAGCCGCAATACAGCACCGTCTGGTGGCTCGCGGGTCACTAGCATCTTGAACACGACGGTCGGGAAAGCCGGGGGCACGGTGTGGGCATCTTCCGAAAAGGCTATCGCGCTTGGCAGCCAGACCGATCTTTCTCACGAGGTCCGTGACACACTAGAGCTCAACCATTGGTCTTGGCAGGACGCCAGGCACCTGAAACCAAACACGCCGCTCAAAGTGCCCTATTATTCGGAGGCTTCGGCCCAAAACACGGCCGGCGGCGAATCCAGTGAAGACGGCGGCGGATCCGAGCAGGAACCGGGCGAGAACTCGCCCGCCGCGTCAGGCAGCACCTCCAAAGCATCACCCGACACACCAGCTACGCCCGACCAGTCACAGCCGCCCGCGGCGACGGGCACGGTGGCGCCTTCAGCTCCAGCACCCAAGACGACGACACACCCCAACCAGGCACCGCACAAGCCTCACGCCAAGCCACATGCAAAACCACACAGCAAACATCACGCTAAGCCCCACTCCGCGCATACACATGCTACCCCACGCATCAACGGAGTGAGTTTCTACGATTGGCAGAGTGGCGACACCAACAACCAGACAACCGTTGATGACGATGGCATAACGCCAAGTCCTACCGGCAGCCCAGACCACCAAAGCTCGACTTCTTACGCTGACGGCCGGTTGTCAGCTGAGCAAACCGCCTACATCGCGCTCAACCCTGGCTGGGCCGCCGCACATGGCCTCGTCCTAGGTGATGTTGGTAAGCTCACCTACAAAGGCAAGTCTATATTCGTGGTATACGGCGACAATCATGTCGGCGACACACCGCACGCTGAAATTTCCGTCAAGGCAGTACAGGAATTGGCCGGACACGAAGATAACCTGACGGGCGTACATTACACTATTTACCCAGGAACGCACAACAAGCTGCACAACTCGGTCAACCAGAGCCTGATTAACAAAATCGGGGCCTGGGCATCAGGCGCCGGTAATGTGAAGCATCGAAAACACCGCTCTAGCCCAAAGCATCACTCCAGTCATCCTTCGCATCCGGGTAGGTTCACTGTTTCGCGTAAAATCGCAACTAAAGTGACCACGAACCACAACAGCATCTGGGGCATTTCACAGCAGGTCGGCTTGGGCAATAATTCAAAAAACCGTTCTAGATTGCAAAAAGATTTCCTAAAATGGGGCAACATTTACCATGTCCCGCCTAACGTCTTAGCGGCCGGCCTTTACGAGGAAAATTTTGTTAGCGAGGCAGGAGGCGGAAATAATATAAACGGCCAAGAGGTTGGTAATGGCCCGTGGAAGAATATATCCGGCTCCTTCAGCACGTCAAATACAGGAGCTAGGGGTTACGCACAGTTCGAGCCGCAAACGTGGGCGACCTATGGAGTCGACGGGAATGGTGATAGCAAGAAAGATCCTGAGAACGTTGATGATGCCATCGCCTCTGAAGCAAACCTCTATCACGCCGAGGGCGTTAATGCCAGTATACATACTAAGTCACTCAACCAGCTTGAAATGAGTGTTCGTAATGCCGCCGCCTCGTACTATGGCGACCACAATCCTACAGGCGCGTATGCCAGCAACGTTTGGCGTGTCGCTTACAACTTAACTTACAAATATCCTCAGGTGAGGGAAGTTTATGGTGCCAGCACGAAGAAGCACCATACCAGTAAAAATATAGGTGTTAAGGCTGTGACGCATGCGATAGTGCACATCGGCAACTTTAACCCATTCTCCCCCCACAAGGCCAAAGTCGCCAGAGGCCTAGGCGTCGGCGCAGTAACGAAATCCGTAGGCGGCCTGGGGCACATCAACATATTCGGCAACTCAGCGTCTGTAAGGCACGAAGCGGCTTCACACGCTAGACATGCCCATCATAAGAAGCGTCACCTCAGTGACACCAGCTTCAGGAAGGATGTCGTCAGATATGCTGAAGCCAGTACTGTCGATAGTTACGTCTGGGGCGCCGGTCACTCAACCAGCTCCATACTTTACATAGCCAGCCACAAAGGCCCGAATGTTGATGCTGATTGTAGCGGCTTTGAGGCAGGTGTGGTAGCTCACGCTACAAGAGGCAAAGAAGTGATTTCAAACACGACCTCGACCCTGCGTTCCGACACTGTTCACTATAAGCAAATTGGCCTGCACAGTGTACAGCCAGGCAACTTCTACGAGCCAGAATCTGGCCACATCACAATAGTAACCGGAGTCCACGGCAACCAAATCGATACGATTGCCGCCAGGACCGCTAACGCTCCGCAGCCTGACCAGGTTGGGCCCGAAACCTACACCTACACAGGAGCTGCAGGGCAGAACTTCTACGCCTTCAAGCTGCCGCGCTCATTGATGAGCTAATCAGCCCAGGTAGGCCTCGAGGCAGCCGAGCACGACTTGCCAGGCGTCTTTGGCGGCCGCGCCAAATAGGCCGGAAACTGCTTGCCCTTAAATTCCAGCTCAATCATTTCAGGTTTTTTGGTCTGTCATCGAGCCCGGCTTGGTTATGTTCACCATCCAGCTGACGCCGTATTTGTCGACGAATTGGCCGAAAAAGTCGCCCCAGAACATCTTAGTCAAGGGCATACCTACCTCGCCACCGGCGCTTAGTTTTTCGAAAATCTCGCGCAGGCGCGTCTCGTCGCTGCCACCCAGGCTGAGGTCGACCTTGGCCGACTTAGCGCTGGCCTTGCTGCCGTCACTGGCCATCAGCTTGATGTCGCCGCCCTCAAGCCGAGCGTGCATCACCTGGTCTTTGTTCTCATCGTTCAGGCCGCCGGGCACGGCCTCGGGTGGCGATTCGCCGAAAGTCTGCACTGTCAGTTCGCCACCGAAAACCGACTTATAAAACTCCATCGCCTCCTTGCAGTTCCCCTGGAAATACAGGTACACATCCAAATGCACATCGCTCATTGCGCCCTCCTTCTTTAAATTCGTTCAGATACTATAACGCTTCGCGCCGCTGCCAGCAATTAATATTCCGGTGGCGACCGACTGGAATCATTTATACTTGGGTTATGGTATACGTGGCACTCTTGCGTGGCGTGAATGTAGGCGGCAATCGCAAGGTCGAGATGGCCAAACTCAAGCAGGTTTTTGAGGAGTTGGGTTTTGAAAAAGTAAAAACCTTTATTAACTCCGGCAACGTCATTTTCGTGTCGGATTCTAAAGACGAAGGAGCGCTGACCCAGAAAATCGAGGCGGCAATAGAGAAAGGTTTCGGCTTCTCAGTCGACGTTCTGCTCAGAAACATTGACGAGATGGCCAAGTTGGTAAAAACAATTCCTGACGACTGGGTCACCGACAATAAGGTGCGGTGCTACGTGCTATTTTTATGGTCGGAGATAGACAGCGAAGACATTTTAGAAAAGATTCCGCACAAGCCGGAAATCGAGCAGATGCTTTACATTCCTGGCGCTGCCATTCACCGCATCGACGCGGCCAATGCCACACGCGGCCGGATGGTCTCAATCATCGGCACACCTCTTTACAAACAGCTTACGATGCGCAACTCCAACAGCGTGCGCAAGATTTACGACCTCATGAAAGCCGCCGAAAGCTAAGCTTCGGCCGGCCGGTAGAACAGCACGACGGTGTCTTCGCCGATTTTTCTTGTATCCGACAGTTTGAAAATGGTCTTGTCGACGTCGTCGAACAGCCGTTTGCCCTGGCCGAGCACCACCGGGTGCACCATTAAGCGCAGCTCGTCAACCAGCTCGACCGCCAGCAATAACTTGAGCAACTCCGAGCTGCCATTCACTAGAATATCTTCTTGCGATTCTTGCTTGAGTTTGGCGATGGCCTCGGCCGGCTCGCCCTGCAAGATGTGCGAATTGTTCCATTCCAACTTATCGAGCTTGCTCGTAATGACGTACTTTGGCATGCTGTTCATCTTGTCGCCGAACTCGCCGGCATGGTCTTTCATCTTCGGCCAGGCGGAGGCGAACTCCTCATAAGTGGCGCGGCCGAGCAGCAGGCTGCCGACCGACATCAGCTCCTCGAATTTGAATTTGCCGTATTCTGCGCTGTTGAACTCCAGGCTCCAGCCGCCGTATTTGGTACCCTCGGCACCGCCCGGATCCTCGAAAACCATGTCGAGCGTCACGAACTCCGAAACTATTATCTTCCCCATGAGGCCTCCTTAATTATCACTTAAATGATTAAGGAAGCTGGCGGCGGGCGCTATGAAATTTTCGGCAGCAGCTCGTCGAGGCGCTCGTGGCCTTCGGTCAGGCCCTTCTCCATGCCAGATCGGACCATGCCGTCGCGGTCCTCGGGCGTCTGGAAAACCGAAATGGAAGTGGCTTTGGTTTTGCCGTTGCCGAGATCCTCCAGTAACAAAGTGTCCATGGAAACGTGCAGCTTTTCCGGCAAACCCTCGAACTCAAACGTCTGGACAGCTTTTTTCGGCGCTTCCATACCATGGAACGTACCGTGAAAAGCGAACTCGTTACCCTGCGGGTCGATGTGCACGAAACGGTATGAACCGCCGGGCCTGAAATCCCACTTGTCGATCTTGCCCTTATAGCCTTTGGGGCCAGCCCACTGGATGAACAGCTCGGGGTCGGTGTAAGCCCGCCAAACCTTCTCGACCGGCGAGTCAAATTCGCGCGTCACGATTACTTCGCGCCCACCCTCAGATGCTTCAACTTTAGTTTTCCCTGCCATCTACGCCCCCTTTCCGGCCTCTTGCAGGCCCTTGATATCAAGCTTCTTCATCTTGAGCATGGCGTCCATGGCGCCGGGTTTGCTCAGCAGTTCGCCCATATTCTTGGGGATGATCTGCCACGACAGGCCAAACTTGTCCTTCAGCCAGCCGCACTGCTCGGACTCTTTCACGGCCGAGAATTTTTCCCAGAAGTAGTCGATTTCGGCCTGGTCTTCGCACTCCACCATCAGCGAGATGGACTCGTTGAACTTGAAAATCGGGCCGCCATCGAGGCAGAAGAACTGCTGGCCGGCCAGCTTGAAGACGCCATTCAACACCTTGTTTTCCATGCCGGCCAGCGGCCCTTCGCTGTAGCCGCCTGGGTATTTATCGATGCTGATGATTCCCGAATCATGCGCCTCTTTGCTGGGCGCACCTTTGAAGGTGTCGACATAAAAGTTCATGGCCTCTTCAGCCTCCTTGTCAAACCACAGGAATGTCGTTACTTTTTGCATGCTCGCCTCCTCCCTTAACTATTACTTTCCGAAAACTTCTTGAGCCCATCGGCTGTGTAGTTCCAGCCTTCTTGGGCGTTTTTCATGAAATCAGGCACGTCTGCCGGAACCGACGCGAAGTCGCACGTCAAAACCAGCTTGGTCTTATCGCCGTCTGCCTCCAGTTCGAACGTCACGCTGGAACCGTCGCTCATACCGCCGTAGTCCCAGCTGTAAGTCAGACGCTTGCCTTCTTCGACCTCCAGGACTTCGACGACATGGTGATACTTTTGACCATCTTTGGGCCCCAATTCAAACTCCGTTTCAAAGCCGACCTCGGCCTTGAAATCCGGGAAGAACGGCAACCACTGCTTGAGGTCTTTTATGTCGGTCAGCGCTCGCCAAACCCTCTCTGTCCCGGCGTCAATAGTTCTCTCTATCACAAGCTTTTCGGCCATCACACCTCCTTTCTTAATAACTCATCGAGCGCTTCGAAACGCTCCTCCCACATCTGACGGTAGGCCTCCAGGTACTGGTTAGCCTCGGCCAGGCCGCTGAGTGATAGTTCCACGATCTGCTCCTTCCCTCGTCGGCGCTTAGCTATCAGCTTGGCCTTCTCCAACACTTTAAGATGCTTGGAGATGGCGGCAAATGACAAATCGTACGGCTGCGCGATTTCGCTGACCGACATTCGCTGCTTGGAAACGCGTTGCAAGATGTCGCGCCGCGTCGGGTCAGCCAGGCTGCTGAAGACGGAATCTAAGCTCAACGCATATTCAACCATACGGTTGAATGATAGTTCAGAAAGGCAAGCCTGTCAAACGAAATTTTACCGGGCTATCTTTTTGACTTCTCGCAGAACAGCCGGTCGCATCTTATCGTTCAGAAGCATCTTGCCGAACAATCGATGGTTGACAAGCTCCGAAAGCACCAGCCCGGCCAAATCCACCCTGCCCTTTTTGACGGTTTTTTTGTCAACCAGCTCTAGGCCATGCAAGCGCTCCAGTACGTCTGACGCCAGATTGAATTCGGCACCGAAAGGTATTGGTTCACCATTATCTTCCTCTGCGCGACACATCTTGTGAATGACCATTCTGAGTAACGTCCTCTGTCCGTATAACCTCGGCGACTCGGGATCCGGATTAATAATTTGCCCTCGGGCATCTTTGGTGAAGTCAGTTTTAGGTATGTAGACGGCTAACGGGTTAGCTCCTTCATGCCTGCCTAGAGCTGCGCCGATAGAGTCAAGGTGCGCTATTAGCGAATATCTATTCGCAATCCCCAGTTTTTTGCAAATATCTGGCAATGTATGACAAGCGAGCGTTCTTGCGCTAAGGCTTATCGTTTCAGCCTTACTGATGCTTGCATCGTCGTAGGTGCCTTTAAGCATTACATCTATAACTGAGAGTTCATTCTTGGTCAGCTTGCCCAGCGCAGTGACATCTACAGACCTACTCACGCCTGCATTCATTAACCTGATTAAAGGGTATTTTGCTCTCCTTGTGATGCCTACTGCTTTTAACACCAAGGAGCTGTTGTCGCTCACAGTCCTCAAGTTCATTTCAAGTTCTGCAGCTATTTCCTTATGTGACATACCTTCGGCCATTAGGCGGCAGATTCTTACCTGATGAGGTGTAAGCCGAGATAAAAGCTCTTCTTGAGCAGCTTTGATTTGTTCAGCTTGTAGGTCTATGTCTAAGTTGCTTTCGGGGCCGACTGGCAGCCGTGTAGCAATATCGATTACATTTCCTGGCGTCTCAACTGCTTCATTAGAGGTGGCGGGTTGTACTTCACTACTAAGAGCAGGAAGGCGGGCTTGGGTTGCTTGTCTCATATTAACTCTTTCAGTCTCATTAAATAACATGCCCGGCCAATTAGCAAATCTGTCCTCGCATGAAAAATCTAACTGCTATTGCTTAAAAAGATGTTTTAATGTATAATATACTAATTAAGTTGAGGCGATAATTGCTATGGGAAAAATGTTCACTGTGTTCGCCAGCACTGCCGCTCTTGCGAGCGGTGCCCCTGGTGAAGGTCTAGCTGCCGTGGCTAATGGCCATGTGGGCAAGGCTACCCTTTCCGCCAACCCCGTTATTAGGAATGGCAATCCGAACACGAACCCAGAGTCGGCTTTTCCCCGCCCCAATAAGTTGCAGACGCTGGGCAGCAACACGCTGAACAGCGCCGATTTGTATTGGGAGCAGATGCCTCCTTACGAACACGGCCCCGAAACTGCCCTTGGCGGCAGTAACACTACGACTACTTTCACGACCAAGGAAACTGGCCGCTGGCCTGGCCGTCCTGGCATGAAATGGCTCTACGAAGTTGAGTTCGCGGGCGATGGTGATTTCGTGAACGGCTTAAATAATGTCACTAGATTTATATTCACCGAAGGTGCTGAGGATTCCCAAGGCCATGACACGGCTTATACTACCTTAAAAATCGTCAAGAAGGGCCTGAACGTCATTTACACGCAGAAGAACGGCTCGCAACCGGCGCGCAGCAAGACGACCAACCCAAACGCGTCAGGCTCGAAGAAAATTACATACAAACAGGCGGAGAACGCGGCCAATATGACTATCGCACTTATGGATCTGGCAAAATACACTGTGTCCGCCCCTGATGGTGACTACCTGCACCCGCATGTCAGCCGGCCGGAAAACCTGCCGGCCGTTGAAAAACAGTGGGCGTTCAGCTACAAAGCACCGCTTAGACGATAAGCTATCTGGCTAATGTATTGTAAAATCTTGCGTTTAACGGTATAATACTGTTAACTTAACGAAGGAAGTTTATGCGTTCACCTAATTGGGATCCCCGCAAATTAGCACCAGCCATCGTCACTAGCGCTCTTGCGCTGCCGTCAGCTGCGCTGGCTAATAACATTGATGCTCATCCGTCGGGCGGGACTGGCTTGGACCCTTCGACAATCGGCTCGGGCGGCGTGGGCTTTCCCGAGCAGGCACCAGGCTCAGGTGGAGTCGCCGTCGGAAATCCAGAGACGAACCTGGCTGATGTCAACTCAGGGGCAGCTGCGGCCGTCCGTGGCTTGGTACGCTTCATCCACGACGATAAAAGCCTGATTGGCACCTGGAGCTTCAAACAGAAAGACGGCATCTTTACCGAAACCATGAAACAGGCCGACAAGACTAAAAAAGCCGGTTACGTCGTTGAAGTCGCCGGTAGGCTTGACCCTAAAGCTAACCGCGGCAATCAGGGGCGCCCGATTATCGACGCCGACGAGTTGGAAGTCGGCTTGGGTGCGATTGACCGCAAAGGCGACCTGAAGCCAGCTAAAAGCACCGAGCTGATTGCCGAAAAAATCGCCGGTGTCTGGGTTCTGAAAGAGCAGAAAAATGGCCGCCAAAGCTGGTACGCTGCTACCGGCACGGTGCCCCCGCGCGAGCAACTGACCGACGGCCTTACCCGCAACTTCTCGCGGGCCGCCAGCATGATAATCGAAGCATCCGAAACTTCCCAACTGGTTGGCGGTAACCACAATGGCAAGACTTTCGTGGCTGTCTTCGGCACGCCGGTCAGTGATGTTCATATTGATTGGCCGCTGCCACCGAACGGTACAGCCCACAACTTGCGCTAACTGGCTCGGAACCGCTTCTTTCCCATATACAGACCGAAAACTATCAGCCAGATCGTCTGCGGATAAGCCGTCAACCTTTCGATACCACCTTGGCCGAGTCCCAGATAATGGTTCGTCATCAGCAACGCCAGGGCAAGCAGATTCCACAAGCCAGTGAGGATCGTGTAAATGCGCAGCCAGCGCGGAAGGCTGAGGCTAGCGCCTAGTATGACTAATCCCAAGTTGCCGATGAAAAACGGCAGCGCGGCACCGGTAATGTGCAGGGCCGACACAGTGTTTTCCGGGAAAAGCCCGACCAGAACAGTGCCGAAGCCGGCAATCGCCATGAAGGCGAAGCCGGTGATGGCCGTCCGGCCCTCGCGGAACTCCTGGTAAATCAGAGGCGCGCCGGCCATCATGGTGAGGCCGAGCACTACGAAGGACAGGTTCATCAAGCCGTGGTCGGGCGAGCAGACGAAGCGGCCGCCGTAGGCGCCACAAACGGTGTTGCCGAGGTCGCTGATGGTGTTGCGCGACAGACTGTAGCCACCGGCGAAATTCAGAGCCACCGCCAGCTGCACGATGAAATACTGCAGGCTGGATATCCACAGAGCCGGCCCGAGCAAAGGGTAGCGGTCGTTGAACGTTTCCAGCATTTTGGCGGTTTTCATGCTAGCCAGGCAGGCCCGGCGGCTGGATGGCCTGGCCGCGGAAGCAACTGACAGAGTACGGGAAATCCTGTGTCATCACATAGTGGTACATGGTCGTCAGCTTGCCATCGAGGTTTATCTGGCTGGTGATGCCATGGCATTCGTCGAGGTCGGAGGTGGTCAGGATGTTACCCGGCGCCACCTGCGGCCCGGTTATCGGGAAACCGTCGAGCGCGTAGCCGATGACCGTCCGCACGTTCGTATCTTTGATGCAGGCGCTCAGTGTGTGGTAGTGGTATTCGCCGTCTTTTTGCGGATGGCCGCTGCAGGCGTCCTGTACTTCCCAGGCACCGGCGTCGCGGCCGCCGGCGTCGAAGGCATTGAACAGCGCCACGCCGGTCAGCATGATGCCGGATTGGCCGCCCATGCAGTTCGGGTTACCATATGTCGGATTGGACGGCAAGCTGTAGCTCAGCGTCTGGCCTTTTATGGAGTTCGGGTTGCGGTCGTAAGCGTAGGCGGCGTCGCTGGCAGCAACCGGGAAAACGCCGGTCGGGTGGTTCGGCAGGTCATTCGTCACAATAGTACGGGTGGCGTCGCTGACGTTATTGCTGAAGCTGGCCTGCCACATGACGCTTCCGTTGACATGGACTTTTTTGTTGACGTCATATTCGGTGTTATTGTCGGTAAACCATAGGCCGCGGCTTTGGGCACCGCCTTGGCCGCTTGTCAGGTTCTGGGCGTACTGCGAGCAGGCGTAAACCGTGCCGGCCGCCGGTGCGGAAGTGCTGTACTTGCCGTCGCCGACCGGCAGCAGGCCATCGGCGTATTTGTTTCCGTAGTCCTTGCTCGGGTCGAGCTGCAAACCCTGAACCTTGGCAGCCGCCTTCGGCTTGCTCGTCACGGTTTTCCGGACTGTCGCGGCCGGCTTCGGCGTATTGCTGTGCTTGCCCAACTTCCAGGCTCCGTAACAGAGGCCGGCAATCGCCGCCAAGGCCAAGATGACCAGTAGGATTTTTTTCCAGTTCCGCTTCGGTTTCATGACCGTCACGCGCGGTTTACTAGGCGTGGCAGACGGCAGGTCGATCTTAATCGTCGAGGGCCCGGTCGGCACGGGCGACGGTGTCAGCGGCTGTTCAGGCTCAGGATTTTCAGGTTTTTCCTCCGGCTTTTCGTCAGCTGGCCCGACAGGTTCCGAATCATCAGGCGCAGGAGTTTCAGGCTCATCCATAACCTCATTTTATACCATGAGCGGTACGGTGGAAATCGCCTGTAACATTTTAAGTAGACTTTAAGGATGGCGAAACTATACTTTATGTTATGAGAATACTTGTCGTAGAAGACGACCACACCATCGCCCAGGCTATCAAAGAGGGATTGGAACAGGAGTCGTTCGCGGTTGACGTAGCTTTCGAAGGCGAAGAAGGCTACCTGTCGGCCAGCAACGACGAATACGACCTGCTGGTTTTGGACGTCATGCTACCCGGCATGAGCGGTATCGACATCGCCCGCAAGCTGCGCGAGGAATCGAACCACACGCGTATCATAATGCTGACCGCCAAAGACCAAGTGCCCGACCGGGTACGTGGCCTGAACACCGGCGCCGACGACTACATGGTCAAACCTTTCTCTTTTGAGGAATTGCTGGCCCGCATCCGGGCATTGCTGCGCCGGCCCAACGAATCGGTCGGCGAAGTCTTGGAAGCCGGCGACCTGACGCTGAACACCATCACCAGCGAAGTGACGCGCCACGGCCAGCCGATCAACCTTTCCCAAAAGGAATACGCCGTGCTCGAATACCTGCTGCGCAACAAGGGCAAGGTACTGAGCAAAAACAACATCATGACGCACGTTTGGGATTTTGACGCCGACATTCTGCCGAATACCGTCGAGGTTTTCATCAAGTATCTGCGCGACAAAGTCGACCGGCCGTTCAAAGGCCCGGAGCTGATACAGACGGTGCGCGGCTTCGGCTACAAGGTTAGTGCTTAGTGAACCACCTGCGCTCGACGACAACCCGGCTGGCCGGCTCTTACCTGGCCATCATAATGGTCATGAGCATCAGCTTCAGTATAGTTCTGTACCGGACAGGTTGGATGGAAATCGGGCGGCAGCTGCCACCGCGCTCGCTGTATATAGACCAGTTCGAGGCGCCTGGGCCTTTCAATGATTTCTTCCGCCAGCGTATAGACGAAGGCCGGCACGACCTGCTGATGCACATCGTATTGATCAATATCCTGGTGCTACTGGGTGGCGCGATTGTCAGCTACTACCTGGCGCGTCGCACACTCAAGCCGATTGAAGAGGCCATGGAGGCCCAGGCGCGCTTCTCGTCTGATGCTTCGCATGAATTGCGCACACCTTTGACGGCTATCCGTGCCCGCAACGAGGTTGCCCTGCGCAAGCCGAAGCTCAGCCTGGCCGATGCCAAATCGGTCATCAAAAGCAACCTCGAGGAAGTGCTCAAGCTCGAGAAATTGTCTGACGGCCTGCTGCGCCTGACGCGCGCCGACGGCAAACACCTCAAGAAAAAGCCCATCTTGCTGGGTGAAATCGCCAGCGAGGCCATGAACCAATACATTGAGCCGGCCCAGGCCAAGGACATCAGCATCGAGGATTCAGTGCCGGAAATGCGCGTCGAGGGCGACGCCGACAGCCTCATCCAAGCTGTGGCCATCCTGCTCGACAACGCCATCAAGTACGGCAAGCACGGTGACACGATTTTCCTAGGAGGCGAAAAAAAGGGCGGTTATGCGCGCCTGGCTGTGCGAGACACCGGGCCGGGCATGCGCGCCTCCGACCTGCCACACATCTTTGAGCGTTTCTTCCGCGCCGACCACTCGCGTACGCGCGACGGCAACACCGGCTACGGCCTGGGCTTGTCAATCGCCAAGCAGATTGTCGACCAGCACGGCGGTGAAATCACCGTCGAGAGCCTGCAGGGCGAAGGCACGACCTTCACAATCAAGCTGCCTTTGCTCGAAGAAGCCTAAGCACTTACACGGCACTTACACGAGCTCGTGCCTCTTTATGCTCACGAATAATAGCGGCATACTCCCAAGCGCTTGGCCTGATAACGCGTTTTTGGTTGTCACTATGGTCGACCGCGATCAGGCCATAAGCAGCCCATAGCCCACGATCCCACTCGAAATTATCCAGCAAGCACCAATAGTTGAAGCCCCGACAATCAACTCCCTCGTCAACTGCACGGAACGTCCACTTTATATGGTCACGAATATAGTCGGCACGGTATTTATCGTCACGGTCAGCCAAGCCGCTTTCGCTAACTATTATCGGTATGTCGTACTGCTTGGCCACTGCGGAAAGCGACTTCAGCCGGTGATAGGTGCCTTCAGGGTAAATTTCCCAACCTTCGTCTGTACGCTGCGCAAACTCATTATCAAACGGATTCAACTTGTTGACATGCGCATGCACGTAGTGCTGCATGCCTATCCAATCAGCGTCCTCGGCCATGCGAGGCGGGAAGTATTCATTCGTCACAGCAGACATGGCTTTCTTCACGCCTCGACTTATCAGATCCGGCTCGCTGTCGTAATACACCTGGCTAACAGTGAATCCGACTTGGGCGTCGGGCACTGCCTGCTTAATAGCTTTGTAGGCTTCTTTGTGGGACCTCACCATATTTCTACGCGCCTTTAAGAAGTGATACCAACCTTGTGGGTAATGTAGCCATGACATTTCCTTGGGCATAATCGCCACCGGGAGGCCAGGAATGGCCTTCTCCGGCAGATAGACCATGCTGGTATAGGTGTCTGGTTCGTTAAAGGTCGCCCAGTAGCGCACCTCATTCCGGAATTCTTTGACCATGCTTTCGGCGAAACGGACAAATTCGTCAACCACAGCATCGGACTCCCAGCCACCGAGCTTCTCGGCCCACTGCGGCAGCGCAAAGTGGCTCAAATCAATAATCGGCTCCATGCCGGCGGCGCGGCAGGCCCGCAACATCTGGCGATAGTGTTCAATCGCCTCTTTGTCGTAGGGCCCGTGGCGCTCAGGCTGGAGGCGCGACCACTCAATGCTGGTGTGAAGCGTTTCTTGCTCTAGCATTTGCGCCATGGCATAGTCTTCCAAATAGCGGTTCAAATGATTCGGAGCACGGTTAATGTCATAAGTATCGGGTTTCGATGCGATGGCCGGCAAATCTAAAACTACACCCTGTCCCCAGTCTTTAGTGGCGGCTTCAGCAGCCATTTTGATGCGTTGCTCTGGGGTCAACCAGCTATACCAGTCAGTGTTTGTGTTACTGCCCTCGTTTTGTGCACCGTTGTCGGCTACACCAAAATAAAAGTCACTCTTGTTAAATAGTCTGGGCAAGATAACCGTACCACTATAGCCTGCTCCGTTGCCATTTAGGATTTCGCTCTGGCCCAAATTCGTTAGTGCACCCTGCTCAGTCATGTCTGACATGACATAGTTTTACTACTTTTTTGCAGTTGCAGCAAGCTTAGAAAGGTTGGGGTGAGTCCAGAATCTTTTCAAAGAAAGACGCAATTATCTCCGCTCCATGTCTTTGATAAAGTCGGTGGGCCGTCTCTTCAATCGGTCTGAGTTTGTGCGTCTGTGCTAGCTGGCGGCCCGCCGGAGCTACCTCCGAAACTTGGATTGACCAAGATGCGGGTGGCCGTCGTACTGCCGCTGCCGCTCGTCATGACCAGTACTGTATCGCCTGCCTGGATGTCGCTGGCCGCGACAGTCTGGCCATTGTCAGAGATTGCAGTTGACAAGTTTATAGTGTAGGTAGAGTCGGCTCCGGTCCGCTGGTTGCTGATGGTTATGCTGGTGGAGCTGACGGCCGTTACCTGTCCCAACCCACCGGCGCGACGTCCGAAGCCGCCGCTCATTCGGAAGCTTCCTTGTTCGGTTGCCGAGGTAGCCGTGGCGACTTTTTTGGTATGGCCCTTCTGATAGCCCATGCCGGCCGCGAAACTCAGGCCGCATAGTACCGCGATTCCAAGCACGATAAGCGCGGTCTGGCTGGAAACGGTGACGCTTTTGCGCGGGCCGTGGCTTGAAGCCGTCGCCATCTTGGCATGTTGCTCACCGGTCACATATTGTTCGGCCGGTTCGTCGGATCGGTTATTTTTTGCCACTGTGCTTCTCCTTCAATTTGCCATCGTTCAGCTCGAACGACCGGTCCGTCTGGCCGGCGATGGTCAGGTCATGCGTCACCACCAATATGGTTGTGTTTTCGCTCTTGGCCAGGTCGTGCAACATATCAAAAATCAGCTTTCCGGTAGCGCTGTCAAGGTTGCCGGTCGGCTCGTCGGCCAGGATGAGCTTCGGTCGGTTGGCCAGCGCGCGGGCGACTGCGACGCGTTGCTGCTGGCCACCGCTGAGTTTGCCTGGTTTGCGTTCCATCTGGTCCGGCTGGAAGCCGACCTGTTCAAGGAGTTGTCTTGCCCTATCCTTGCGCTGGGATTTGGGCATACCTGCGAACTCCAGCGGCAGCATGACGTTTTCAGCCGCCGTCAGATTGGGAACGAGATTATAGCTCTGGAACACGAAACCGATTTTCTGGCAGCGGTATCTTATGAGCGCCCTGTCATGCAATTTGGTGATATCCTGCTCGCCTACGACGATGCTGCCGCTGGTCGGCTTGTCGAGCGCACCAAGCAGGCTGAGCAGCGTTGATTTGCCGCTACCACTGCGGCCGACAATGCTGACAAATTGGCCTTCCGGCACAGCGAAAGACACGTCGTCCACAGCCAGGACTTTGACATCGCCGCTCGGAAAAACCCTTCTTATATCTTTGACTTCGAGCATGTCACCTCCTTACTCTACCCTCATTACTTCGGCCGGCCGGATTTTGGCGATGGAATAAGAGGCCAGCGCGCTGCCAACTACGGCGATGACCAATGCCACCAGCAAGCCGTACAGGATTACGCTCCAGCCGATTTCGGCGTGGATGGCCGAGAAGTTGTTCCGCACGAAGCCGAAGCCCCGGCCGCCGCCTGGGGCGCCTCCGCCCGTGGCGAAACGGGCGAACCGTGCGCCACCGGCAGCCATGCCGCCATCCGAGCTGCTGTTCGTGACTAAGAGATGGGTAATCGGGTTGGCGGCCACCACCCCCAGGGCGATTCCGACCAAAGCCGCCAGGCCTGTAAATGTCACGGCCT
>DATIHM010000064.1:0-5764 GCA_035480695.1 Candidatus Saccharimonadia bacterium
GACCACCGTAACCGCGCCCAAATCGGCGGCACTGGCCTGGGCTTGTACCTGTCCAAAGCCATCATTGCCGCCCACGGCGGCAACATCTGGGTCAGGAG
Organism: Candidatus Saccharimonadia bacterium; assembly: GCA_035480695.1. GTDB lineage: Bacteria > Patescibacteriota > Saccharimonadia > Saccharimonadales > UBA4665 > DATBED01. The sequence continues at coordinate 99 of DATIHM010000064.1, forward strand.
CAAGGAAGGCCAGGGCAGCGTTTTCGGCTTTAGCCTGGTGCCATACGCCAAGCTGGCCGAAAAGCTGAAGGCCAGCGGCAACAACGAAATTGTCCGTGATGCCCACGGCTGGATCAAAAACCACTCGCTCTATCGAAGATAGAGCAGGTAGCAGACGTGGCAGGAAACAGATAGCAGACATTTATCAGAAGCCAAACCAATAGACATAGGGCTGCAGCTCGTCTGTTACCTGATATCTGCTAAATTTCTGCTACCTGTTACGTCTGTTCTCTGTTTTCTGCTAAAGTAGAAGTATGGATTCTCAGCCCACTGCCAAAAAAGTCCTTATCATAGAAGACGAACATTTCATCGGCGAGCTCTACACCCGGGCACTTGGCAAGGCCGGCTACGATGTGACCGTAATCGCCGACGGCCAGGAGGCCCTCAAGGCGGCTCAGACTAACGCCTACGACATAATTCTGCTTGACCTCATGATACCCAATCTGACAGGCATAGAGATTCTGCGTCTTTTACGCGACCCAGCTCGCGTCCCCCGCTTAAGCGCCAAAATCATCGTTACTACTAACCTGGAACAGCGTGACGACGTGCGGGCCGATATAGAAAAGCAAGCCGATGGCTATGTAGTCAAGGCCGAAGTCACGCCGCACGAACTCGTCGAAGTCCTGAACAACATCAAGTAGCCATAAGCTTGACACGGCTGTATAATACAAAGTAGCCGTGTATGGGTTGGTGTTTTCGCCTCCCTCCATACAGACTTATCAACCAAGAAGGTATACCCCGGTCACTGCTTTCTTCAACACTTTTAAACTATCGGTCATGAGCAGGCTTTTGTAACGGTAGCCGACCTTTACCCGACAGTTCGCCCTAATCCGTTCTCTGGTTCGCCTGAGGTGAATCCAGTTTCTCTTTTTTTAACTCATAACCGGGGTGTCAATCATGACTATTACAAACTTTTCGAACGACGTAAACATAAACAGCGAGGTAGAGGTAACGGCGTTGTATTTCCGGCCCGAGCCTAGAGCGCACCGGCTCAAAAGCTTTCCGAAGCGTATGAATTGGGGCGGCCGCGAATACAACTTTGCCGCTGACGGCCTAAGGTTCCTGGTGAGCCACGGCCAGCAGTTGGTACAGCTATTCGACATGAGCGACGGCCAGGCTACCTACCGGCTGCGCCAGGATGGCGACCGCTGGACGCTGGTAGGAATACGAGGAGCAGTCTAATGAAATATCCGAAGGAGACCGAACTATGGAACCAAATCTTGACACTTTGGCCAACGGCTATGGAATACCAGGATCTGCCAATGTTCCCGAACGAACCGTCTCGCGGGCCCAAACCAAGACGCCCGCTGTGGAAGAAGCAGTAAAAGCGTCGGTTGGCGGCCTTTTAGCGGTCGGACTTTTATGGGTGGCGGCTACTTTAGCTGTCCAGCAACAGTAAAGGTAGTTACTTATGGACTTTGCCAATAGCTACAACAACGAAGAAAGGCTGGAGTTACCGGTGGAAGTTGCCGTGGTTTTCCGCCCGGACAAAGAACCGGGCAAGCGCGGCTACCCGGCCAAGATGCGCTTTCGTGGGCAAGAGATTGCTTTCGCCGAACGCTGTCTGTACCACCCGACCGCCAAAGGTACACGCATGATACATGTCTTCGACATGAGCGACGGTATCAACGATTACCGCCTGGAGTTCGATGCCGAAAGCCTGGTCTGGACCTTAATAGCCACTATGGAGGGGCACGATGAAAACGCTGACTAAAAGTTTGGGGCTTAACCCCGAACCGCCGCAAGTAATGCATATAGACCTCAACAGCGCCTTCGCCACTACCGAGCAGCAGGCGCACAAAAGCCTTCGTGGCCGGCCTATGGGTGTGACCAACCGTATATCAAAACATTGCTGCGTCATTGCCGCCAGCTACGAAGCCAAGGCACTGGGCGTCAAAGTCGGCATGCGTTTGGACGAAGTCCGTACTATGATCCCGGATTTTGCCATACTCGAAACCGATCCGCCCAAATACCACTACATGTACCAAAAGTTGGCCGGCATCATGAATACGTACTCCTCCGACACCATCATGAAAAGCATCGACGAAGGTATCATCGACTTTCACGGCACAACCTCAACGGTCAACCGGCGCCCGCTTGCCGACATAGGGCTGGAAATAAAGCAGCGCCTCAAAGACGAAGTCGGCAGCTGGATGAAAGCCAACATCGGCATAGGCCCCAATCGCTTCCTGGCCAAAACCGCGGCCGGCCTGCACAAGCCGGACGGGCTGGACGTTATTAGCTACAGTAATCTGCGACAGGTTTACGCCAACCTTCAGCTGACCGACCTGACTGGCATCGCCAGCCACTTCGAGGCCAGGCTAAAAGCCGCTGGCATTTTCACGCCACTGGATTTCCTGGAGGCCAGCGAAGACACGCTAAGGAGGCTGGTCTTTCACAGCGTCGTCGGCAATGACTGGTACCGGCGACTGCGCGGCTGGGAAGTGGATGGCAATCCGACCAACTTGGGTAGCATTGGCCGCCAGATGGTTCTGCCTAAAGCCAGTACCGATGATAACGAGCTGCTGCCCATATTGCACATGCTGGCCGAAACCACTGGCATAAAGCTACGTTACCGACAGGTCGAGGCAAGGGGATTGATAGTGTGGGCCAATCTACAGACCGGCGACTTCTGGCGCGAACGTAAGATGTTTAAAAGTAGTTTTTATACCAACCAGGATCTGTGGCAGCGCACGCTGTATTTGTTCAGCAAGCGACCTTCCGGCATGTTGATAAACATGGTTGGTTTGACCTGCTACCAGCTCAAACCTTCAACACGCAACCAGGCCAGCCTGCTAGAGGAAGTCACTAGGGCAGAGTGGCTTACTACTGCCGTAGACGAAATAAATGACCGATACGGCATGTTCACGGTCTTTCCGGCCGACGCGCTACCGGGCAAGCCTAAGGTAAAACAAAAGATACCCTTCGGCGGCACCCAGTATTTCGAACTTCTACTCAAAAGACAATAATGGTGACCTCACGGGGAATCGAACCCCGGTTGCCAGGATGAGAACCTGGTGTCCTAACCGCTAGACGATGAGGCCAGAAATGCCCGGTGGGCATTTTCTGTAGACACGAATGAAATGTTCTTCAGTGAAACTAACGCTAGCTTAGGAACAACCGAAGCGTCATTTGAAACCCGCTTATCTTACCATATCTGTTATGGAGCGTCCAGATAGGGGATTGATTTTCACCCCTGAAAGAGGCATACTATAAGCAGTACTAAGCATAAACAGAAACGATGAACCGATATAGGGTGGCATGAAAAGCTTCAAAAACTTGTTCAAAAAGCCGGCCGGGCCTACCAGCAATAAGCTGGCTACCAGCTTGCGTGATGAAAAACTGAGGTCCGACATCATACTCAACTCCATAGAGGACGGTGTGGTACTACTGGATGGTGAAAAAACCATCCAGCTATTCAACCCTGGCGCCAGTACACTGACCGGTTGGCCGGCGGACGAGGCGCGCGGCCTTAGCTATAAGTCAGTGATCAAGCTAGTGGACGAAAAAGGCCAGGCGTACCCTGACAGCCAGAACCCTTTTGAGCGAGTGTTCAAGGAGGCTCAGTCAATCCACGACAACAATGCCAGCCTGGTTTCACGTGCCGGCAAGCAGTTTCCCTTATCGCTCAGCTTGACACCATTGTTCGATGAAAACAAAGATGTCAGTGGCGCAGTCGCGATTTTCCGTGATGTAAGCCAGGAGCGCCAGGAGGAAAAACAACGGGCCGAGTTCATCAGCACCGCCAGCCACGAAATGCGCACCCCGGTTGCCGCAATCGAAGGCTATTTGGCCTTGGCTTTGAATGACAAAGTAAGTACTATCGACAGCCGAGCACGCGATTACCTGGAAAAGGCCCATGCTTCAACCCAACACCTTGGCACGCTGTTCCAGGACCTTCTCACAAGTGCAAAGGCCGAGGACGGCCGGCTTTCCAGCCACCCGGTCGTTATCGAAATAGGCGCCTACCTTGAGCAGCTGACCAACGATCTGCGCTTTGCCGCCGAGAAAAAAGGCCTTGCCACCGAATTTGTCGTGGGCTCTAACCAATCCATCGACGCCAGCAAACGCCCGGCAGGCGAACACGTCGTACGACCGCTTTACTATGTACAGGCTGACCCTGATCGCCTGCGTGAAGTCGTGACCAACCTGTTCGACAACGCCGTCAAATACACCGACCAAGGCAAGGTGAGCATCGGCCTCACCGGTGATGACCAGGTGGTCCAGTTTTACGTGCGCGACACCGGCCCAGGCATCCCCACAGAGGACATTCCCCACCTGTTTCAAAAGTTCTACCGAGTCGACAACTCAGCCACCCGCACCATCGGCGGCACAGGGCTGGGGCTGTTTATTAGCCGTAAAATCATTGAGCTGTACCAGGGCCGCATATGGGCCGAGAGCACGCTGGGCAAGGGCAGTACCTTCTTTATAAACCTGCCTCGTTTAAGCACCGATAAAGCTACCAGCTTACAGAGTAAAGAGGCCAGCAGCAGCGAGCTCACACCGATTACCCCGTTAACCACAGGCGTGGTACAATAAGGCCAAACATAAGCATATAACTACAACAGGGGCAAATATGGCAAAAATACTATTGGTCGAAGACGACAACAACTTACGCGAAATTTACGAAGCCCGGCTTCAGGCTGAGGGCTATAACATCGTGTCGGCAAACGACGGCGAAGCCGCACTGGTGATAGCCAAAAATGAAAAGCCCGACCTTATAATCTCCGATGTAATGATGCCCAAAATCAGCGGCTTCGAGATGCTCGACATTTTGCGAAACACCGACGACCTAAAGGGTGTAAAAGTTATTATGCTCACAGCGCTCGGCCAGGCCGACGACCAGGCTCGTGCCAGCAAACTGGGTAGTGACCGCTACCTGGTCAAATCACAGGTTACTTTGGAAGACATCGTACGGGTTTCGCACGAGCTACTGGGTGACAGTAATAAAGCTGAAGCGGAACCGGGCAGCGATACGACTGCGGCTGCCGAACCTGCTGCACCAGCTTCACCCCCAACAGTAACTGCCACGGACACTCCCACATCCACAACCGATGATCCCGCGCCAGACATGCCTGTGGCCACTCCGCCCGAACCAGCCGCACCGGCTAATGACCCGTCCGCTGCAAACACTCCGGAAACAGCGCCTGACGCCCCCATCACCCTAACGGCAGGCGCCCAATCAAGCGCCGAAGAAGAGTCAACCGTCGAGAAACAGATAGAAGATTTCGTAGATAAGCAAGATACCCAGCCGGCCACGGCACCAGAAGTCCCCGAGGAACCGGTGCCAGCTACAGTCCCCGAAGCTAAAGAGCCCGAGACGCCTGCTGCGCCTAGCGAAGCAGCCGACCCAACCCAAGCTGCCGACCAAGCATTGTCAGATGCCGGCGCCAGCCTGCTAGGCAACGCGGCTGAGCCCGCGGCTACGACCCAGGGGGCAGACTCGCCAGCCGCAACACCAGAGGAAACACCGACAGTCGAACCAGCGAAGCCCAAGACCGGCGGCGAAAGGGTCATCCAACCGCTCGATAGCGAACCCAAGCCAGACCTGAACACCCTCCTCGCCGTGGAAGAGGCCGAGGAAGCCAAGGCCCAAGCATCGGCTCCACCCGAACCGGTGGTAGGCA
>DATIHM010000065.1:0-13614 GCA_035480695.1 Candidatus Saccharimonadia bacterium
GCTGCCTGAAGCGCGCGAAACCGGCCAGGACATGCTCAAGCAAGGCCGCAAAGTCATTCCCATGTACCTGGAGCGCGCCGACAAGCCCGACCGTGGCGGCGCTATGATCGCCTACCGCGCCAACACAGCCAAAAGCATGAAAGAGCTGGCCAACAAGCGGCTGCCCGACAGCCACGCCAGCGGCGACATCGACCCTGTGACTCTCGTCGATTTCTGGCCGCGCAACGAGCTGCTGTTAGTGCCTGACATGCTTTACGAACACAGCAACCTATCGCAGGAACAGCTGCAGGCCGAAGTAAACGCCTGGCCGTACGAGCAGAAGGTCGAAGCTTTCAAAGCCTACATGGGCGAACGCCTGAACCGCCGGCAGCGCCCGGGACGCGCCCTTGAGAAGGCCCACTACAGCTGGGATTTGATATGCGACTACGGCATATTCCGTGATTTGCAACGGCATCGTATGGTCGATGACATGAACTGGCAGCTCCTGACGCCACGCTACGGTTACGAAATCCCCAAGCTGGTCGAAGACGCCGGCCTGACCGAGCAGTTCGAGGCCTGCTTTGAGATCAGCCTCAAGCTCTACAGCGCCATGCAGCAGGCCGGTTATGCCCTCGAGGCGCAATACGCTACGCTGCTGGGCCACCGGATGCGCTGGAAGGTCACCTACAATGCCCGCGAGGCGTTCCACTTGCACGAACTGCGCACCACGCCGCAGGGTCACCCCGGCTACCGCAAATTGGTCCTACAGATGCACGAAAAGCTGGCCGAAGTGCACCCACTGTTGGCCGCCGAAATGAAATTCGTCAACCAAGATGAAGACCCCGAGCTGACTCGCCTGTCCGCCGAGCGCTACACCCAGTTCAAACTCCAAGAACTGGACAAGTAAAGCTAAAGTTGGACGTAACCCAAAGGTTTTTCAGCTTTTTCAGCTAAGGCTTCGATACCGGCGATACCTTGTGCCATTTCTGGCTGTTCTGGGCCGAAATGGCCGTCAACTCCAATTCTGACGCTCATGATACCCAAACGTTTTCCGAATACGCGCTTGGTGTCGAACGAACCAAGCTTGCCTAAAACCGCGGCAGCTTCAGCCCTTCGCAAACGATGCGCGTCGTCCAGTTCGCCATAAGTGTATGAATCATGAGTTTTCATATTCCAACTCTTTACCAAGCATTTTACTCCTGTCTGTCAAGAATGTAAAAAAAGCTACTACAAAATTCTGGATTAGTTGCATACATGTCTCAAGATCACTTGACACCGGCATCGTCATTTGTAACCATAAGGGTATGTGCAATAGCTTCATCGTGAAGGAGACGATTCTCTCGCCCCACTAGCGGGACGCCTTTGCACGTAATAATCAGCAAAAAAGCTCCCGCGAAACCGGGAGCTTTTTTAATACCAGAGGAGTGACAGTGTCGGAAGCGATTGTTAGCCTTAGCGATTCAAGGCCAAGAACAGGGCATAGGGCAGGAAAACTTGCCCTGATGGGTGAAACGCGGTTCGATTTGATTGAAGATTATCAGATTGCAATCGAACAGCGCGAAGCCGCACTCACACAGCTCAGGGAGGTTCTGCCTAGTGAAATCGATTTCTATATTTTTGGACGCACTCACACGGAAGGATGAAACATGTTGGCAAACCATCAGAATAATCACGAATATGTCGTGAGCCAAGCTGACCACGGCAATAATGCCGTATTGAGGGAGTTTGAAGGCTACCAGTCTACAATCCAGCGCGAATTTGACAAAAAAATGGTACTGGCGCTGGGCAGGGACTGCCTGATTACAGTCAATGCAGAAACCGGCGAGGCAAGGCCCGGGAGGCATTATTTTGCACCCAGCCTTACGAGATTAGAGAAAATTAAGCAGGCAGATGGGGGAGAGGTTTACCGTATTGTCGGGGGTATGGTGACCGCCAATTTAGCAAGAAGATTGGCGCGCGAGCAGGATGATAAACTTTTCCGTGGCAATGAAGTCATGGCAGCCATAGAGGCCAGTGAGCCTGCGCATTTGCAAGCAGCCTTCATGAGGCACGTAGAACCAGCCCGCTCAGCAACTGAACAACTCTTGCAGTAGAGCCCTTCTTGAGGTATAATACTTTAAGTTGCCAGAGACAGCGACGGCCGCTCTAGATTCTAAAGTAGCTTGATAATGTCGCCGAGGTACAAACAATCTACTTGATAGTTTGAACGTCTTTGGTTCCGCCTAAGGCGTTTTTGTTTGGCAACTGGATGGGTTCACGGTCGATAACGCATCCAAAACCAAGTAATTTTGGAGAATTACATGGCACTTACGAAAGATCAAAAGCAAACGGTAGTTCAAGAGGTAGTTGACCTGTTGAGCCAGTCAAAGATGACAGTGGTCGCCAAGTACGAAGGCACCGGCGTGAAAGCCCTGCAAGGCCTGCGCCGCGACGCCCGCCAAGCCGGCACCACCGTCAAAGTCGTCAAGAACCGCTTGGTCATCCAGGCGATCAAAGGCACCGACAAGCTCAAAGACATCGACACTTCTGGCCTGAACGGTATGCTTCTCTACGCTTTCAACAGCGAAGACGAAGTCGCGCCAGCCCAGAGCCTGAACACCTTTGCCAAGCAGAATCCGACATTGCAGTTCGTCGGCGCCATCAGCGCCGAAGGTGATTTTTTGAGCGCGGACGAGGTCAAAGCCTTGGCAGTCCTGCCAAGCAAGGACCAACTCATCGCCGGCCTCATCAACACCTTGAACAGCCCGCTTCAGGGTGTTCAGAGCAGCCTGTCTGGAAATCTGCACGGCTTATTGCAAGGCCTCGAAGCCAAGGCCAGTTAATTTTTAAGGAGTAAATATGGCAGATTTAGCTAAAATAGCGAAAGAGCTCACCGGTTTGACCGTTTTGGAAGTCAACGAGCTCGGTAAGATTCTCAAGGATGAGTACGGCATCGAGCCGGCCGCAGCCGCTGTGGCTGTCGCTGCTGGCCCAGCTGCTGGCGGCGACACCGGCGCCCCAGCCGCAGAAGAGAAGGCCGAAATGGACGTCGTCCTGAAAGATGCCGGCGCCCAGAAGGTTGCCGTCATCAAGGCCGTCAAAGACCTTACCGGTCTCGGTCTGGGTGAAGCCAAAGCCCTCGTAGATGGTGCCCCGAAGCCCATCCTCGAGAAGGCTAAGAAGGAAGACGCCGAAGCCGCCAAGAAAACCTTGGAAGAAGCCGGCGCAACCGTCGAACTGGCCTAATTCAACTAATCCCCCAAGATTATCCACAGCCTTGGGGGATTTTTTGACTTGACATGTAGTTCGTGGTATTTTTAAGGGGAAAAGTGTACCAATAAACACTTATCAAGAGAGACAGATATAAATGCCAGATGTGCCAGACAAACAAGTCAAGCGTTTGCGAGCCCTGATTCAGGAAGCAGAAACAAACCTAGCAGCAGCCAACGAGCTGCTTATCAGCCTCGTCGGCGACGACGAAAAGGTCGCTCCGGTGGCACGTGAAGACACGCTCGGCAAAGTTGTCGAAGGTGTTTTCGACGGCCAGAATATGGTCGGCTCTGACGGCAAGATTTACCCGGTGCCGGCTAACTACGCCAGCAAGTCCAAGCTCGTGCAAGGCGATATCCTCAAATTGACGATTGCCGAAGACGGCGCCTTCCTTTACAAGCAGATCGGGCCGATCCCACGCAAGCAGGTCGTGGGTTCGCTCATCCTCGAGAATGGCCATTATTTCGTAGATGTGAACAGCAAGAAGTACCGCGTGCTTCTCGCCAGCGTCACTTATTTCAAGGCCAAGCCAGGCGACCAGGTCAGTGTCAACATCCCCGAAGACGACTCCACAGCCGAGTGGGCCGCCCTCGAAGCCGCCCTCTAGCTCAAAAGCACAACAGAATCCGCTCGCCCAAGCGAGTATAATAAGAGGACTATGGGGCAGGCGCTTTATCGCAAACATCGCCCGAAATCCTTGCAAGAGGTCGTCGGGCAGGAACACATAACCAAGACGCTGGAAAAGGCCGTCGAGCAAGGGCGAATCAGTCATGCGTACCTTTTTACTGGGCCGCGCGGCGTCGGCAAGACTTCGGTTGCCCGCATTTTGGCGCATCAGATCAACGGCTTGCCTTACAGTGACGATAGCGCTCACCTGGACATCATTGAGATTGACGCCGCCAGCAACCGGCGTATAGATGAAATCCGCGAGCTGCGCGACAAAGTGTATGTTGCACCGACCAGTGCCAAATATAAGGTCTACATAATCGATGAAGTCCATATGCTGACCCGCGAGGCCTTCAATGCGCTTCTCAAGACTCTCGAGGAGCCTCCAGCCCACGTGGTGTTCGTTTTGGCGACCACCGATGCGCACAAGCTGCCCGAAACCATCGTCAGCCGCACGCAACGCTTCTCCTTCAAGCCGGCCGGCGACGCAGCCGTCAAAAACCTGCTGGCCCAGATAGCGAAAGCAGAGAAGATTGACGTTAGCGACGAGTCGCTCGCCCTGATTGCCCAGCATGGCGCCGGCAGCTTCCGCGACAGTGTCAGCCTGCTCGACCAGGCGGCCAGCCGCGGCGGCCGGGTAGAGGCTGGCGACGTTGAGCAGATGTTGGGGATTCCGTCGGCCGAAGCCATCGAGAACCTAGAATCTTTGGTTTTCGGTGGTGCAGCGCCCTCCGAGCTGATGCGGGTGATTGCCGGCCTATATGGCCAGGGCTACCAGGCGTCCGCCGTAGCCAAACAACTGGGCCAATCAATACGCCGGCAGCTCGAATCCGGCGGCCTGCCATTGGAGCCCAGTCTCGAGCTGCTGAGCAAGCTTATAGAGGTGCCCGCCTCCCACGACCCCGACCGTGCCCTGGAAATCGCTTTGCTGCAGGCCACTCCCAGTCCTCAGGCAGCCCCGATTGTTGCGGTTGCCGAGCCGCCACAGCTGTCCCCAGCCGAAGAATTACCAGAACTTGAGCCCGAGCCAACCGAGCCAGTCAAAGTCAAACCGGTTTCGGCGGCAAAGCCGGGCAATCTGCCCTTCGGCGCCAACATCTGGCCGGAAGCGTTGAAGCTCCTCAAACAGCGCTACAACACCTTGTACGGCGTTGTCCGCATGGCTGAGCCAGCGTTCACTGACAATAAGCTGAAGCTGACATTCGCCTTCGGCTTCCACCAGAAGCGCCTCAACGAGAACAGCAACCGCCAGAAACTGGTTGATATCCTCCATGAGCTGACAGGCCAGGCGATCGACATCGAGAGCGCGGTCGACAAAGCGGCCACGCCACCCAAAATCACCGTCGAAACACCGCACAAGCCCGCTGCCAAGTCTGACACCGGGAATCTTTCCGCCATAAGCAATATATTTGGCAGCGCGGAGCTGCTAGAATCGTAGTACTGATTGGGGGAGTATGGAACCGCAGGGGACGACAGGCCAGTTACCACAGAACGCTGAAGCCGAGGCTAGTTTGCTCGGTGCGCTACTGATTGACAGCGACGCGGTCGTACGCATCGCCGACAACGTCGGCGTCAACGATTTTTATGACCCTAAGCACCAGCGCATCTTCGAGGCCGTCATACAGCTTTATGAACTGCACGAGGCGATCGACGTGCTGACGCTGGCTGACAGGCTGAAAAATAACGGTTATCTGGATAGCGTCGGCGGCGCCGCCTACCTGACGGAGCTGACCAACTTCGTTCCGACCGCCAGCCACGTCGAGCAGTACGCCGACATCGTGGCGCAGAAAGCCATGCGGCGGCGCCTGATCGCGGCATCTAAGCATATCGGTGGCCTCGGTTACGACGAATCCAAACAGTTGCGCGACCTGGTCGAAGAGGCCGAGACACATCTGTTTGAAATCAGCCAGCAGCACATCAAGCAGAATATCGTCGGGTTGGAAGCGATTTTGGCTGAGAGTTTTGACCGACTTGATGAGCTGCACAAAGACAAGCAGAAAATCCGTGGTATCCCGACAGGTTTTAAAGATCTCGACAACATCTTGGCCGGCTTCCAACGCTCTGACCTGATTGTTCTGGCCGCCCGCCCGTCGATGGGCAAAACGGCGCTGGCGCTGAACTTCGCCCACAACGTAGCAATCAAATCCGGTGAGCCGGTACTCATTTTCAGCCTCGAGATGAGCAAGGAGCAGCTGGTCGACCGCCTGCTGGCTATGGAGTCGGGCGTCAACGCCTGGGCGCTGCGCACCGGCAACCTGACCGACAGCGACTTTGAGAAAATCGGCCACGCCATGGGTACGCTTAGCGAGGCGCAAATCTTCATCGACGACAGCCCGAGCATTACCATGAGCGACCTGCGCACCAAAGCCCGTCGCGAGGCCCACAAGCGGCCGTTGGGGCTGATAATCGTTGATTACCTGCAGCTGATGAGCGGTGGCAGCCGTTTCGGCAGCGATTTCAACCGCGTGCAGGAAATTTCCGAGATCTCGCGCGGCCTCAAGGGTGTCGCCAGGGAGCTGAACGTACCGGTGCTGGCGCTGAGCCAGCTGAGTCGCTCAGTGGAAAGCCGCAGCCCGCAGATACCGCAGCTGGCTGACCTGCGCGAATCCGGCTCCATCGAGCAAGACGCTGACGTCGTAGCCTTCATTTACCGTGAGGAATACTACAACCCCGAGACCGACCGCAAAAAGCTGGCCGACATCTTCATCAAAAAGCACCGGAACGGCCCGACCGACAATGTCGAGCTGTACTTCGACAACGAACGCCAACTATTCCGCGCAGTGGAAAGCCGCCGCAAAGACCCGTTCGCCCAGTAACTGATATAATGGCAGCATGATAAAAATCGGGGGGTTTGGGAGGGTCAGTGCCCGTACGCTCTGCTTCTTTGCTGCCGCCGTCGTTTTGTTGGCATTTTTGGCGGTTTACAGGCTAGGTAGCCTGGTAGGCGGGCTGAGCGCCGGCGAACTCCAAGCTGGGATCGCGCCGGTCGGCTGGCATGGCATCTACCATAGCCCGATATACTTGCCGCTTAAATTGGTGCGGTCGGTGTTCTTTTTCGTTTTCCCAGCCCATGGCCAGACAATCACACGGCTGCCGAATGTGGTTTTCGGCGTGCTGAGCGTGGTGGCATTCACCGCGCTGATCTGGCTCTGGCATAGCCGACGTACTGCGATCCTGACGGGACTCCTGTTCGCCACCGGCGCCTGGACGCTGCACGCCAGCCGTCTGGCCAGCTTTGACGTCATGTACCTCTGGGCGATGCCGACACTTCTGTTGATAAACGCTCTGCTTTACAGGCACTATGAACGCGCAGATGCCTGGTACGGCAGCCTCTTAGTCATGGGGCTTATGCTGTATATACCTGGCATGGTCTGGCTGTTACTACTAAACGCGTTCTTCCTCAGGGTTAAGTTGTGGGAGGGGTGGAAAAGCCATGGCCTGTGGTGGCAACGTAGTTTGAGCGTGTTGGCCGTTCTTATCTGGTTGCCACTGCTGATTGTTGACCTTTTGCGGCACGGCCAACTGGTGCAGTGGCTGGGACTACCCGTGCACTTGGCAGGACCGGCACAGCTTTTGAAGCACCTCGTTGCTGTTCCCGTGCATTTGCTGGTCCGCGGGCCACAATATCCGGATATCTGGTTGGGCAAATCACCGGTACTGGACATTTTTACCCTTGTGGCTTGTCTGATAGGTATTTACTTCTACGCCAGCCATCTTAAAGCCGGTCGCAGCCAGCTCCTGGCGGCGTTCGCTGTTGCCGGCTGGCTGTTAGTTGCCCTGGCCGGACCGGTCGGTTTAAGCCTGCTAGTGCCGTTGCTGTACGTGGCCGCGGCCACCGGAATCGCCTACTTGCTGCACGAATGGTTGAAGGTGTTTCCGCGCAATCCGCTGGCCCGCGGTTTGGGTATCGGGCTGATCTGTGTAGTGGTGGCTGCGGCCTGCGTCTACAATCTGCGCGACTATTTCGTGGCGTTCCCGAATGACCGGACGACCCGCGCGACCTTTCAATACTATCTGCGACGCTGATATAATATCTTTACAAGGGAGGAATTTATGAGCCGATTTGACCAAGCCAAGATGCTGATGAAGGTTAAGAAAATCCAAGGCGAGCTCCAGAAGATGACCATTTCAGTCGAGAAGGGCGACGGTGCCGTACTTGTAGAGTTCAACGGCGAACAGAAGCTCAAGAGAGTCCACATTGACCCGGAGTATGTCGACCCCGACGACATCGGGCAGCTGGAACGCTGGATTGAGGAAGCCGTCCGTGAGGCCATCCAAGAAAGCCAGCGCGTGGCTGCCGAAAAGATGCAACCCATGATGGGCGCCCTCAGCAACCTGGGCCTTTGATTTTCGATGCAGATTTTGCCGCCAGCACTGACTGACCTGATAGAGGCCTTCGGCCTGCTGCCGGGGGTCGGGCCGCGTACGGCAGAGCGCTACGCATATTACTTGTTGAAGCAGCCGGGAGACGCTCCGGACAGGCTGGCAGCCGCCGTTCAGGCACTCAAAGGCAACATCGGCATCTGCCAGAAAACCTTCGCCCTTGTGCCAGCCGGCCAGGAACTGTCAGACCTCTATACTGACCCGAGCCGTGACAAGGCGACCATCGCGGTCGTGGCCGAGCCGTTCGACCTCGTGGCCCTCGAAAAGACCGGCCAGTATAAAGGCACATATCACGTACTGGGCGGCCTGGTTTCGCCCATCGACGGCATCGGCCCCGAGCAACTTCACATAAAGGAGCTGGTCAAACGTATCGACGAAGATAAAGTCAACGAGGTCATCCTGGCGACTAACGCCAGCGTGGAGGGCGAATCGACCGCCTTGTATATCCAGCAGCAGATCGGCGACCGCCAGGTCAAAATCACCCGCCTGGCACGTGGCCTGTCCGTAGGTGTCGACCTCGAATATGCCGACCAACTGACCTTAAGCCGCGCGCTCGAAGGCCGGCAGGCTATATAATACCTGCATGTACGAAGAAGCCGCCAAAATCAAAGAGTCAGTCGGACAGGCTCACAATATCGTTATCGTGCAGGCCGACAATCCCGATGCCGACTCGCTTGGCAGCGCCCTAGCACTCGAGCAGATACTCGGCGATCTGGGCAAGGAACCTTCGCTGTATTGTGGTGTCGACATGCCGTCATATCTGCGCTATATGCCGGGCTGGGACCGCGTCAACAAAGACCTGCCGCGCCAGTTCGACGCTTCGGTTATCGTCGACGCTTCGACCATGACGCTGCTCGAAAGGCTGAGCGGGTCCGGCCAGCAGGGCTGGTTGGCGGCAAAGCCATGCGTCGTGCTTGACCACCACGACACCGTGGAAAATGTCATTCCGTTTGCGTCGGTCACTATAAACGATAGCTCGCGTGCCTCGACAGGCGAATTGATTTACCTTTTGGCCAAGCAGCTGGACTGGCCATTATCGGTCAAAACCCAGGGATTCCTGATGCTCTCCATCCTGGGGGACACGCAGGGCTTGAGCAACCAATTGGCCTCGCCAGGCACATACCGCATCGTCGCCGACATGATTGACGGCGGCGTCGACCGCGCCCGTCTCGAAGAAGAGCGCCGCGAGCTCGGCAAGATGCCGGCCGAGATTTTCAAGTACAAAGCGGAACTCATCAAGCGGGTTGAGTTCGCCAGCGATGGCCGAGTCGCCTCGGTGCGGGTGCCGCAACCCGAAATCAACACCTACAGCCCGCTATATAACCCAGCGCCGCTCATCCAAGGCGACATGCTGCAGACCAGCGGTGTCGACGTAGCTATCGTTTTTAAGACTTACGACGACGGCAAGGTCACTGCCGCCATCCGCTGCAACCCTTCGGCTGGAATCGCTGCCAAACTGGCCGAGCATTTCAACGGCGGCGGCCACACTTTCGCCAGCGGTTTCAAAATCGAGGGTGGCAAATCCTTCGAGGAGATAAAATCAGAATGTCTAAACTACGCTAACGACTTACTTGCTAAAATTGATACAGGAAATCCAGATGAAGCTGTACAACACTCTGACCAGACAGGTTGAGGAACTCAAACCGCAGAACCCACCGAAAGTCACGGTTTACACCTGTGGACCGACCGTTTATGACTATGCCCACATCGGGCATTGGTTCACTTACGTGCGCATGGACACGCTCATCCGCACCCTTAAGTCGCAAGGTTTGAAGCCGGAGTGGGTCATGAACATCACCGATGTCGGCCACCTGACCAGCGACGCGGATGAAGGCGAAGACAAGCTCGAGAAGGGAGCCCAGCGCGAGGGCAAGACAGCCTGGGAAGTGGCGGAATTCTATACCAAAGATTTTTTTGAAGGTATGAAACAGCTCAACATGCTGACGCCCGGCCACATAGTCAAGGCCACTGATCATATAACCGAGCAGATTGAGCTTATAAAAGTACTCGAAGAAAAAGGTTACACCTACATCATCGATGACGGCGTTTACTATGACACCGGCAGATTCCCGCATTATGCTGATTTCGCCCAGCTCGACCTCGACGAGCAACAAGCCGGCGCGCGCGTCAGCCATAACCCGCAGAAGCGCAATGCGTCAGATTTCGCCTTATGGAAGTTCTCGCCTGAAGACCACCAGCGCGACATGGAATGGGACAGCCCTTGGGGCAAGGGGTTTCCGGGCTGGCACATCGAATGTTCGGCTATGAGCATGAAATACCTCGGCGCGACGCTCGACATCCACACCGGCGGCATCGACCATATCCCGGTGCACCACAGTAATGAAATCGCCCAGAGCGAGGCCGTCACCGGCCAGCGCTTCGCCAATTACTGGATGCACAGCAACCACGTGCTGATAGACGATGAGAAAATCTCCAAATCGCTAGGCAACGGCATCCGGCTGCAGGATATTGCAGAGAAGGGTATTCCGCCTGAAGCCGTCCGTTTACATATCTTGGAGTCGCACTACCGCAGCCAGTCGCACTTCAGCTGGGAAAGCCTCGAGGCCGCCCACAACCGCCTGCAGGACTTGCGTGCCATGGCAGCGTTGCGCTGGCAGCCGCGCAAGGTCACGCACGACAGCTTCACCTTCGCGCTCGAGGACGTGCCGGGCGAATTGGCCGACATCCTGGCAGACGACCTGAAAACGCCTCAGACGCTAGCCTCGCTCAGCCGCATCAGCACACAGCTTCTGACCGTCCACATCGAAAAGGATGAGGTAGAGCACCTCGAAAAAATGCTCAAGGGCATCGACGAGCTGCTAGGCCTCAACCTGATGTCAGTTGGCGATATAACAGATGAACAGAAGGCCTTGATTGCCCAGCGTGACCGAGCCAGGGAAGCCAAAGATTGGGCGGAATCCGACCGCTTGCGCGATGAGCTGGCCGGTCAGGGCGTCGGCGTGCAGGACCACCCGCACGGCACTATTTGGCAGCCTTTGTAACCCTGTCGAACTTCGGGCTATCGATGATACCTTGGCTGCGCATGTACTCCAATACGGCTATCCTTATGCAGCCAGCTACCGGAATGGCTACCAGTCCGCCGAACAGACCACCGAAACTGACGCCGATGATAACAGAGGCAAACACCAAGAGCGGCGACATATTAGTCGAGTTTGCCTGGATACGGGGCTGGATGATGTAGGCTTCAATCTGCATGTAGATGAGGTAGTAAGCCAGGATGAAGAGAGCTGCCGACGTCGAGTGGAACAGTGCCACTAGCGTTACGATAACTGCGCCGATGGTGTGGCCGACCAGCGGAATCAATCCACAAACGAAGATAATGACCATGATGGCCGCCGGGTAACCGATGTGAAGCAAAAGCACCGCCGGCATAATCAGCACTGAAGCCAGCGCTGCCAGCAACACCTGGCCGTTCACGTAACCTTTGATGACTTTGTACATATCGTGCAGCAAGCGGTCGGCCATGGCATGATGCCTGTCGGGTACGACATCTTTGAAAAAAACCAACCAGCGCGGGCCTTCAATCAGCATCATGAAGGTGAGCACCAGGATTGTCAGCAATGAGAAGAAGCTACTACCCACTCTTTGGGCAGTCGAAAAGGCCTGGCCGCCGGCATGGCTTAGCCTGTCTGAAAGCTGGCCAGATATGGTGTTAAGCTGCTTCTCAAGGTGATAATGGCGTACAAAATTCCCTATGGGGCTGTGCTGGTCGTGGATTTGCCTGACTAGTTTCGGCGCTACGTGGACAAGGTTGTCGGTTTGTCGGACTAACGGCGGCACAATACTGGCCAGAAACGCGCCTAATAATACTACTACTATCAGGAAAGCCAGTGCGGTAGCCAGGACCCGGTCGCCGCGACGCTTACCAGGCAACTGTTTGCCGAGCCAATAAACCGGCCCGTTCAGAGCCAGCGTCAAGAAGAAAGCCGTAAAAATAAGCAATAAGGCGTGGCCGGCTTTATGAAGCGCCGTCCAAATCAGCAAAGTTGCCGCAATCAACAGTGTCAGCCGGAGGAATGTGCGGAAGGAAACCGTCAGTGCCACTTCTGGGATATCTTCGTTTTTGCGGAAATGCACCATAGCAGTATTATCTATCGCCGACGCCGTTTACGCAATGCTTCAAGGTATATGGAGACCAGTTCGTTGCCGACCACGTTTACGTCGAAGTTTGCCGTGTAGCTTTCGCCCCATTCGGCCATTTTCTGGCGCAGCGGCTTGTCTTTCAGATAGGCAGCCAGCTTGTTGGCCAACCCTATGGCGTCTTGTGGCGGAAACAATAAGTCGGGCTGTGGCAACATGACTGAGCGGTAACCTGGGTTATCGCCAGCCAGCACCGCCGCCCGGCCGCTCGCCATGGCCTCCAGCAAGACTATCCCGAAGCTTTCGCCGGAACTGCTCGGGAACACTGCCAAATCTGCCGAAGCATAGTATCTCGGTTTGTCTGCTTCACTGACAAAACCTTCGAAGCTGACGACACTCGCGAGTCCATTTTGTGTGACGAAATTCCGCAAGCGCACCTCTAGGTGGCCTGTGCCGCAGATGACCACGCGAAAATCAG
The DNA here is from genome assembly GCA_035480695.1 of Candidatus Saccharimonadia bacterium. Lineage (GTDB taxonomy): Bacteria > Patescibacteriota > Saccharimonadia > Saccharimonadales > UBA4665 > DATBED01. The sequence continues at coordinate 12,857 of DATIHM010000065.1, forward strand.
GCAAGCCCGGCCTGGTGGACAGGTTGGCGACGGCTTCAAGCAGCACCTGGCAACCCTTGCGCTCTTCTAAACGGCCCAAAAAAAGGATTGTGAGCCGTTTGTCGTCAAACTGCTTCAGCGGCTTAGCCTGATGGAAGAGCTTGTAGTCGACCACATTAGGTGAGATGTCGGCCTCGATACCGAAACTCCAGCGGCAAAAGTCGGCCGCAGCCGTCGACACCGCCAGCATGCGGTCGAACCGCTTCAACGAAGGCCACAACCAGATGCCGAGCAGCCTGTTGCCGGTGCGGGCCAGCCAACCGTAGGGTAAGATGTGGAACGTGCCGACCACGGCCGTATCATCACTGGCCGCCAGCACCAGGCGTTGGGCAAGCAGGGGGTGGTGCGGCGTCTGTACGTGCAGTACATCAAAATGATTGTCGTGCATGAAGCGCCTTAACTTGCGCCGGCTTGTCGGCAATGGAACAGTCGTCCGGCTGCCGTTGAAGCTGACCGAAATGTTGCGCGACAGGCTATGGATGTTGGGCAGGTCGCGCCGCTTGGTCTCACCTACGAGGTAGTGCACATCGTGACCCTGGCTGCGCAACCATTCGCCGATACTCGTAACGTATTGCGGCACACCCTGGGTAGAATCCAAAGAGGTGTCGAGCACCAGGCCGATCTTGAGCGGCTCAGCGCCCAGCTTTTTTGGCTTGCCGGCCATACTGCTCCAGCGTGTCCTGATAAAGCGCTTCGTATTGCTCAACGACCTTGGGATA
>DATIHM010000066.1:0-10857 GCA_035480695.1 Candidatus Saccharimonadia bacterium
ACCATGATTTTGACTTCCGAGGCCTGGTTGCCGTCGCGGTCGTGGGCGTTGAGCTTGCCGCGTATCAAAACCACCCTGTCGCGTTCCCAAAGACCGGCCGTCTGTTGGTAACTGTTCGGGAACAGCACGGCCTCGATTTCCCCGTGGCGGTCTTCGATTCCGACGAAAGCCATGCGTTGGCCGTTCTTGGTGGTGACTTCACGCACCGAAGTGACAGCGCCTCCGACACTGACGCCGCGCCCGTCGTGTTCGACTGTCAGCGAATTTATCGGAATGGTCTGCTCTTCGAGGAAGGCCTCGAAAAGCTCGAGCGGATGCTGGCTGAGATACAGCCCGAGCAGCTCGCGCTCCCAACCCAATTGTTCGCGGTGGTCGGCCGGCTCGGGCGGCAGCTGGAGCTCGAGCTTCGGCTTTTCGACCAAAACCTCGTCTGAGGAACCGAACAGATCCGTCTGGCCGTCGTTGGCCTGTTTATGCAGGCGCGCGCCGTAAGCCAGCAGCATGTCGAGGTTATAAAGCACCATCGAACGCTCACCGAAACTGTCGAATGCGCCGGCTTTCACCAAGCTTTCCATAGTCTTGCGATTGACGATGCGCGGGCTGACGCGGCCCAAAAAATCCTCCAGGCTGGAGAATTTGTCTTCTTGGCGGCCACGCAGTATCTCCTCGACAGCGCCGGTGCCGACATTCTTGATGGCGGCCATGCCGAAGCGTATGGCGCCAGTCTCAGGCACGACGGCGAATTCCACGAACGATTCATTCACGTCGGGCTGCATGACGGTCAGCCCCATGTGCTTGCACTCGGTAATCTCAATAGCCAAGCGGTCGGTGTCATCGAAGTCGCTGGTCATCAGGGCCGACATGAAGGCTGCCGGGTAGTGCGCCTTCAAATAGGCCGTCTGGTAAGCGACCATGGCATAAGGCGCCGAGTGGCTCTTGTTGAAGCCGTAGTCGGCGAAGGCCTCCATGCGCACCCAGAACTTCTCGGCGAAAGACCTGTCGACCTGGCTGTGTTCCATCATACCTTCGATGAACGCCGTTTTCATCTTGGCCATGGTGTCGCGCTGTTTCTTACCGATGGCCTTGCGCAACGTGTCGGCCTGGCCGCCGGTGAATCCGCACATTTCCTTACTGACCTGCATGAACTGCTCCTGGTAGACGAGCACGCCGTAGGTGTTGCCAAGCGCGGCTTTGAGACCGGGGTGTTCGTAAACGACCTTGCGCTCGCCGTGCTTGCGGGCGATGTAATCATCGATGAATTGCATCGGGCCGGGTCGGTAAAGGGCGTTCATGGCGATGAGGTCGTCGAACTCAGTCGGTTTGAGTTGCCTGAGGTAGCGTTTCATGCCAGCCGACTCGAACTGGAAAACGCCGGTGGTATCACCTTTCTGGAAAAGCTCGAACGTCGCCTTGTCGTCGAGCGGAATATTGTGGATGTCGATGTCCTTATCGTAGACGCGACGGATGATGCGCAGCGCGTTGTTGATGATTGTCAGGTTGCTCAGACCCAAAAAGTCCATCTTGAGCAGCCCGAGCTCTTCTATCGGGCCCATCGAATACTGGGTGGCGACGACGCCCTTCTGAGCCAGTTCGAGCGGCGTGTAAAAGACGATGTCTTCGGGCGCGATGACGACGCCGGCAGCGTGGACGCCGTGCGAGCGGATCGTGCCTTCAAGCTGCATGGCCAAGTCGAAAACGGTTTTGGCTGTTTCGCTGCTGGCATACTCGTTCTTCAAGTCGTGGTCTTGCTTCAGCGACGTCGCCAGCGGGATGTGCCGCCCCTGTACCGGAGGCGGAATCATCTTGGCCAACCGGTCGGCTTCGGCGTAAGGCACCTGCAGGACGCGGGCGACATCGCGCACGGCGTTGCGAGCGGCCATGCGACCGAAAGTCACGATGTTGGCGACCCGTTCTTTGCCATATTTCTCGATACAATACTGGATGACTTCGTCGCGCCGGTTGTCTTGGATATCGATGTCGACATCGGGCATGCTGATGCGGTCGGGGTTCAGGAACCGTTCGAAGAGCAGTTCGTAACCGATGGGGTCGATTTCGGTGATTTTCAGGGCGTAGGAAATTATCGACCCGGCGGCGCTGCCGCGGCCCGGCCCGAACACGATTCCCTGGTCTTTACCCCAGTTGACGAAATCCGAGATAATCAAAAAGTAGCCGTTGAAACCCATCTGCTCGATGACGCCCAGCTCGAATTCTGCCCGCTCTGTAATTTCGGCAGCCAGCGTCTTTTTGGCAGCCGCCACCGTAAGGCTAGCCGCTTTTTCTTCGGTTTGACCACCGTAGCGCCAAGCCAGGCCTTTATAAACCGACTTTTCGAGGAAGGATTTCTCGGTCTCGCCCTTCGGCACCGGAAATTTCGGAATCAGGATTTTCCCCAACTCGATTTCCAGGTCGCACTTCTCGGCAATCAGCTTGCTGTTCACGATGAAGTCCGGGTGCTCCGCGCCCCAACGCCCGATGACCTCTTCGGGCTTATTCACGTAAAGGTCGAAATCCTTGAGGCTCATGCGCTTTTCATCGCTCAGGAACGAGCCCGTCTGCACGCAAAGCAGGATTTCATGCGCATCCTGGTCTTTAGGGTCGAGGTAATGCGCGTCGCAAGTGACGACGCATGGGATACCGAGTTCCTGGCCGAGTCTGATAAGCTGCTGGTTGATATTGGCCTGCTCATTCCACTGGTGTGGATGCTCAGGGTGGCCGTGGTCTTGGATTTCGAGGTAATAGCGGTCGCCGAAGGCCTCTTTGTACCATTCGGCGATTTTCTTGGCCTGGTCATACTGGCCCTGGCGCAAAGCATCGCCGATTTCACTGCTGGCGCAGCCGCTCAGACAGATCAGCCCTTCATTGTGAGCAGACAGCAGCTCGCGGTCGATGCGCGGCTTGTAATAATAGCCTTCGAGGTTGGCAATCGTGCTGAGCGCCATCAAGTTTTGGTAGCCCTCGCTGTTCATGGCCAGCAAAATGAGGTGGAAATACTGCTTGTCTTTGCCTGGCTCTTTGTCGGTCAGCTTACGGGCGGCTACGTAAGCTTCCATGCCTATGATAGGCTTCACGCCTTCGGCTTTGGCCGCTTTGTAAAATTCGATGGTGCCGCTCAGCGTGCCGTGGTCAGTCATAGCCACTGCTTCCATGCCGGCTTGCTTGACGTTCTTTACCAGCTCGGGCACCTTAGTCAGCCCGTCGAGCAGGCTGTACTGGGTGTGGTTGTGCAGATGCACGAAATCACTGGCTTTAAGTGTCTGCTTTTTGGCAGCCAAAACGTCCCTCTTCCCCCTGTCTTATCCTAAGTTACACCCTAAATTATAGCAGAGCGCAGCTACTTTTTTAGGTAGTCGCTAAGGTGTTTCAAAGCCGTGTTGGCGTCTTTTATGGCTTTGTCGAGATCTTTGTCTTGGGCGTCGCCTTCGTGGATGGCGCTGATCATTTCACGGGCCTTTTCTTTCGTATCTTTGGCTTTCTCAACCAGGCTGTCGAGCTCTTTCTGGGCCTTGACGCCGAGCTTTTCCCCGCTGCCTTTGGCCTGTGTAATCACTTTGCCAAGTTCGTCGTTAAGCTTCTTAAGGTCTTTTTCGGCTTCGGCAAAGCCCTTGTCGGCCGTCTTCTTGATGTCTTTGCGCGTTTCCTTGCCGCTCTGGGGGGCAGTCAAAAGACCAGCTAAGTAGCCCGCCACTGCTGCCAACGTGCTGAAAAGGGCGATTTTCTTGACAGTTTGTTTCTTGCTGCGGCTCCTGAAACTCATTTGCGGCTCCTTTGGGCTTTCTTATAAATGTTGCGTAACAGCTTGAAAAGTGCGAATTTGCCTTGCGTTTCCTTGAAGACTTCGGCGGCCGACTCGACCGAATCGACTACATCCTCGGCCTTTTCAACCACCCGCTGCGCCATCTTAAGCAGCTTGACGACCGCGACCATGGCAGCGATGCAAATAATCAGGAATACGCTCAAAAGAACTACCAGTATGATGACTAGGACTTGGTCGGTGGTGCTCATGGCCGTCAGTATACTCCTATTTGGCAATAATTATTGTAATTTATCTCGTAAGTGGTCACGTAGCGCTTGGCCGATGTCGTCGCGCTCCAGGGCGAAGTCGAACACGGTTTTGAGGTATTCCAGCGGATTACCGGTGTCATAATATGTGCCGTCTTTGATGTCGCAGCCATAGATGTGATGGCCGTCGTTAATCATCTTCTGCATGGAATCCTGGATCATGAACTCGCCCTTTTTAGGATCGTGTGATTCCTGCTGCTTTTGCAGGTACTCTAGGATAATCGGGTCGAATACATAGCCGCTGACCGATGCCAGGTTGGAAGGCGCCTTGTCACGGCTGCCTGGCTTCTCGACTATGGTCGTCATGTCGACCAGGCCGGGAGCGACCTTTTTGCCGGCAACATAACCATAGCGCTTGTAGTCTTCGTCGTCATCCCGCTGCACGCAGGCGATGACTGAGCCGCCGCGCTCAGCCTGCACTTCAATCAGCTGCTGGAACCGCGTCGGTTTGGCCTCGACGAAGTCATCTGCGAAGGTATAAATGAACGGCTCATTCTTGTCGAGCAGGTGCGCAGCGTTCAGCAGCGGCGTGCCCGTGCCGTACGGACCCTTCTGGCGCAAATAAGCGAAATTGGCCAGGCCGGAAATCCTGGAAGTAGCCTCGAGCAAGTCCTGCTTGCCGCCTTCTTCGAGGTTGGCCTTGAGGTCGGCGCTCATGTGGTCGAAGTGGTCTTCGATGGTGCGTTTGTGATAGCCGGTTACAATGACGATGTCTGTAACGCCGGCAGCCACCAACTCCTCGACGATATGCTGGATAATCGGCTTGTTGACCAAGGGCAGCATCTCTTTCGGCATCGCCTTGGTCTGCGGCAGAAAACGGGTGCCGAAACCGGCAGCGGCAATCACGGCTTTGCGGGCTTTAGCTTGAGCCATATCTAAGATTGTACCACGCCCAAAAAGCTTAAATGCCGAGCTGTTTTTTGATAAGTTCCTGGGCGAGCTGCGGGTTGGCCTTGCCCTTGGATTCTTTCATGACCTGGCCGACCAGGAAGCCGATGGCTTTCATTTCGCCGTTCTTGACGTCTTCGGCCGCCTTGGCGTTATCGGCCAGCACCAGCTCGACAATTTTGGCAATCTCGCCTTCGTCGGATACTTGAAGAAGATTCTTGTCGGTCGCGATTTTCTCGGGTTCCCCACCAGCTTTCAGGAGCTCGGCCAATACCTCTTTAGCAGCGGTCGAACTGAGTTTGTTGTCGGCAACCAGTCGGGAAAGCGCTATCAGCGATTCGTCGCTGGCTTTGTTTTCGGCTTCTTCGTCGGCTTGGTCATCTTCAGATTGCGGTTGCATCATCCAGAAGGCTACGCGGCGGGCGTGCTCGGCATTGCTGGCTTTGAATATGCGCCCGACGAGCTGTGCAGTCGACGGCACGGCGATAATATCTTCGATGACTTTTCCGTCAATATCCATCGACTGGAACATGTCACGGTAATCTTTTGGCAACGGAGGCATCTCGGATTTGATGGCGTCGATGTACTTGTCGTCGAGGACGACGGGTGGCAGGTCGGGGTCGGGCATGTAGCGGTAATCGTCGGCGTTCTCTTTGCTGCGTTGCGAGAAGGTTTTCTGCTTGGCGTCGTCCCAGCCGCGTGTTTCCTGCTTAATTTTATTGCCCTTTTCGAGCTCCTCGATTTGGCGGTTCACCTCATACTCAACGGCTTTTTCGACAGAGCGGAAGCTGTTCAGGTTCTTGGTCTCGGTGCGCGTGCCTAGTTTGTCGGTCTGGCTGACGCTGACATTGACGTCGAAGCGCATGTTGCCGTAATAGAGGTTGGCGTCGGAAACGTCGGCGTAGCGCATGCGCAGGTACAGTTCGCGGGCGTAGGCCTTGGCTTCGGCGGCCGACGACATGTCCGGTTCGCTGACGATTTCGAGCAGTGGTGTGCCGGCGCGGTTCAGGTCGACGAGTGAATAATCAGTGCCGGCTGGGTGGGTTGATTTGCCGGCGTCAGCTTCAAGATGAGCCCTAGTTATACCGATGGTTTTTCTGGCTCCGTCAGCTTCAACCTCAACTTTTCCGCCCAGCACGATCGGCTCGTCGTACTGCGTAATCTGGTAGCCCATCGGCAAATCAGGGTAAAAATAATGCTTGCGGTCGAACTTGCTGAACTTCTGCGGTGTGCTGTTGAGCGCGAAGGCGGCTTTCGACGCCAGATGGATGGCTTCTTTGTTGAGGACGGGCAGCGCGCCGGGCAGGCCGAAGTCGATGTGGTTGACGAGCGTGTTCGGCGGCGCCTCGCGGGCATCGTTGTTGGCGCCCGAGAACAGCTTCGATTTAGTCTTGAGCTGCACGTGGCACTCGATGCCGATGGTCACTTTGTACTTGGCGCGGGTCTTGTCGCTAATCACGGCTGAGCGCTCCCAGGTCGCGCAGAGCCTCACGGAATCCGGCTAGCGCCACCACCATGTCTTTCTTCTTAAGTTTGCGCACATCGAGCTCGGAGTCTTCCATGACGCTGCGCAGCTTGTGGCCGACCCAGATAGTGTCGTTGCTTGATAGGTCGTGCTGGGCGGCGACTAACCTTTCGCCAATCGTCTTGCCCTTGTAACCTTTCTTTTTGAGCACCTCGTTGAGCAAGTCATCAGCCTCGATTATCGCTTTCGGCCAGGTTTTTCGGCTGGCGCAGTAGAGCTGCAGCTCTTTCCAGCGCGCCGTGTATTTATCGACATTGAGCTTCTTGTTTTTGCGACGGGGAAGAAGTCTCATGCCAGAACCTCCTCGGCCGCATGGGCGACGGCCAGCAATTCCTTGTCTGCCTTCTGCGGCGCCATTATATGCAAGTTGACGGGTAAATCGTCGGATTTGCCGGCTGGCAGGCTGATGGCCGGGTTACCGACCAGGTTCGGCGCGACCGTCATGACATCGGCCAGGTACATCTGCAATGGGTCTTGGGCGTTCTGGCCGATTTTGAACGCCGTGGTCGGCGCAACCGGGCCAATCAGGAAATCAACCTGCGTGAAGGCATCTTCAAACTCCTTGATAAGTTTGGTGCGCACGGTTTGCGCCTGCTTGTAATAAGCGTCGTAGTAGCCGCTGCTGAGTACGTGGGTGCCCATCATGATGCGACGCTTCGCCTCTTTGCCGAAGCCGCGGCCGCGCGAGCCCATGTAGCTGTCGTCGAGGTCTTTGGCTTCTTCGTAGGTGAAGCCGTAGCGCTGGCCATCGTAGCGCATCAGATTGCTGGAAACTTCGGCCGGGCAGATGATGTAGTAAACGGCCAGAGCGAGCGGAATTGACGGCAGGCTGACTTCTACGATTTCGGCGCCGGCGCTTTTAAGTTTGTCGGCGGCTGCCTGGACGGCCTGCTTGACGCCGTCATCGACACCTTCGCCCATCTGCTCTTTTATAAGGCCGACTTTCTTGCCCTTTAAGTCGTCGGATAGGTCGGTGTAATTTGATTGCCGTTCAATGGTCGTGCTGTCGAGCTCGTCGAGCCCGGCCATCACGTCGAGCACAAGCGCCGCGTCAGCGACTGTTCGCGTCAACGGGCCGATGACATCGGTGCTGCTGGCCATGGCCACCACGCCGCTGCGTGAGACCAATCCGTAGGTCGGTTTGTAGCCGACGCAGCCGCTGAAGCTGGCCGGCTGGCGGATGGAGCCACCGGTGTCGGTTCCCAGCGCGAATGGCGCCATGTCGAGCACAACGGCCGCGGCCGAGCCGCCCGAGCTGCCGCCAGGGACGCGTTCTTTGTCGTGCGGGTTCTTGGTGGTGAAAAAGTCGCTGTTCTCGGTACTGGCGCCGTGCGCGAAAGCGTCGAGGTTGGCCTTGGCCACACAAATGGCGCCTTCGGCTTCCAACCGCTTAATCGCCGTCGACTGGTAGGGCGCTGCAAAGCCTTTAAGGATGTTGCTGGCGGCCGTCGTGTCGCTGCCGAAAACCAAGAAGTTGTCTTTGGCGATGAAGGGCACGCCTGCCAACCGGCCGATTTTCTCGCCTTTGGCAACCCGGTCGTCAATCTCGGCCGCGCGCCGCTTGGCGTTCTCGCCGAGCGTCACGATGATGGCGTCGTACTCTTTCTTATCTTCAATCGTTTTGAGAGACTGTTCCACCAGCTCGGCGGCCTTCAATTCGCCGGCTTGGACCTTGCTGGCGAGCTCCGCGACCGGCAACCACTGGCTGGCCATCAACCGATCATCCTTCGAGCCTTGATTTGGTTGGCTTCGGTCGCTGGCACGTTTTTGAGCAAATCGAGCGGCGCATAACCATACTCTTTAACTTCGTCTTCGCGCATCACGTTAGTCAGTCCGGTGACCTGGTTGGTCGGCTTCAAGCCGGCCACGTCCACACCTTGCAATTGCTCGACGTAATCAAGGATGCTCGACAACTCTGTGCGGAACTCCTCGATTTCAGCCTCACTGAGGTCAAGGCGGGCTAATCGAGCCAATTTTAAGACATCTTCCCGGGTGAGCTTTGACATTTGTGTCCTAAGTATAAAAGATTGGGCGGATGACCTCAAATAAAATCCACTTTACAAAGCCGAAATCGAGGACTACGATTAGGCTGACAGTAAGATTTTTCACACCATGGTAGAACTTCTTTACGGAAATCCGCCCAGAGACATCGAGATGGCTACGACTTTTGTGGTTGGTGGAGCGTTAAGTTCAGGTTTAAGCAAAGAGATTTATAAAGGCCAACTAGGCTCGGACGAATTCGTTTCAGACGACGAGAGATATTGGGAAAACCCGGCTAAGAACGTGAGAAACCATGCGGACACATATTTACGTATGGAGGAACAGGCCGAGAAGGTGTTCGACATGAACGAACGGCGACGCCTGGTCGTGATTGGACACTCCTTCGGGGCTTTGCTGGCGACAAAATTGGGTCTAAACCGTCCGGATATTGTAGCTGAGGTAAAAGATTTGGCCGGCTTGCAGGGTGGCTATCGTAATACAATCGGTGTAAAGGCAGTGAAAATGATGGTTGGCACAAACAAGGGCATGGAAGACGGCAAAAGCGACTCAAAGCATATGGAGGCCTTCCATGAAGAGATTGCTTCAGAGTGGTCACCAGATGTCGGCCTCACTATAGATTCAGCTCTGCTTGATATTTGTTTCCCATTGCCACAAGGCTTGAACATCGAACTGCCTGAAGGCCAGCAAGCTACGAGAAGGGTTGTCGGGCCGATGGTTCCCTTCCTGCTGGAACGTCTCAAACTGATTGGAGGCATGCCTCAAGACGTCGAGCTGCTCACCTCGTGGGATACTCCTGTTACAGAACACATTTTCCTGCCTGCTTGGCGGGTCGAAGTTGCCGACACTTGGCAGATGCGCGCCAATGTCGCGGCCGCCGAGGCAGCTAAAACGCAGCCTGCCTCCACGAAACCAACCCTGGTGTTGGCAGCTTAACCTCTTTTGTGACTTATCCTACTGCGGCCAAGTGGCCGTTTTTTTAAACTAGAACACTATATACCGGTTTTCCGGCGGCTGCGAGTCAATAAAAATCTGGGTGTGTTGGGGTTGCTGAAACGGAATTGACGGGTTCATCATTTAAGGCGTTGCTCTTATTGGCGGCGCACTGCTGAGGAGGTGGGTATGTCTGAGACCATATTCCGCAAAGTCAACCCTGATGTGCGAAGGAGGGCCGCCGTGCTTGGAGCGGCCGGCAGCATCGCGGTGCCGGCGGTCGCCGTGGCGACGACGGTCGAGCCGAAACGCGAAGTCCGACACGCCCAGGCGCCCGCGACCGGAACACTGCCGAGCTCGTCGCCCTCCACCAATTCCCTGGCCTGGCAGACAAAGGGCCCAAAACACCCAGACAAGCTGCTGAAAAAACTGCCGCGCTACAGCAACCTAAGCTTCACAGGCTACGAGGTCAAAGGCCAGACTTCGACATTCGGACCGCCTACAGATGGAGTCGGGCCGACTGCCGACCAACGCTCAAACACCGGCGACGCCTGCATCGCCATTCGGAATGACTCGACCCTCGACCATAAATTCCTGCTGACAATTTTGTATAACCACCGTAAATACCAAGACATAACATATCAATGCGATTATGGGCCAGGGATAACTTGGCGGGCCATTGATGTGACCGGTGCCGAGGTCAAGCAGGTATTACACATGGATGCCAACAATTACCCGACTGACCACGCCTATGGCATCGCTCAGGAGATCCGGGGCCCGAAGGTCCAACCCTAAGCCTTTTGCTTGATTTCGTCGATAAGGTCGCGCAGTTCGGCGGCTTGCTCGAACTGCAAATTGGCGGCGGCCAGGTCCATCTGCGAGGTCAGGTCACGGATGAGCGAGCCGTACTCGTCTTTGGGGATTTTCTTGAGGTCGAGTTTGGCACGTTTGGCCTCCTCGGGCAGTTCTGGCCGCATCCCCTTGCCGATCTCACGCTTGATGCCGGTCGGTGTGATACCGTGTTCTTTGTTGTAGGCTTCCTGGATTTTACGGCGACGGGTCGTTTCGTCGATGGTTTTCTGCATGCTCCCGGTGACGTGGTCGGCATACATGATGACGTGGCCCTGCTCGTGGCGAGCGGCACGGCCGACGGTTTGGATGAGCGCCTGCTCGCTGCGCAGGAACCCCTCTTTATCGGCGTCAAGGATGGCCACCAGCGAAACTTCCGGCAAATCCAGCCCTTCGCGCAGTAAATTAATGCCGACCAACACATCGTAAACGCCCAGCCGCAGGTCGCGCAGGATGTCGCTGCGCTCCAGCGTGTCGATGTCGCTGTGCAAGTAGGCCACCTTGATGTTGATTTCCTGCAGGTATTCGGCCAGGTCTTCGGACATGCGCTTTGTCAGGGTGGTGACCAGGACGCGCTGGTGTTTGTCGGTCGTGGCTCTGATTTC